>NZ_SSOI01000013.1:0-354856 GCF_029873175.1 Pseudomonas sp. BN505
GTCGAAATCAAGGACACCCTGACCGAAGTCGTGGCCAAGCTGACGGCTACCGAGCAAGTGACCGAAGGCGGCAACATCGTCTACACCGTCACCTTGACCGGCCCGACTGGCTTGCCGATCAACAACCACGGTGCCCTGACCTTCACCCTGAGCGACGGCAAAACCACCATCACCGTACCGGCTAACCAAAGCAGCGGTAGTGTGACCGTGGCTGCGCCGGACAACGTGTACATCGGCGAGTCCACCGTCAGCCTGTCGCTTCAGTCGGTGGCAGGCCCAGGTGCAAGCCGCTTCGAAGATCTCAAGCTGGACGACAAGGCGGCCAGCACCAAAGTGGTCGACGAACCAGGCGTGGGTACTCCAGGCGCCGGCAACCAGGGCGATGTGTCCACAGTTGGCATTACTGGCACCACCTCTTTGACTGAAGGTGAAACCAGCCGTTACACACTGACCCTCAGTCACGAAGCCAAAGCCGAGGTCACCATTACCCTCAGCTACAGCGGCACCGCCAAAAACGGTGAGGACTTCACCGGTGTCACCACCGTGACGATCCCGGCCAATAGCACAGGCGCGACTTTCAACATCGCTACCATCGACGACAAGCTCGTCGAAGGTGCTGAGAACTTTGTGGTTAAGATCGAGACCGCTACCGGTGGCAGCTTCGAGAACCTGCAGGTAGACAGCAGCAAGTCGAGCGTGACTACCACCATCCTCGACAATGACCACCTGCCTGTCTCGACTGGCGGTGCCGTCACAGGTGTGGAAGATACCGAGTACTTCTTCAAGTGGAGTGACTTCAATGTTACTGATGCCGATGGCAACACCGGCCTGTTCGTAACGATCGCATCGATTCCGGTTGACGGCAGCCTGAAGGCCTACAACAGCACCACCAACACGTGGAGCAATGTGACTTCGGGCCAGGTGGTCAGCCAGGCCGACATTGACAAGGGCTACCTCAAGTTCGTACCGAAGTTGAACCAGTCGGGCATTGATGGATACGGCGGTGCCGGCGTTGGTAACAAGCAGGCTGACTACGCCCAGTTCAAGTACAAACCGAACGATGGCACCAATACCGGCAGCGAAGTGACCATGAAAGTCGACATCGCTCCGCAGGCTGATAAACCCACCCTGAGCATCGGCAGCGCCGATGTCGTGTCCAAGTCTTTGATCAAGGAAGTTTGGACTTCTTTGAAAGGACTGGGGACCGATGGCAACGGCATTACGGGCGACGCATTGAAGACCGTATTCGCCAACTCGGGTATCGCGACCTCAACGGGCTCTACCACGGATGTAAAGTCTGATGGCAGCGTCAACGCTGGCAGTGGCTCGAAAACCTCTGGCCTGATCTATCTGGAAGAAGGCAAAACCTACACCTTCAGCGGCACTGCCGATGATAGTTTGGTGGTCACCGTGGGCGGTACTACGGTCGTAACCACCACTTGGGGTGGCGGTGGACAGATTTCGGGTACCTTCACGGCTAAAGCCAGCGGCTACTACCCGATCGAGGTTTACCATGCTAACCAGGCAGGTCCTGGTAGCTATGACCTTAATATCAAGGTCGGTTCGGGTACTGCGGTTGACCTGAGCAGTGCCAACATCCCGATGTACCAGAGCGTGGCGGACATGGCCACCGCAGGCCTGACTGCGTCTGACTTGCACACTGTTAATGGCCAGAGCTACTACGACGGCTACAAGCTGAACGAAGGCCCGGAAGGTGGCTCGGTCAAGTTGGTTGGCATTACTGCTGGCCTTACTGACACCGACGGCTCTGAAAGCTTGAGCGTAAGCCTCAGTGGCATTCCGGCTGGTTCGGTGCTGAGCGATGGTGCGGGCCACACTATTAAGGTGGGCGGTACGCCTGTAGATGTAACTGGCTGGAAACTCAGCAGCCTGACACTGACGCCGCCAGCCTACTACGAGGGCAAGTTCACTATCGCAGTAACCGCTACCGCTACTGAAAGCCTTGGTGGTTCGGATAGCACCCCCGGCCAGATTCCGGTTACGGTCTACAAGGCTGACTACAAGCCAGCAGTCGGCACCACGGGCAACGACACACTCACGGGTGGCGAAAGCAACGATATCATCGTGGCAGATGTATCTGGCTTGAACGTGGTTCAGGGCAAAAACTACAACATCGCATTCATGGTCGACAGCTCCGGCAGCATGAGCGAAAAATCGATTGCCGATGCCAAGGCACAGCTTGCATCGGTGTTCAATTCACTCAAAGCCAGCTTGGGATCTGATGCCTCGGGTACGGTGAACATCTTCCTGGCTGACTTCGACAGTCAGGTTAACAAGAACGTCTCGGTCAACCTTGCCGATTCGAATGCCCTCAGCAAGCTGCAGGCGGTGCTCAATTCGATGTTGGGCGGTGAGTACTATGGTGGCGGTACCAACTATGAAGATGTGTTCAAGGCAACGGCCAACTTCTTCAAGAGCACCATGGCCACCAGTAACACTGGGGCGGAGAACCTGACGTATTTCATCACCGATGGTAAGCCGACTTTCTGGCAGAACCAGGAGGATACTAATCCTCGGCTGTGGCGCGGCACGTATTTGGATGATGTTGTGAACGTAAACAACTTTAAGATCGGTGACTATTTCGACAAGGTGATCGACGGTCAAAGACTTACTATTACCTCCAGCGGTGATGTTTACGTCAACAACTCTTACAGATCCTTGGGGACGATCCATGCTCAAGGGGATGGCACCTACGAGATTTCTTCTCGGGCGGGTTCCGGCAACTCGAGCAGTTGGGATAGCGCGAGTGACGGTTCGGCGGCCAGCTTCAAGCTGCTTTCTGGCTTGACTAAAGTTCAGGCTATCGGGCTTAACAACGATGTCAGCTGGAACGATCTCAAGGAGTATGACAGCGCCGGTAAACCACAAACCAATATCGACCCGTCCAAACTGGCGGCGGCAATTCTCGGACATACCGAGGCCACCGTTCCGGGCTCGGATAGCATCGACGGTGGCAATGGCAACGACATCATCTTCGGTGACTTGATTACCCTCAACGGCGTTGTCAGCGAGGGTTATCAAGGGTTGCAGGAGTACGTCGCGCAGAAGAGTAATGTGGATGTCAGCACCATCACTGCCAAGAACGTGCATCAGTACATCGCCGAGCACTACACCGAATTTGATATCTCGGGTGCCAACGACGGTAATGACATCCTCACAGGCGGAAATGGCAACGATATCCTCTTCGGGCAAGGCGGCATCGACAGGCTCGATGGTGGCAGAGGTAACGACATTCTGTTGGGTGGCAGCGGCGATGACTTCCTGATTGGTGGTCATGGCGACGATACTTTGATCGGTGGAGCAGGTAAGGACACCTTCATCTGGAAGGCGGGCGATTACGGCAACGACGTGATCAAGGACTTCAAGGTAGGCGAGAAAGACAAGATCGACTTGAGCGATCTGCTGCAGGGTGAGAAGGGCAGCACGATCGACAACTACCTGAAACTCACCACTGTGGAAGGCACGACCACATTGCAGGTCAGCAGCGAAGGCAAGCTCAACGATGCTGGCGGTCTGGCAAATGCCGATGTGACCATCAAGCTTGAAGGGGTGAACTGGTCCAACACCACGGTCAACTCGTTGATCAGCGGTGCCGACCCGACCATCATCATTCACAACAAAGACAGCTGATGTGCTAAAGGGCCGCTACGCGGCCCTTTCGCGACACAAGGCCGCTCCCACACGGGTCTTTCCTGCAATCTGCTGACAGCGCATACTCTGGCGCCGGGCCTGCGCGCCCGGCGATCTTTGCCTATGCTGCTGTCTACCAACAAGGAACCAACGTGACGAGGGACACCGCCATGTTCTACGTGCAACGCGACGCCGCTGGCCAGTTGCTGCGGGTAGAAGCAGCTGCTTTTGACCAGTTCACCGAAATGCTCCCCGCCGACCATGCCGATATCCAGGAATGGTTTGCCGATGACGTCGTGGAAAACAGCCTCAACCAGCTCAAGCAAAGTGACCTGGACATGATCCGCGTGCTCGAGGACCTCATCGACGTGCTGACCGCCAAGGGGGTATTCAAGATCACCGACCTGCCTGCCGGCGCACAGGCCAAGCTGCTCAACCGCTCCACCGCGCGCAAGGCGCTCAGCAGCCTCAACAACCTGATCGACGAAGAAGAGCAGGGTGGGCTGATCTGACAGTAAGGCAGCCCCGGAGACAGTGATATGGTTATGCTTTAAAGGTATTTAAAATATCGCGCTTATGACTTTATAGTCACATCCACTGCGTACCCGTCGACCAATCGATGCGCCGCACGACTTGAACCCACACGGGAAATCCCCGTGCGTTTCTGATCGTTGCGCGCCATTGAAGTCGCGCACTGCGTGGGAGTGATAAATGTCAGCCGCCTCGAACGCCTTGTCGACCATCGACAGCGCCCAGCCGCAAGTTTTCGAAATCCGCCCGTTCTCCGGTGCCGTAGGCGCCGAGATCATCGGCCTGGACCTGGCCAAACCGGTCAACGCCGAGGATTTCGCCCGTATCCATCGCGCCCACCTCGACCACCATGTCCTGGTGTTCCGCGACCAGCGCATCAGCCCGGAACAGCAGATTGCCTTCAGCCGCCGCTTTGGCGAGTTGCAGATCCATGTGCTCAAGCAGTTCCTGCTTACAGGCCATCCCGAGATCCTGATCGTTTCCAACATCATCGAAAACGGTCAGAACATCGGCCTGGGTGATGCTGGCAAGTTCTGGCACTCCGACCTTTCATACAAAGCGCTGCCCAGCCTCGGTTCCATGCTGCATGCCCAGGAACTGCCACGCGAAGGCGGCGATACGCTGTTCGCCGACATGCACAAAGCCTGGGACGCCGTACCCGACGCCTTGCGCAAAGTGGTCGAGGGCCGCAGTGCTGCCCACTCCTATACCGCCCGTTACGCCGAAACCAAATTTGAAGGCAACTGGCGCCCGAACCTGACCGCCGAGCAATTGGCGCAGGTACAGGAAGTTATCCACCCGGTGGTCCGCACCCACCCGGAAAACGGCCGCAAGGCGCTGTTTGTCAGTGAAGGCTTCACCACCCGCATCGTCGGCCTGCCCGACGATGAAAGCCGCGACGTGCTGCAACAGCTGTACGCACTGAGCGTGCTGGAGCAGAACATCTACCGCCACCAATGGCAGCCCCATGACCTGGTGTTCTGGGACAACCGCTCGTTGATCCACCTGGCCGCCGGCTGCCCCGCACACCTGCGCCGCAAGCTGTACCGCACCACCATCCAGGGCGACGCCCCGTTCTGACGACTGAGGACATCATCATGCGCAAATCCATCAGCCGCCTGGCGGCAAGCATCGGCCTGGGCGCAAGCCTGGTCGTTGGCAGCCTGGCTGCCCCTGCAGTGGCCCAGGCCGAAGGCAAGATCCGCATTGCCGAACAGTTCGGCATCGTCTACCTGCTGCTGAATGTGGTGCGTGACCAGCACCTGATCGAAAAGTACGGCAAGGAGCAGGGCATCGACATCGAAGTCGACTGGGCCCAGCTGTCGGGTGGCTCGGCCATCAACGACGCACTGCTGTCCGGCTCGGTAGACATCGCCGGCGCGGGTGTCGGCCCGCTGCTTACGGTGTGGGACCGCACCAAGGGTCGGCAGAATGTGAAGGCCGTGGCCTCGCTGGGCAACTTCCCGTACTACCTGATCAGCAGCAACCCCAACGTGAAGACCATCGCCGACATCACCAACAAAGACCGCATCGCCGTGCCAGCGGTCGGTGTTTCGGTGCAGTCGCGCTTCCTGCAGTACGCCGCCGCCCAGCAATGGGGTGACAAGGAATACAACCGCCTCGACAAATACACCCTCGCCGTACCTCACCCCGATGCCACTGCCGCGCTGCTGGCCGGCGGTACCGAGCTGAACGGGCACTTCTCCAACCCACCGTTCCAGGACCAGGTGCTCGCCAACAAGGACGTGCATGTGGTGCTCAACAGCTATGACCTGCTCGGCCCCAACTCGCCGACCTTGCTGTTTGCCACCGAGAAATTCCGCAAGGACAACCCTAAAACCTACAAGGCCTTCGTTGACGCCCTGGCCGAAGCCGCAGACTTCGCCCAGAAAGACAAGGCCGCTGCCGCCGACACCTATATCCGTGTGACCAAGGCCAAGATCGACCGCGATGCGTTGATCAAGCTGATCGACAACCCGCAGTACGAATTCACCGTCACACCAAAGAACACCTACAAGCTGGCCGATTTTCTCTATCGGGTAGGCGCCATCAAGCACAAGCCGGAATCGTGGAAGGACTACTTCTTCCAGGATGAACGCCCGCTGCAAGGGAGCTGATCGATCATGACCGCCCCATTGCCAGGCCACACGGCCAGCAACCTGAGCCGTGTCGCAACGCCGCCTTTGCTCCAGGTGGATAACCTCAGCCTCGAATACCGCACCGCGCAACGCGTGGTGCGGGCCACCCACCAGGTCAGCTTCGAAGTCGACCGTGCCGACCGCTTCGTGCTGCTGGGCCCCTCTGGCTGCGGCAAGTCCACCTTGCTCAAGGCTGTCGCCGGTTTCATCCAGCCGCAGGAAGGGCAGATTCTTTTGCAGGGCCAGGCTGTCCGTGGTCCGGGCCCCGACCGCATCGTGGTGTTCCAGGAATTTGACCAGCTGCCGCCGTGGAAAACGGTAAAGCAGAACGTCATGTTCCCGCTGCTGGTGTCTGGCCAGCTCAAGCGCGCCGAAGCCGAAGAGCGGGCACTGCATTACCTGGAAAAAGTCGGCCTGGCCGCCTTCGCCGATGCCTACCCACACACCCTGTCGGGCGGCATGAAGGCACGCGTGGCGATTGCCCGGGCCTTGGCCACGCAGCCAAAGATCCTGTTGATGGATGAGCCGTTCGCCGCCCTTGATGCGCTGACCCGGCGCAAGATGCAGGAAGAGCTGTTGCTGCTGTGGGAGGAAGTACGGTTCACCCTGCTGTTCGTGACCCACTCCATCGAGGAGGCGCTGGTGGTTGGCAACCGCATCCTGCTGCTGTCGCCGCACCCGGGGCGGGTACGGGCCGAAGTGCATAGCCATCAGTACGACCTGGGCAGCCTGGGTGGCAGCGACTTCCAGGCCAGTGCCCGGCGTATCCACCGTCTGCTGTTTGACGAGGCGGATACCCCGCAACAGCCTGACGAGCTTGGTTTTAACGATATTCGCATCGCCTACTGACAGGAGCTTCAGCCATGACCACTACACCTGTACGCCAGGAATACGAGGTGCAGCTGGAGCCCCTGCTCAGTGTGCCTCTGGAACGACAATTGCCGTTGGCCCAGCGCCTGTGGCAGCAAGGCTGGCTGCGCAAGGCGGTTATCCTGCTGGTGATCGCCGTGCTGTGGGAGGCCGTGGCCCGCTATCAGGACAACGACCTGCTGTTGCCAGGCTTTTTGCAAACCGCCGCCGCCCTGTGGGACGGGATGATCAGTGGCGAACTGCCGGCCAAGGTTGGCGTGTCGCTGGTGATTCTGCTCAAGGGTTATGTACTGGGCATCGTCCTGGCATTCGGCCTGACCAGCCTGGCGGTTTCGACCCAGCTGGGCCGCGACCTGCTGGGCACATTGACCTCGATGTTCAACCCGCTTCCGGCCATTGCCCTGCTGCCGCTGGCCTTGCTGTGGTTCGGGCTGGGCGACAATAGCCTGATCTTCGTGCTGGTGCATTCGGTGCTGTGGGCTTTGGCCCTGAATACCTACGCGGGCTTTCTGGGCGTCTCGGAAACACTGCGCATGGCGGGCCGGAACTATGGCCTGAAAGGGCTGCGGCTGGTGCTGCACATCCTGGTGCCGGCGGCTTTGCCGTCGATCCTGTCGGGGCTGAAGATCGGCTGGGCCTTTGCCTGGCGCACCCTGATTGCCGCCGAACTGGTGTTTGGCGCCAGCAGCGGTAAAGGCGGGCTGGGCTGGTACATCTTCCAGAACCGCAACGAGCTGTATACCGACAAGGTATTTGCCGGGTTGGCGGTGGTGATCCTGATTGGTTTGCTGGTGGAAGGGTTGGTGTTCAACACCCTGGAGCGGCTGACCGTGCGGCGCTGGGGGATGCAGCGCTAGTGCGTAAGCCTGTACCGGCCCCTTCGCGGGTAAACCCGCTCCCACAGGTGTGCACTACTCAAGGTCCACCGGTCTCCTGTGGGAGCGGGTTTACCCGCGAAGAGGCCGGTACAGGCTACAGATTCTGGTACTGAGCTGCCGCATTGCTCAGGATCTTGCCAATCTCTTCCCTCAATACCACAGGCTGCTCCACCACCAACCCATCCCCATGGCTCAACAGCCACCAGCGCAATGGCCAGCCGTCACTCACCGTGGCCCGCAACCGATGCCCATGCTCCAGCGCCGTCAGCTGCATGTCGCTGCTCAACGGTGCAACACGCAGTTGCCGCGCCAGTGCATCGCTGATCCGTGCCACCAGCTCCACCCCCTCACCCGTCGCCGGTTGCAACGCATCCCCCCGTAGGTGCGTCAGCAAGTCGAAGTTACCGCGCAACTCGCCCACCGCACTCGCCGACCAGTGCCAGCCGAACGGGATGCTCTTGTCATTGCGCTCTAGCGGAAAGATCAGCGACAGCTCATTGAGGTCGCGCTCGACAGTGCGTTTGCTGACCGTGAAGCCGACATCGCGCAGGCCCCAGACAAGCTCGGCGCTGGTAATGCCGGGGGAGCGGTTGGGCAGCTGGCGCAGCAGCGCCCACTGACGGCTGAGGGTGGCGCGAGTGGTGGCGAACGGCAAAATGTAACGTCCTTGTCTAGGCTTGCCGCAACAGGATGGCGGCACGCGTGCTGTATGGCAATTGGCCACAGCCTGCTCAGATCAAGGAACTCGCATTTGGTTGCCGTGTGCCGATTCGTTCGCGACAGGTTTTGACGTGACGTCACGCAGAATCACGCCTCATCACAGCCGAAGGTTGGGGTTGTGCGTCGTTCAATGAGGATGAACATGTCTGCTGCCAGCAATATCCATTCGCTGCTTGCCCGCCTTCTTCCCGAGCGGGTCATTGCACCACCGGCCCCGGTCGGGAGGCGACAGTGGCTGTTTGCCGGTGTGGGTCTGCCCAGCCAGCGCTCGATGCTGGTCAACCGCCTGGATGAGGCCAGCGACCTGCAGGCGGTGTATGCCGACCTGCGCCGCCAGGCGTTGCTGGGCAGCGTGGCGGCACTCAACGACCTCGGGTGGATCTGGCTCAACGGCAAGTACTGGCGTGCCGATACCGTGCTGGCCGGCCACCTGCTGCGCATGGCAGCCCTGCAAGGCAATGCCGCCGCTTGGTTCAACCTGGGGCAGCAGCATTACTTTGGCAAAGGCATCGACCCTTCCTACATGCAGGCAGCGGAGTGCTATCGGCAGGCCTTTGAGCGGGGCATGCTCCACGCGGCCGCGGCATTGGGCGACCTGTATGAGGAGGAGGTATGCGACGGCGACCTGGACTGGCAGGTCGACCTGGTTCAGGCCTATCAATGGTTCATGCGCGGGGCCGAGCGGGGTGAAGCACGCTGTCGCTTTGAGGTGGGTTACCGGCTGATGCACGGGCTGTATGTTGAGGCCGACCTGAAGGCCGCGCTGTACTGGCTGGAGCTGGCGGCAGCGGCGGGGGTGGTGCAGGCGGCAGAGGAGCTGGCGGTGCATTTCAGCAGCCGTGATGCAGCGCGCTATCAGGAATGGCGGGACCGGGCGGTGCAGATGGGCAGCACGCTGGCACTGACCATGAAGCTGGAAGACCAGATCCAGCCCTGATTTTCTGTTGCCTGTGCCGGCCTCTTCGCGGGAAACCACAAGCCTCAAAATGTGGGGTACCTGTAGGGGCGGGTTTACCCGCGAAGAGGCCGGCACAGGCTAAAAAATGAACAACATTTAACCCGGTTGTCCGTCACCCACTGTTGACGACAGGGGGAGGGCAAGGCGTATATTGATAGTTAGCAAACTATGAATATACTTGGTTCCTTTCATGTCCCTTGATCTCCTGCGCCTGCAAGTCAGCAGTGGCATGGTGGTCGCCGCCCGTCATTGGCGGCGCATCTGCCATACCGCCCTGACCGGTTACGGCATTTCCGAAGCCTGCGCTGCGCCGCTGCTTATGATCGTGCGCCTGGGCGACGGTGTGCACCAGGTGGCCGTAGCCCAGGCTGCCGGCCTGGAAAGCCCCTCACTGGTGCGCCTGCTCGACCAACTGTGCAAGGCTGGCCTGGTGTGCCGCAGCGAGGATCCACTGGACCGTCGCGCCAAGGCCCTGAGCCTGACCGCCGAAGGCCGTGCCCTGGCCGAGGCCATCGAAGCCGAGCTGGTGCGCCTGCGCCGCGATGTGCTCAACAGTATCGATCAGGCCGACCTGGAAGCCACCTTGCGCGTGCTGCGCGCCTTCGAAGCAGCCGGCCTGGGCGGTGCGGACGGGGTGGCATGAACGGCTTCTTCAGCTCAGTACCACCGGCCCGCGACTGGTTCTACGGTGCGCGTACCTTCGCCGCCTCCATGATCGCCTTGTACATCGCGTTGCTCATGCAGCTGCCACGCCCCTACTGGGCCATGGCCACGGTGTACATCGTCTCCAGCCCGTTCGTCGGCCCAACCAGTTCCAAGGCGTTGTACCGCGCCGTTGGCACGTTGCTGGGTGCCGGTGGCGCGATTTTCCTGGTGCCCCCGCTGGTGCAGTCGCCGTTGCTGCTGAGCATCGCCATCGCCCTGTGGACCGGCACCTTGCTGTTCCTGTCGCTGAACCTGCGCACGGCCAACAACTACGTGTTGATGCTGGCTGGCTATACCCTGCCGATGATCGCCCTGGCGGTGGTCGACAACCCGCTGGCGGTGTTCGACGTGGCGTCCTCCCGTGCCCAGGAAATTTGCCTGGGGATCGTCTGTGCGGCAGTGGTCGGCGCCATTTTCTGGCCGCGCCGGCTGGCCCCCGTGGTGGTCGGCGCCACCGGTAACTGGTTCACCGAGGCGATCCGCTACAGCGACACCTACCTGGCCCGCGAAGCCAGCGCCGACAAGGTCGGCGGCATGCGCGGGGCGATGGTCGCCACCTTCAACTCGCTGGAGCTGATGATCGGCCAGCTAGGTCACGAAGGCGCCGGCCCCCATACCCTGAAGAATGCCCGCGAACTGCGCGGGCGGATGATTCACCTGCTGCCGGTAATCGACGCGCTCGACGACGCCCTGGTGGCCCTCGAGGGCCGCGCCCCAGCCCAGTTCGCCCAGCTTCAACCCGTGCTTGAAGCCGCGCGCGAATGGCTTAAAGGCACTGCTGACAGCGCTTCGGTAACGCGCTGGACCGCGCTGCACGAGCAGATCGACCGCCTGCAGCCCGGTGCCGCCGCCCTCGACCAGCGCGCCGAACTGCTGCTGTCCAACGCCCTGTACCGCCTGACAGAATGGGCTGACTTGTGGCAGGACTGCTGCACCCTGCAGCACGCCTTGCGTACCGACGATGCCAAGCCTTGGCGCGCGGTGTACCGCCACTGGCGCCTGGGCCGCCTGACGGCATTCTTCGACCGTGGCCTGATGCTGTACTCGGTGGCCTCTACCGTACTGGCGATTGTGGTGGCGTGCGGCTTGTGGATTGGCCTGGGCTGGAACGACGGCGCCAGCGCCGTGATCCTTGCTGCCGTGTCGTGCAGCTTCTTTGCTGCCATGGACGACCCGGCGCCGCAGATCTACCGGTTCTTCTTCTGGACGCTGATGTCGGTCATCTTCTCCAGCCTGTACCTGTTCCTGGTGCTGCCCAACCTGCACGATTTCCCGATGCTGGTGCTGGCGTTTGCCGTGCCGTTCATCTGTATCGGCACCCTGACCGTGCAGCCGCGCTTCTACCTGGGCACCTTGCTGACCATCGTCAACACCTCGACCTTCATCAGCATCCAGGGTGCCTACGACGCCGACTTCTTCACCTTCCTCAACGCCAACCTGGCCGGCCCCGTTGGCCTGTTGTTCGCGTTCATCTGGACCTTGGTGATGCGCCCGTTCGGCGTGGAGCTGGCGGCCAAGCGCATGACCCGCTTCGCCTGGCGCGACATTGTCGAAATGACCGAACCGGCGACCCTGGCCGAGCAACGCCAGGTGGGCGTGCAGATGCTCGACCGCCTGATGCAGCACCTGCCGCGCCTGTCGCAAACCGGCCAGGACAGCGGCGTGGCACTGCGTGACCTGCGCGTGGGGCTGAACTTGCTCGACCTGCTGGCCTATATGCCGCGCGCCGGCCAGCAGGCCCGCGAGCGCTTGCGCACGGTGGTCGAAGAAGTCGGCGCGCACTACGCCGCCTGCCTGCGTGCCGGTGAGCGCCTGCATGCCCCGGCCGCGCTCCTGCGCAACATGGAACGCGCACGCCTGGCGCTGAACCTGGATGAATTGTACGAGCGTGGCGATGCCCGCACCCACCTGCTGCATGCCCTGAGTGGCCTGCGGCTGGCGCTGTTGCCGGGCGTGGAAGTGATGCTCGAACCCGCCGAACAACCGCAACTGCCCCCTGGCCTCGACGGAGCGCCCCTGTGATTGGTGAACTGGATATCAGCGGGGTGTTTCTGCCCACGCTGCTGGTGATGATGTTTGGCACCTACCTGGTGTTCCTGGGGGTGCACGCGGTGCTGGTGCGCCTGCATTTCTACCGCCTGGTCTGGCACCGGGCGTTGTTCAACGTTGCTCTGTATGCCGTGCTGCTTGGCGCGGTGGACCACTTTTGCCGAAACCTGATGCTGCCATGAAAAAACCTTTGCTGACCTTGGGCCGTGTGGTCCTGACCTTGCTGGTAGTGACCTTCGCCGCCGTGCTCGTGTGGCAGATGGTGGTGTACTACATGTTTGCCCCCTGGACCCGCGACGGCCACATCCGCGCCGACGTGATCCAGATCGCCCCCGATGTGTCGGGGTTGATCCAGAAGGTCGAGGTGCGCGACAACCAGACCGTCAAACGCGGTGACGTGCTGTTCACCATCGACCAGGACCGCTTCACCCTGGCCCTGCGCCAGGCCAAGGCCACCCTGGGCGAACGCCAGGAAACCCTGGCCCAGGCCTCACGCGAGGCGCAGCGCAACCGCAAGCTGGGCAACCTGGTGGCCGCCGAGCAGCTGGAAGAAAGCCAGTCCCGCGAGGCCCGAGCCCGCTCGGCTGTCAGCGAGGCCCAGGTGGCAGTCGATACCGCCCAGCTCAACCTCGACCGTTCGGTGGTGCGCAGCCCGGTGGACGGCTACCTGAACGACCGCGCCCCGCGTAACCACGAATTCGTCACCGCCGGCCGCCCGGTGCTGTCGGTGGTCGACAGCACCTCGTACCACGTCGATGGCTACTTTGAAGAGACCAAGCTGGGTGGCATCCACATTGGCGATGCCGTGGACATTCGCGTAATGGGCGACAACACCCGCCTGCGCGGCCATGTGCAGAGCTTTGCTGCGGGCATCGAAGACCGCGACCGCAGCAGCGGTGCCAACCTGCTGCCCAACGTCAACCCGGCGTTCAGCTGGGTGCGTCTGGCCCAGCGTATTCCGGTGCGCATCGCCTTCGATGAAGTGCCGCAGGACTTCCGCATGATTGCCGGGCGCACCGCCACGGTGTCGATCATCGAGGGCGAGCGCCCATGAAACAGCTGATCCTGGCCGGCCTGTGCCTGTCGCTAGGGGCCTGCATGATGGTAGGGCCCGACTATGAGGTGCCCAAGGACGCGGCGGTGCAACGCAGCGACCTGAGCGGCCCCCTGCGCCAGGATGCCGACAGCGTGGTCTCGGCGCCGGTGCCCGAGGACTGGTGGCAGCTGTATCAGGACCAGCGGCTGAACGCGCTAGTGCGTCAGGCCCTGAGTGCCAACACCGAGCTACGCGTGGCGGCTGCCAACATCGCCAAGGCCCGCGCCCAGGTGGAGGTGGCCGAATCGCAAGGCGGCTTCAACGGTGGCGTCAAACTCGGCGCCCAGCGGTTGCAGGAGTCGGGCGAAGCCTTCCTGCAGCCCGAGAAGGTACCGGTGGCCAACATCGGCGAGGCCATTATCAGTGCCTCGTACCAGTTCGACCTGTGGGGCACCTTCAAGCGCGGCACCGAGGCCGCCAAGGCCAATGCCGACGCTGTGCAGGCCGCTGCCGATACCGCCCGTATTACCTTGGTGGCAGACGTCGTCAAGGCTTATACCCAGGTGTGCTCGGCCAACGAGGAACTCCACATCGCCCGCGAGTCGCTGGACCTGCAGGAGCAGAGCGTCACGCTCAACCAGCGCCTGCGCGATGCCGGCCGCGGTGATGAAACCCAGGTCACCCGTTCGCAGACCCAGTTCAAATCCTTGCGCGCCGAACTGCCACGTTTCAAGGCCGAGCGCGAAACCGGCATGTACACACTGGCCGCGCTGCTGGCCAAGCCGGTCGACCAGTTGCCTGCCGGCACCGCAGATTGTGCCGAGCTGCCGCACCTGAACCAGCTAGTCCCGGTGGGGGATGGCGCCGCGCTGCTCAAACGTCGCCCCGACGTGCGCCAGGCCGAGCGCCAGCTGGCTGCTGCCACTGCCTACATCGGCGTGGCCACCGGCGCGCTGTACCCGGACATCAGCATTGGCGCCCAGGTCGGCACCATCGGCATTCTGGAAAACCTCGGCGAGCCGTCGACCAACCGCTGGGGCTTCGGCCCGCAGGTCAGCTGGACCATCCCCACCAATGGCACCCGTGCGCGTATTCGCATGGCCGAAGCCTCTACCCAGGCGGCGTTGGCGAACTTCGATGGCGTGGTGCTGAACGCCATTCGCGAAACCCAGACCCGCCTGGCGCAGTACAGCGCCCTGCTGGACCGGCGTGATGCCTTGGCCGAGGCAGAAAAATCGGCCAAGGAAGCGGCGGACCAGACCCACCGGTATTACCAGGCAGGGCGTGAATCGTTCCTGGCGGATTTGCAGGCCACACGCACCTATACCGACATGCGTGCGCAGTTGGCAGCGGCCAATAGTCAGGTAGCCATGGGGCAGATCGGGGTGTTCCTGGCGCTGGGTGGTGGCTGGAAGGACACCGCCAAGCCTTGAGGCCCAATCGCCGGCAAGCCAGCTCCCACAGGTACGCCACTGCTATCGAGCCTTGTGACTCACCTGTAGGAGCTGGCTTGCCGGCGATGAGGCCCTGACAGGCCGGGATTACTCAATTGGTACCCAGTGTTTCCTGTGGGATCGACGTGGCCGCCATCGCCGGCAAAGCCAGCCCCCACTGATCAGCGCAGGTTCTGAGGGCGGCGGAATGCTTGTCATCTGAT
Organism: Pseudomonas sp. BN505; assembly: GCF_029873175.1. Lineage (NCBI taxonomy): Bacteria > Pseudomonadati > Pseudomonadota > Gammaproteobacteria > Pseudomonadales > Pseudomonadaceae > Pseudomonas > Pseudomonas sp. BN505. Next base: position 15,194 of record NZ_SSOI01000013.1, read on the forward strand.
TTGTAGCAAGATTTTTCATGAAATCCGCCCAGCACCCTTGAGCGAAGGCAAGTCGGAGTGAACAATGTTCTCTTTCGCATTCCCTTCGAGACTGGCCATGAAAACCCGTTCCTGTCTGCTTGCCTGGCTGCCGGCTATATTGCTTGGCCCGGTGCTGGCGCTGTGCAGCACCCTGGCGCAGGCCGAGTCCCCCGCCGAGGCCGGCAAGGCCCTGCACCTGCTGGACTACATCGGCGCCGACTACCCGCCGACCGTGCAAGGCGGCAAAGTGATCGACGAGGGCGAATACCGCGAGCAACAGGAATTCAGCGCGGTATTGGCCGACCTGGTCAAAGCCCTGCCCACAAATACCGAGCAAGCCGCCCTGGAACAGGGCGTCCAGGCGTTACGCCAGGCCATTGATCAGCGACAGGAGGGCACCGCTGTCGCCCGGCAGGCCCGCCAGCTGGGCGCGCGACTGGCAGTGGCCTACGAGGTCAGCCAGGCCCCGGTGATCACACCTGACCCGGCCCGTGGCGCTTCGCTTTATGCGCAAAACTGCTCGATCTGCCACGGAGACACCGGCGCAGGCGACGGCCCCGCTGGCGTGGGCCTGGAGCCTGCGCCCGCCAACCTGCGTGATGTCGTGCGTCTGGACCAGTTGAGCCTGTTCGATCTCTACAACACCCTGGCCCTGGGCATCGACGGCACTGAGATGCCGTCCTTTGCCGACCAGTTGGATGATCGCCAGCGCTGGGATGTGGCCGCCTATATCGCCAGCTTCACCGCCAAGCCGGAAGCCGGCAAAGGCGACAAGACCTGGAACATCGCCGACCTGGCTCGCCAGACCCCGGCCGAAGTCGCCGCCAACGAAGGCAGCGCGGTCGTGGAAGCTTTCCGTGCCCAGCGTGCCCAGCCGCCGCAAGTCAAGCGCGGCCCGGCGCAACTGCTCGAATACACTGCCAACACGCTGGACAAAAGCTTGGCCGCCTACCGCGCAGGTGACCAGGACCAGGCCTATGACCTGTCGGTAGCGGCCTATCTGGAAGGCTTCGAGCTGGTGGAAAGCTCGCTGGACAACATCGACACCCAGGCGCGCAAGGACACCGAAAAATCCCTGATGGCCTACCGTCAGTCCCTGCAGGATGGCCTGCCCGTGGCTCAGGCCGAACAGCGTCTGGCTGAGGCAAAGAGCAGGCTCGACCAGGCCGCCAAGCTGTTGGGCAGCGACGGCCTGAGCTGGTCGCTGAGTTATATCTCCGGTTTGCTGATCCTGCTGCGCGAAGGCCTGGAGGCAATTCTGGTGCTGGCGGCGATCCTGGCCTTCCTCCGTAACACCGGGCAGCAGTCGGCGGTACGCAGCGTCAACATCGGGTGGGGGCTGGCGCTGGTCGCCGGGTTCGCCACCTGGGCGGTGGCGGCCTATGTGATCGATGTGGGCGGCGCCCAGCGCGAACTGCTGGAAGGCTGCACGGCGCTGTTTGCCGCGGTGATGGTGCTATGGCTCGGTGTATGGATGCATGACCGCCGCCACGCTGCTGCCTGGAAGGACTACATCAAAAGCAGCCTGGTCAGCGGCGGCGGGCGCTTTGGCTTTGCGATGCTGGCGTTTTTCTCGGTGTACCGCGAACTGTTCGAAGTGATCCTGTTCTACGAAACCCTGTGGTTGCAGGCAGGCCCTGCCGGGCACCAGGCGGTGCTGGCGGGGGGCGCCACGGCGCTGGTGCTGCTGGTGGGCCTGGCCTGGGTGATCTTGCGCGGTTCTGCCAAGCTGCCGCTGACGCTGTTCTTCAGCATCAACGCCGCGCTGCTTTGCGCGCTGTCGGTGGTGTTTGCCGGGCATGGCGTGAAGGCGCTGCAAGAAGCCGGGGTGCTGGGCACACGGCCGGTGGCGTTCTTCGAGTTCGATTGGCTGGGCATTCACGCTGATGCTTACTCGCTGTCGGCACAGGCGGTGGCCTTGCTGGCCATCGTGTTCCTGTATGGGCGCTCGTGGCTGGTGGAAAAGCGCAGGGCAACGGCCAACTGACCGGGGGCCGCAGCGCGGCCCCTTGTGATCTCTGTTCAGGCCGGCTGTGGCGCCTTGAGGATGTTCTGCAGCAGCTGGACACTGTCAACGGCGTCGTGACCCAGGCTGGTCAGGTAGCCGCCATCGGGTTGATCGGTCAGCCCCTTTTCATGCAGGCGTTGCGCAGCGGCGACCAGGGCAGGGGCGGCGTTGCTGTTTATCTTGATGCCTTCCTGGCTGCTGTCGTGTTTGAACAGCGCGAGTACTTCCAGTTCAGCGATCAGATCGGGGGTAAAAGACATGGCGACTCCTGACTTCCAGACAAGGATGGCGGCACCGCTTACGGTGCCTGACCTTCGAGTGTAGTCGGGTTATTCGTCCTCGCCTTGATCCATCTCAGGCGGCAGCTCCGGCAGCGCCCGCAAGGCGTTCTCGTACCACTCGCCGTTGAACGCGCGGTCTTCCACCAGCATGTTGTCGATTTCAAAGGCCAGCACATGGGCCATCAGGTTGAGGATGTCCTCGCGCTCGTAACCGACCAGGGTCAGCTTGTTGAAGGTGGCCTTGGCCGCAGGCGGTTCGCCGCTTTCAATCTGGTTTTCGATGGCCTGGGTCAGTGTCGCCTCGGCGAAGGCTTCGTCGTCATTGTCGATGTCGGTGGGCTCGCTCATGGCGGTACTCCTGTGATGGGATGCACAGTGTGCCACGCCCGTGGCGGCAATGCCCGGGCATTGACGGGGTGCATGACGCTGGTCAGGGGCGGGCTTAGGGTCTATAAAAGCCGGGCCAACCCCTTACGGCCTGGAGGCTGTTACCTCATGCTCAAGCTTCATGGATTCTCGGTCAGCAACTACTACAACATGGTCAAGCTGGCCCTGCTGGAAAAAGGCCTGCCCTTCGAAGAAGTCACCTTCTATGGCGGCCAGGCGCCACAGGCGCTGGAAGTGAGCCCGCGGGGCAAGGTGCCGGTGCTGCAGACCGAGCACGGCTTCCTCAGCGAAACCAGTGTAATCCTCGACTACATCGAGCAGACCCAAGGCGGCAAGGCACTGCTGCCGGCCGACCCGTTCGGGCAGGCCAAGGTGCGTGAGCTGCTCAAGGAAATCGAGCTGTACATCGAGCTGCCGGCGCGTACTTGCTATGCCGAGTCGTTCTTCGGCATGTCGGTTGAGCCCTTGGTCAAAGAGAAAGCGCGTGCCGATTTGCTGGCCGGCTTTGCCACCCTCAAGCGCAACGGTCGCTTTGCGCCCTATGTTGCGGGTGAGCAGCTGACGCTGGCAGACCTGATGTTCTGCTTCTCGGTCGACCTGGCTTATGCCGTGGGCAAGAAAGTGCTGAACATCGACTTTTTGGCCGACTTCCCGCAGGCCAAGGCGTTGCTGCAGCTGATGGGCGAGAACCCGCACATGGCGCGGATCGTGGCGGACAAGGAAGCGTCGATGCCGGCCTTCATGGAGATGATTCGCAGCGGTAAACGCTAACCGGAGCTAGCGCTGAACCTGTAGGAGCAGCCTTGTGCTGCGAAGAGGCCGGTGCAAACACCCTCTATCCATGGTGTTTGCACCGGCCTCTTCGCAGCACAAGGCTGCTCCTACAAAAAGCAGGGCTGCGAGGCTGGCTTAACGCGAAGCCAGCAGCGCCTTGCCACGAACAACGGCAGCGCGTACCTGCGCCGGTGCCGTACCACCAATGTGGTCACGGGCATTCACCGAGCCTTCCAGGGTCAGCACGGCAAACACGTCCTGCTCGATCTGGTCGCTGAACTGGCGCAGTTCGTCCAGGCTCATCTCGGCCAGGTCCTTGCCGGTGTCCACGCCGTACTTCACAGCGTGGCCAACGATTTCGTGGCAGTCACGGAACGGCAGGCCACGGCGTACCAGGTAGTCGGCCAGGTCGGTGGCGGTGGAGAAACCGCGCAGGGCCGCTTCACGCATGATGGCGTGCTTTGGCTTGATCGCCGGGATCATGTCGGCAAAGGCACGCAGCGAGTCGCGCAGGGTGTCGGCAGCGTCGAACAGCGGCTCCTTGTCTTCCTGGTTGTCCTTGTTGTAAGCCAGCGGTTGGCCTTTCATCAGGGTCAGCAGGCCGGTGAGGGCGCCGAACACGCGGCCGCTCTTGCCACGTACCAGCTCTGGCACGTCCGGGTTCTTTTTCTGCGGCATGATCGAGCTGCCGGTGCAGAAGCGGTCCGGCAGGTCGATGAACTGGAACTGCGCGCTGGTCCACAGCACCAGCTCTTCCGAGAAGCGCGACAGGTGCATCATCGCCACGCTGGCAGCGGCGCAGAATTCGATGGCAAAGTCACGGTCCGACACGCCGTCCAGCGAGTTGCCGGCCACGGCTTCGAAGCCCAGCAGCTTGCAGGTCAGTTCGCGGTCGATGGGGTAGGTGGTGCCCGCCAGCGCGGCGCTGCCCAGGGGCATGCGATTGGTGCGCTTGCGGCAGTCGACCAGGCGCTCGTAGTCGCGGCTGAGCATTTCGAACCAGGCCAGCAGGTGGTGGCCGAAGGTGACCGGCTGAGCCGTCTGCAGGTGGGTGAAACCGGGCATGATGGTTTCGGCTTCACGCTCGGCCTGCTCCAGCAGGCCCTGCTGCAGGCGGGTGATTTCGGCCAGGATCAGGTCGATTTCGTCGCGCAGCCAGAGGCGGATATCGGTGGCCACCTGGTCGTTGCGGCTGCGGCCGGTGTGCAGCTTCTTGCCGGTGATGCCGATGCGGTCGGTCAGGCGTGCTTCGATGTTCATGTGCACGTCTTCGAGGTCGACGCGCCAGTCGAAGTTGCCGGCTTCGATTTCGCCCTGGATGGTCTTCAGGCCATCGATGATGGTGTCGCGCTCGGCATCGCTGAGCACGCCGACCTGCGCCAGCATGGTGGCATGGGCGATCGAACCCATGATGTCGTGGCGGTACAGGCGCTTGTCGAAATCGACCGAGGCGGTGAAACGGGCGACGAAGGCGTCGACGGGCTCACTGAAGCGGCCGCCCCAGGACTGATTGGTCTTGTCGGTGCTCATGGATTCACTCATTGCAGGCGTGAACGAAAAAGTGGCGCCGATAATAGCAGGGTTGGGCTGGCTGCCGCAGGGCGCCGGTCGAGAGAAATGCCCGGAAAATGGCAGAGAAGGATTTTAAGGAATGAACGGCAGTGTTCCACGGACCGTCTACAGTTGGACAAAGGACTGGCGGTGAATCTGCCGTCCGAGTGAATCTTTGGCCATCGCACCGGTCTAGAGCGTGACCGCAGTGTCGCTCGAACCACACCTGTCTACGCTATACCTGTGCGAGACTCATTCAGGAATCCAGCGCAATTATGAATGTCCTGATCGTTGATGACGAACCCCAAGGCCGTGAACGCCTCAGCCGGCTACTCGGCGAACTGGAGGGTTACACCGTGCTGGAGCCTAGCGCCACCAACGGCGAGGAGGCCCTTGCGCTGATCGAAAGCCTCAAGCCCGATGTGGTCCTGCTGGACATCGGCATGCCAGGCCTGGATGGCCTGCAGGTAGCCGCTCGCCTGTGCGAACGCGAGGCGCCGCCGGCGGTGGTGTTTTGCACCGGGGATGACGAATACGGTGCCGAGGCATTCAAGGACAGTACCCTCAGCCATGTGACCAAGCCGTTCCAGACCCAGGCGTTGCGCGATGCCTTGCGCAAGGCCGAAAAACCCAACCGCGCCCAGTTGGCGGCGCTTACCCGGCCGGCCAATGAAGGTGGCGGCCCACGTAGCCACATCAGTGCCCGCACGCGTAAAGGCATCGAGCTGATTCCTTTGCCCCAGGTGATCTATTTCATTGCCGACCACAAATACGTCACCTTGCGCCACGAGGCCGGGGAAGTGCTGCTCGACGAGCCGCTCAAAGCCCTGGAGGATGAATTTGGCGAACGCTTCGTGCGTATTCACCGCAATGCGCTGGTTGCCCGCGAGCGCATAGAACGCTTGCAGCGTACCCCGCTGGGGCACTTTCAGCTGTACCTGAAAGGCCTGGACGGTGATGCCCTGACAGTCAGCCGCCGGCATGTTGCCGGCGTGCGCAAGATGATGCAGACCCTCTGATACGGCGCCCGCATGGCAAGGGCTGCGCCCTTGTTCGCGGGTAAATCCGCTCCCACAGGTTGATCATTGGGCTGTAGAGCGGCACCTCACCCTGTGGGAGCGGCTTTAGCCGCGAAGAGGCCCTCAGCTGATCCACATCTGCAAGCGATAAAGGAGATGCTGTTATCATCGGCGGCATTTCTCTGGATCGGGGCGTTCCATGTCCACTCGCGAAATCCGCATTGCCACCCGTAAAAGTGCCTTGGCCCTGTGGCAGGCCGAATACGTCAAAGCCCGCCTGGAGCAGGCCCACCCCGGTCTGCTGGTGACCCTGGTGCCCATGGTCAGCCGGGGTGACAAGCTGCTCGACGCGCCGCTGGCAAAAATCGGCGGCAAGGGCCTGTTCGTCAAGGAGCTGGAAACCGCCCTGCTGGACAACGAAGCCGACATCGCCGTGCATTCGATGAAAGACGTGCCCATGGACTTCCCCGAAGGCCTGGGCCTGTACTGCATCTGCGAGCGTGAAGACCCGCGTGATGCCTTCGTTTCCAACACCTTTGACAGCCTTGAAGCGCTGCCTGCCGGCAGCATCGTCGGCACTTCCAGCCTGCGCCGTCAGGCCCAGTTGCTGGCGCGCCGCCCAGACCTGCAAATCCGCTTCCTGCGGGGCAACGTCAACACGCGCCTGGCCAAGCTGGACGCCGGCGAGTACGACGCCATCATCCTCGCCGCCGCCGGCCTGATCCGCCTCGGCTTTGAAGACCGCATCACCGCCACCATCAGCGTCGATGACAGCCTGCCGGCTGGCGGCCAGGGTGCGGTGGGCATCGAGTGCCGCAGTGCCGACCTCGAGATCCACGCACTCCTGGCGCCGCTGCACCATGCCGACACCGCCGACCGGGTAGTGGCCGAACGCGCCCTGAACAAACACCTGAATGGTGGCTGCCAGGTGCCGATTGCCTGCTACGCGGTGCTCGAAGGTGACCAGCTTTGGCTGCGTGGCCTGGTTGGCCAGCCGAGCGGGGGTACCCTGCTGGTGGCCGAAGCCCGTGCCAATCGCGCTGCTGCCGAGACCTTGGGCGTACAGGTGGCCGAAGACCTGCTGGGCCAAGGTGCCGAGGCCATCCTCAAGGAAGTCTACGGCGAGGCCGGCCACCCGTGAGCCAATGGCGCCTGCTGCTGACCCGGCCTGCCGAGGACTGTGCGGCGCTGGCGCAAAGCCTGGCGGCAGCGGGGGTGGGCAGCAGCTGCCTGCCGCTGCTGGCGATAGAGCCCGTCACCGTGGAGCCCCGGCAACGTCTGCTGCTGGAAGGCCTGCATGACTTCCAGGCGATCATCGTGGTCAGCAAGCCAGCTGCCCGGTTGTTGCTTGAGCAACTGGCCGAAGCCAGCCTGCAGCCGCCACGGCAAGGCTGGTTCACCGTGGGTGAGGCAACCGCTGCAGTGCTGCAGGGCGCCGGGCTGGAGGTAAACACTCCGCCGCGTGGCGATGACAGCGAAGCCTTGCTGGCGTTACCGGCCCTGCTTCAGGCCGTTGCCGTGCCTGCAGCGCGTGTCCTGGTCGTGCGCGGCGTCGGAGGTCGCGAACTGCTGGCAGAGCGTCTTGCAGAGCAAGGTGCTAGTGTCGAATATCTGGAACTGTATCGTCGCTGCCTGCCGGATTACCCGGCGGGCACCCTGAAGCGCCGCATCGAAGCGGAACGCCTCAATGGCCTGGTGGTCAGCAGTGGGCAGGGTTTTGAACATCTGCAGCAGCTGGCCGGCGCGGATTGGCCGCAGCTGGCACGCCTGCCGCTGTTCGTGCCCAGCCCACGGGTTGCCGAACAGGCCCGGGCCGCCGGGGCCCAACAGGTTGTGGATTGCCGTGGCGCCAGTGCCACGGCTTTGCTGGTAGCCGTGCAGCGCAGCGCTGCACCTGCCTCTTAAGGCGCTAAGCTGAACGCGATGCGCCCCCATGCAAAGGATGGATACGTGAGCGAGACTGTCTTGTCCAATAATGATCAGCCGTCGGCACAGGCGCCGGCGGAACCTGTCACCGCCCCACCTGCCAAGCGCTCCGGCAGTGGCCTGGCAGCGCTGGCCTTGCTGCTGGGTGCGGCCGGGGTGGCAGTAGGTGGCTGGGGTGTCTGGCAGGTACGTCAACTGCAAGGCAGCGAGTTCAACCAGGGCCAGCACATCGAGGCGCTCACCCAGCGCGCCGAAGCCCTGCAGCAGCGCGAACAGCAGATCAGCGCGCAACTGGCCAGCCTGCCGGCGGCCAGCGAGCTGGAAGACCGCCGGCGCCTGGTGGCGCAATTGCAGGGCGACCAGCAGCGTCTCAGCCAGCGCCTGGAAACCGTGCTAGGCGAAAGCCGCAAAGAGTGGCGCCTGGCTGAAGCCGAGCACCTGTTGCGCCTGGCTACCCTGCGCCTGTCGGCCTTGCAGGACATCACCAGCGCCAAGGCCCTGGTCGAAGGCGCCGACGAGATCCTGCGCGAGCAGAGCGACCCGGGAGCCTTCGCTGCCCGTGAGCAACTGGCACGCAGCCTGGCCACGCTCAACAGCACCCAGCAACCGGACCGTACCGGCCTGTTCCTGAAACTGGCTGCACAGCGTGAGCTGGTACAGCAGCTGAGTGCGCAATCGCCCGAGTTCGACAGCAATGCCGATGCGTTGGGTGCCCTGACCGCCGACGGCGATGGTGCCAGCCGGCTGTCGCAGTGGTGGGCAGAAATCTCCAAGTACTTCCAGATCGACTTCAACGCCGATGAAAACGTGCGGCCACTGCTGGCCGGCCAGCAACTGAACCAGCTGCGCCTGGCCCTGAGCCTGACCATCGAGCAGGCCCAGTGGGCGGCGCTCAATGGTGACGCCAAGGTCTACACCCAGGCACTGGACGACGCCCGCAGCGTGTTGTTGGCCAACTTCAACGCCGACAACCCGCAAAGCAAGGCCATGCTTGAGAGCCTCAATGCCCTGGCCGATCAGCCGGTGTCGGTGGTTACCCCCGACCTCAGCGAAAGCCTGGCGGCCGTGCAGGCCTACATTCAGCGCCGTCACCTGCCGGCTGAGGCTGAAGGGGGCAAACCATGAAGCGTGTCTACCTGCTGGCCGTGCTGGCAATCGTGATTGCCGCGGCACTGGGTATTGCGGTCGCCAAGCACAGCGGTTACGTACTGCTTTCCTATGGAAGCTTCCGCTATCAATCGGGGCTGTGGGCGGCCTTGGCCGGGCTGCTGGCCGTGGTCGCTCTGTTGTGGCTGTTGCGTTACCTGGTCGGCCTGGTGCTGACCTCCAGCGGTGTGGTCAACCCGTGGTCGCGGCGTAATCGCAGCCGGCGCATCCGTCTGGCCATCGAACAGGGCCAGCTGGACCTTGCCGAGGGCCGCTGGGCCAGTGCTCAACGCCACCTGCACCGTGCCGCCGAGGCTGAACGCCAGCCGCTGCTGTACTACCTCGGTGCCGCCCGTGCTGCCAACGAGCAGGGCCGCACCGAAGACAGCGACAACCTGCTGGAGCGCGCGCTGGAGCGTCAGCCGCAAGCAGAACTGGCCATCGCCCTGACCCATGCACAGTTGCAGATGGACCGTGGTGAAAGTGACGGCGCCCTGGAAACCCTGTTGGCCATGCAGGAACGCCACCCTCACAACGGCCAGGTGCTGCGCCTGCTGCAGCGCCTGTACCTGCAGCGCGGTGACTGGTCGGCACTGATTCGCCTGCTGCCAGACCTGCGCAAGGGCAAGGTGCTGCCTGCCGCGGAGCTGGCCGCTTTGGAGCAACGCGCCTGGGGCCAGAACCTGAGCCTGGCCACCACCCGTGGCGAAGATGCGCAAAGCGCACGTCAGGCCCTGGAACGCGCCTGGCAGCAGCTGACCGCGGCCCAGCGCCAGGAGCCGCAACTGGTGCTGGCCTACGCTGAGCAATTGCGCCAGGTAGGTGCCCAGAACGAAGCCGAGCAGGTGTTGCGCACCGCCCTCAAGCGTGGATACGAAAGCCACCTGGCCCGCCTGTACGGCCTGGTGCGCGGTGATGACCCGGCGCGCCAGCTGCAAACCGCCGAAGGCTGGCTCAAGGATCACCCGCAAGACGCCAGCCTGTTACTGACCCTGGGCCGCCTGAGCCTGCAGAACCGGCTGTGGGGCAAGGCGCGGGACTACTTGGAAAGCAGCCTGCGCATGGAACGCAACCCCGAGGCCTGTGCCGAACTGGCTCGCCTGCTCGCTGGCCTGGGCGAGACCGAGCGAAGCAACCAGCTGTTCCAGGAGGGCCTTGGCCTGCTGGACGAGCGCCTGCTGGCGCTGCCCCTGCCAGAAGGCGTACGCGCCTGACCCACCCCAAAGCCCGCGCCAAGGTGCGGGCTTTGGCGTTGGGTAACTTTTCTACTGCTGCCAGTTAGATCTGCAGTGCAGTTCCTCAGCCGCCTCCTACCGTATCGCTTGAAATTTCCTACGCCATTCAGCGACTTGTCGCTACTGTTGCGCCTTGATACAAAGCGCATCTTTCCTCTACCGTCTCACACCACAACATCTTCCCCGGGACTTTCACCGCCCATGCTTCCGGCCCGTTTGCGCACCTTTTTCCTTCCTGCCTGCCTGGCCGCATTGGCGGTGCTGGTCGCGTCATACCACCTGGAAAACATACGGGGGTTGGTGCCATGCCCGTTGTGCTTCAGCCAGCGGCTGCTGCTAGCGGTGTACGCACTGCTGAGCCTGGCGGCGGTGCTGCAGGCACCAGGCACGCAGGGCACCCTCCATTACGCACGGGCGACGCTGGGCTGCACGCTGGCTGGCGCGTTGCTGGCGGCACGGCATGTCTGGTTGCAGGGGGCCAGCGGTGCTATCCCTGTATGCCCGGTACCGATCGGGCGTGTGTTCGAGCAATCCTGGAGCGAGGCGGCGCGGCAATTGCTGCTCGGCGGCCCCGAATGCAGCTCGCTGACCTGGAGCTTTCTCGACCTGACGCTGCCTGAGTGGAGCCTGCTGGCCTTCTTGTTGCTGGCCGTGCCGCCCTTGAGTTGCCTGCTGGCGTATCGTTTCCGCACCCTGGCAAGAAGTTGACCTGGAACAAGGCTGGGCCACTAGCGCGACCAATGGCGTATTAACAGGGTATTAAACACTTGTATGAACTTTGTCCGCTGCGTACCTTGATGGGCAGCACGCGCGGGAATAATCTCCCAGCACGCATACCGAAAATACAACTGCTCGATGCCGTCCTGCTGATGTCACCTTTGTGCTGCGCGGTCGTGGTGCGAGGTGCAGCGGCATCTACCCAGAAGGGAAGAGATTGCCATGCTCGATAGTTGTCAGAATGCCCAGGAACGCTGGGGTGGGGTTCACAAGCTGATCGACCGTTGGCTGGATGAGCGCCAGGAACTGGTGCAGGCTTTCCGTGCTTTGCGCGATGTGAAGCCGGCCTTCGCCGACAAGGATACGCACGGGGACTTCTGTGCTCTCCTTGTCGACTACGTTTCGGCGTGGCACTTCGAGGTCAGCGAACAATTGGTCAGTGAAGCCAAGGAATTTGGTGACACGCGCGGTCTGGAGCTGGCCACGCAGATCAATCCTCGCATCGATGACAGTACCCAGATTGCTCTGGCCTTCAACGATCATTGTACAAAAGGTGAGTGCTCGGACCCGGCTCGTTTTGCCGAGAAGCTGACCAAGTTGGGTGCCCTGCTGCACGAGCGCTTCGAACTCGAAGATTGCCTGATCGAAGTGCTGCACAACGCGCACAAGGAAGAGGGCACAGTCGAGGCCTGAAGGTTGGCGTCAGTCGCCAACCGCCAGCAATTCGATCTCGAACACCAAGGGCGTATAGGGTGCGATCAGGTCACCTGCGCCTTCGGCGCCGTAGGCCTGCGCTGACGGGATTACCAGGCGCCATTTGGCCCCGGCGTGCATCTTTGGCAAGGCCACCTGCCACCCTTCGATCACCGAATCCAGGCTGAACCACTGGGGCGCCTGGTTCTGGTCGAACACCGAGCCATCCGGCAGCCTGCCCACATAGCGCACCTGCACTTTACCGCCAACTTTGGGCTGCGCGCCTGTGCCTGGCTGCAGTTCACTGTAGAGCACACCTTCCGGTAGTTCGCGTACCCCATAACGGCCACGCTCGTTGGCCATGAAGCGTGTTTCGGCTGCCTGCAACTTCTGCGTGGCGGCGTCACCTTCCTGGGCTTCGTGTTGCTGGAGCACGGCCTGCATACGTGCTTTGTCGAGCTTCAAGGGTTGCCCCTGATAGGACTGTTTCAGGCCTTCGACCAGTGCGTCCAGTTGCAGGCCAGGCATATCCTGGCGCAGACGCTCGCCCAGGCTGGCGCCCAGGCTGTAGGCGAGGTCATGGTCGTTGCTGTCGGCCATTGCAACTGGCACCAGCAGGCATAAACCTAATACAAGATATCGAGGCAATGCCCTGACTCCCAAATATCAGCAATGATTAATTCAGCAACTACACTTTCACGCAGCTGCAAGATAACAACTTTGCCCAGGCATGCAACGCGGCGTAAATATTACTGTCAACATGCCCTAGCGGCGGTAGCAGCAGAAGCATAGTATGAGCCGCAATCTCGTCAGCCAGGAGGTAAACCATGTCGGCCAAAAAGAAGCCAGTAAGTACGCCGTTACACCTGCTCCAGCAACTTTCGGGCAGCCTGCTCGAACACTTGGAAGATGCCTGCTCGCAAGCGCTGGCTGATGCGGAAAAACTGCTGGCCAAACTGGAAAAGCAGCGTGGCAAGGCCCAGGAAAAACTGCACAACGGTCGCCTGAAATTGCAGGACGCCGCCAAGGCAGGCAAAGCCAAGGCGCAGTCCAAAGCGCAAAAAGCCGTTGGTGAACTTGAAGGGCTGCTCGATGCCCTCAAGGAACGTCAAACCCAGACCCGCTCTTATATCCAGCAACTCAAGCGCGATGCTCAGGACAGCCTCAAGCTGGCCCAGGGTGTAGGCAAGGTTCGCGAAGCCGCCGCCAAAGCCCTTGACCAGCGCGCCGTCAAAACCACCAAGCCTGCCGCTGCCAAGCCAGCTGCCAGAACCACCGCAGCCAAACCTGCCGCGAAGCCAGCTGCCAAGGCTACTGCTGCAGCCAAACCTGCCGCCAAGCCAGCTGCCAAAACCGCTGCTGCTGCCAAGCCAGCCGCTAAACCGGCTGCCAAGGCTACTGCTGCTGCCAAACCTGCCGCCAAGCCAGCTGCCAAGACTACTGCTGCAGCCAAACCTGCCGCGAAGCCAGCTGCCAAGGCCACTGCTGCAGCCAAACCTGCCGCGAAGCCAGCTGCCAAGGCCACTGCTGCAGCCAAACCTGCTGCGAAGCCATCTGCCAAGACTACTGCTGCAGCCAAACCTGCCGCGAAGCCAGCTGCCAAAGCGGCTGCTGCTGCCAAACCCGCAGCGAAGCCAGCTGCCAAAGCGAGTGCTGCCGCCAAACCTGCGGCCAAGCCTGCTGCCGCTGCCAAACCTGCAGCCAAGCCAGCGCCAGCCAAAACCGCTGCCGCGAAACCAGCTGCGAAACCAGCGGCCAAGCCTGCTGCCGCCAAGGCTCCTGCACGTCCGGCCGCCAAGCCATCTGCCGCCAAGCCTGTTGCCAGCAAGCCAGCCGACGCCAAACCTGCTACGCCAGCCGTCAGCACCCCGGCCGCAGCAACCAACTCGGCCACCCCAGCCGCTTCGGCAGCACCGTCGGCACCTGCCAGCACCCCGACTCAGGCACCGTCTTCGGCGTCCTGAAGCGCAGCCGCCGCGACGCGCAACACATCCAGCGCGTCGTGGTGTCGGGCAGGCTCCGGCGCCAGCCGGGCCAGCCAGTCGTCCGTGGGCTCATGGGAGTCCGCGGGCCACTGTCGCGAGCATTCCTGCATACGCGCGAGCAGCGCTTTTTCTGCCTGTAATTCCAGCCCCTTCACCTGCTCACGCAACGCCGCCAGTTGCGTATCACCCGACGCTGACGCTCGCCATTGCTGGCGCAGGCTGCGTAACGGGCCGACCACTTCCCGCTGCCAGGGCTCGGCAATGTCGTGCAGGGCTTGCGCGCGCGCGTCCAGCAGGGCCACGCCACGTGCCTGCAGCCAGGTGGCGCACAGCAGCAGGCAGACATCGCCACCCTGCGCCTGGAGTTCAAGGCAGGCCGCTTCCACGCCGGGCCTGGCATACAGGGCCAAGGCGTAATTCCACAGGTCGGTGTGCATGGTTCCACTCGCGCTATGGGCCGAGGAAGCTGGTAGACTCCGCGACCATCATGATCAGACTAACCAACCTCACTTTACAGCGTGGTCCGCAGCGCTTGCTAGACGGCGCCGACATGACCCTGCACGCCGGTCACAAAGCCGGCCTGATCGGCGCCAACGGCGCCGGGAAATCCAGCCTGTTCGCCTTGCTGCGCGGTGAGCTGTCGCCCGATGGTGGCGATTGCCAGCTGCCCGGCGACTGGCGCATCGCCCACATGCGCCAAGAGGTCGACACCCTCGACCGCCTGGCCGTGGACTATGTGCTCGACGGCGATCTTCGCCTGCGCAAGGTCCAGGCCGAACTGGCTGCGGCCGAGCAGGCCCACGATGGCACCGCCCTGGCGCGCCTGCACAGTGAGCTGGAAGGCGCCGACGGCTATACCGCCGACGCCCGTGCGCGCAAATTGCTGGCGGGCCTGGGCTTCACCAACGAGCAGATGGACCGCCGCGTCGGCGACTTCTCCGGTGGCTGGCGGATGCGCCTGAACCTGGCTCAGGCGCTGATGTGCCCGTCCGACCTGCTGCTGCTCGACGAGCCCACCAACCACCTGGACCTCGACGCCATCCTGTGGCTGGAAGACTGGCTCAAGGGCTACCCCGGCACATTGTTGCTGATCTCCCACGACCGTGACTTCCTCGACGCCGTGGTCGACCATGTGCTGCACGTCGAGCAGCGCAAGCTGAACCTGTACAAGGGCGGCTACTCCGCCTTCGAGCGCACTCGTGCCGAACGCCTGGCGCAGCAGCAGCAAGCCTACGAGAAGCAGCAGGCACAGCGCGCGCACATGGAAAAGTACATCGCCCGCTTCAAGGCCCAGGCCACCAAGGCCCGTCAGGCACAAAGCCGGATCAAGGCCCTGGAGCGCATGGAGGAGCTGTCGGCTGCGCATGTCGACTCGCCGTTCGACTTCGTCTTCCGCGAGTCGCAGAAAATCTCCAGCCCGTTGCTGAGCCTGTCCGAAGGCCGCCTGGGCTATGGCGACAAGGCCATCCTCGACAAGGTCAAGCTGCAGCTCACCCCGGGTGCGCGCATTGGCCTGCTCGGGCCCAACGGCGCCGGCAAGTCGACCCTCATCAAAAACCTTGCGGGTGAGCTGGAGCCTTTGTCGGGCCGCCTGGTCCGTGGCGAGAACCTGGCGGTTGGCTACTTTGCCCAGCACCAGCTGGACTCGCTGGACGACAAGGCCAGCCCGCTGCTGCACCTGCAGCGTATTGCTCCCACCGAGCGCGAGCAGACCCTGCGCGACTTCCTCGGGGGCTTCGACTTCCATGGCGCCCGCACTGACGAGCCGGTGGTGAATTTCTCCGGTGGCGAAAAGGCCCGCCTGGCGCTGGCGCTGATTGCCTGGGAACGGCCGAACCTGCTGCTGCTCGACGAACCAACCAACCACCTGGACCTGGAAATGCGCCTGGCGCTGACCATGGCGTTGCAGGAGTTTGCCGGTGCCGTGGTGGTGGTGTCGCACGACCGTCACCTGCTCAAGAGCACGACCGACGACTTCCTGCTGGTGGCCGATGGCAAGGTCGAAACCTTCGACGGAGACCTGGACGACTACAGCCGCTGGCTGGTCGAGTACCGCCAGCGCAGCGCGCCGGCCAGTACGGCCCCGGTCAACCCGGACAAGACCGACAAGAAAGCCCAGCGCCAGGCTGCCGCAGCCTTGCGCCAGCAACTGGCCCCGCACAAGAAGGCGGCCGACAAGCTGGAAACCGAGCTCAACCAGGTGCACGTGCAACTGGCCGAGATCGAGACCGCGCTGGGTGACGGTGGCCTCTACGAAGCGGCGCGCAAGGACGAGTTGCGTGACCTGCTGGCGCGCCAGACCAAGCTCAAGCAACGCGAAGGCGAGCTGGAAGAAGCCTGGATGGAAGCGCTGGAAACCCTCGAAAGCATGCAGGCCGAGCTCGAGGCGCTGTCCTGATGGAGGAACTGCGTTCGCTGCTGCCAGGGCAATGGATGGACACCTTCTGGCTGGGCTTGCAGATTCTGTTGATCCTGGTGGCGGCCTTCGTCCTGCAGCGCATCGTTGCTCGCGGGTTGAGCCGCCTGGGCCAGCGTTACCCGCTGCCACCAGAGCTGCTGGTACCGGTGCGTGGCGGCCTGCGCTGGCTGATCATGGGCAGCGCACTGCTGTTCGTGCTGGAGCGCCTGGGCGTTTCGGCGACCGTGCTGTGGACGGCGCTGTCCGGCTTTGTCGCGGTGGCGGCGGTGGCCTTCTTCGCCATGTGGAGCGTGCTGTCCAACCTGCTGTGCGCGGTGCTCATCTTCACGGTCGGGCCGTTTCGCATTGGTGATGTGGTCGAACTGGTCGACACCCTGGACAAGCCGGGCGTGAAAGGCCGGGTGATCGCGATCAACCTGCTGTTTACCACCCTGCTGGAAATGCCCGAAGCGGGCGGGGCGCTGGTGCAGGTGCCCAATAGCCAGTTCTTCCAGAAGTCGGTCCGGCGCTGGCGCGGGGCCGAGGTACAGGCCCTGCACAAAGAAACAGCTGCCGAAGCTGACTGAAGCTGTATTGGCCCCTTCGCGGGCATGCCCGCTCCCACAGGTATCCCACAGGGTCTGAAAACTGCACAGTACTTGTGGGAGCGGGCGCGCCCGCGAAGAGGCCGGTACAGGCGATAGAAAATCCATCAGAAATCGCTGGTTATTTTTTCACCAAAACCTTAGCTTAACCTTTTGCAACAAGTGTTCGAGCGAGGTGTGTGATGTCGATGGAAGTATGGTTGGGCTTCTTTGCCGCCTGTTGGGTGATCAGCCTGTCACCCGGTGCCGGGGCGATTGCCTCGATGTCCAGCGGCCTGCAATACGGCTTCTGGCGTGGTTACTGGAACGCCCTGGGCCTGCAACTGGGCCTGATTGTGCAAATCGCCATTATTGCCGCCGGCGTCGGCGCCATCCTGGCCGCCTCGGCCACCGCCTTCCAGGTCATCAAATGGTTCGGCGTTGCCTACCTCGTATACCTGGCCTACAAGCAATGGCGCGCCTTGCCGATGGACATGTCCGATGAGTCCGGCGTGCGCCCTATCGGCAAACCGCTGAGCCTGGTGTTCCGCGGCTTTCTGGTCAACGTCAGCAACCCCAAGGCACTGGTGTTCATGCTGGCGGTACTGCCGCAGTTCATCAACCCGCATGCACCGCTGTTGCCGCAGTATGTGGCAATCACCGTGACCATGATCACCGTGGACATGCTGGTGATGGCGGGCTACACCGGTTTGGCCTCGCGGGTGTTGCGCCTGCTGCGTACACCCAAGCAGCAGAAACGCTTGAACCGGACGTTTGCCGGATTGTTCATTGGGGCGGCGACCTTCCTCGCTACCCTGCGTCGCGCACCGATCTGATCGGGCCACGGGGGCGCAAACACACACTCTGTGGGAGCAGCCTTGTGCTGCGAAGAGGTCATTGCAGCCGAAGGTGATCTTTAGCCTTACCGGCCTCTTCGCAGCACAAGGCTGCTCCTACAGGGATTGTGGAGCGGCCTTTATTTGTTCTGCTTGTCTACCAGCCCCGTCAGCAAGTCCACCGGCATCGGGAAGACAATGGTCGAGGTCCTGTCCCCCGCAATCGCCCCCAGCGTCTGCATATAGCGCAACTGCATCGCCCCAGGCTCCTTGCCCAGCATCTGCGCAGCCTGCATCAGCTTCTCCGACGCCTGCAATTCCCCCTCGGCATGGATCACCTTGGCCCGCCGTTCGCGTTCGGCCTCGGCCTGCCGGGCGATGGCGCGGATCATCGATTCGTTGAGGTCGACATGCTTGATCTCGACATTGGCCACCTTGATGCCCCAGGCATCGGTTTGCGCGTCCAGCACCTGGCGAATGTCCGCGTTCAGTTGCTCACGTTCTGCCAGCAGCTCATCCAGTTCGTGCTTGCCCAGCACCGCACGCAGCGTGGTCTGGGCCAACTGGCTGGTGGCTACCAGAAAGTCCTCGACCTGGATGATCGCCTTTTGCGGGTCGAGCACGCGGAAGTAGAGCACCGCGTTGACCTTGACCGAAACGTTGTCGCGGGTGATTACATCCTGTGGTGGCACATCCAGCACCACGGTGCGCAGGTCTACCCGCACCATTTGCTGGATCACCGGGATCAACAGGATCAGCCCCGGCCCCTTCACCTGCCAGAAGCGCCCCAGCTGGAACACCACGCCGCGTTCGTATTCGCGCAAGATGCGAAACGCCGACAGCAAGAGCATCGCCAGCACGATCAGCACGGCACCAAAACCCAGTTGCATGAACATGGTTATTCTCCTTGCGCCGCAGGCGCGGCGGCGCTCACGTCCAGCATCACGCCATGGCGCGCGGTCACCCGCACGTTCTGGCCAGCTTGCAGCGGCGTTGCGCACTGCACTTGCCATTCCTCGCCCTGGGCCAGTACCACGCCACGGAACGGGTTGCCTGCCATCACTTGGGTGACGGTGACCAGGCTGCCGACCAGCCCCGCGTCACCGCTGACCAGCGCCCGTTGGCGTGCCTTGAGGGCCATGCCCAGCACCCCGCCGATCAACAGCGCCGAGAGCACTGCCAGGGTACCGATCAAGGCCAGCGGGATGCCGAAGCCGGGTGCGTCAGTGTCGATCAGGATCAGCGCGCCGACCACAAAGGCAACGATGCCGCCAAACCCGACCACGCCGAAACTGGGCAGGAAGGCTTCGGCGATCATGAAAGCGATGCCCAGCAAGATCAGCGCCACCCCGGCGAAGCTCACCGGTAACAGCTGCAGGGCGTACAGTGCCAATAGCAGGCAGATGCCGCCGACCACGCCTCCCACGGTAGAGCCGGGGCTCATGAATTCAAACAACAGGCCGTAAACGCCGACCATGATCAGGATCAGCGCCACGCTGGGGTTGGTGATGACCGCCAGTACCCGGGTGCGCCAATCCGGCAGGTGCTCCACCAGGCTGGCGCCGGCTGTCTGCAACTGGTGTGGCTGGCCGGCGGCCTCCAGCGTTTTACCGTCGAGTTTGCGCAGCAGGGCAGGCAGGTCGTCAGCTACCTGGTCGATCACATTCAGCCGCAAGGCTTCGCTGGCAGGGAGGCTGACAGCCTCGCGCACGGCCTTCTCCGCCCAATCGGCATTGCGCCCGCGCAGCTGCGCCAGGCCGCGGATGTACGCAGCGGCATCGTTGACCTGCTTGCGGGACAAGGTTTCATCATCGCTGCCTTTGGTCTTGTCGTCCTTGGGCGCACCTGGGGGGCCGCCAATCTGTACGGGCGTGGCGGCCCCCAGGTTGGTCCCGGGGGCCATCGCGGCAACATGGCTGGCGTAGAGAATATAGGTGCCGGCGCTGGCAGCGCGGGCACCGCTTGGGGCCACGTAGGTGGCAACCGGCACGGGGCTGGCGAGAATCGCCTTGATCATCTGGCGCATGGCGCTGTCCAGGCCACCTGGGGTGTCCATGCGGATCACCACCAGTTGCGCGCCCTGGGCCTGGGCCTGGTCGAGGCTGCGTACCAGGTAGTCGGCGCTGGCCGGGCCGATGGCATCATCGATGCCCAGCACCCACACTGCACCGGGCGCTGCCTGACCACCTGGCGTGATGCCAAGCAGCAACAGCAGCAACAGCCAGCGCCAGCAGCGGGCGATCACCTGTCGTCACCTCGTTTGGCCCTATTACACAAGTTTAGCCCTGGCTGGCGCCAGCCGGCCTAAAATTGGAGATTGGGGGGCGAAACCGGAGGTGCATCATGCGTATGGCAAAGACCCTGCAGGCCCGCCTGGACAAGGCCAACTGCGACTACGACATCATTCCTCATCCACACTCGGCCACCAGCCTGGAGTCGGCCCGTACGGCCGGCGTGCCCGCCGAGCGGGTCGCCAAGTCGGTGATGCTCGATGACCGGCATGGCAACTACATCATGGCCGTGCTACCGGCCAACCGGCATCTGGACATGACCAAGGTGCGCATGTCCGGGGCCTGGCAACTGACCCGCGAAAGCGGCCTGCCGAGCCTGTTCGGCGACTGCGAGCGCGGCGCCGTACCGGCCCTTGGCGACGCCTACCAGATAAAAATGCTGCTTGATCCGAGTCTTACTCGCCAAGGCGATGTCTATCTGGAGGCGGGTGACCACGATCACCTGATCCACATGAGCATGGAGCAGTACATGAAGTTGGTGCCGCACGCCGAAGTGCGCGAGCTGTGCTGATGCTTTCAACCCATACCAGTCTGGCGTCGTCGATGACCAGGCTGGTGCCCAGGAGGAACCATGGACAAGCCGATTCATCCATTTTCGGAAATTTTCAAGCAACTGGGTCTTCCTGACGACCCGGTAGAAATCGATCGTTTCATCACAACCCATTCACCACTCGATGAAGATGTGAAGCTGGTGGATGCGCCATTCTGGAACGACTCTCAACGAGCCTTTCTCAAGGAAAGCTACACCGCCGACGCTGACTGGATACCCATGATCGACCAGCTGAACGAGGCGCTGCATCCCCGCAAAAAATAAAGCGCCGAGCGGCACCTGACGAGTGATTGGCCGTTGCTATGCTCAGGAAAACAATAAGGGGATAGCGCGATGAAAGATCCCTATGCACCAGGTTTCTGGTGCTCCGTGACGATCCTGGGCACCCTGACGGCCAGTTACTTCTATGGCATCAGGCAAACGCAACAGATGAACCAGGCTGTGCACTTCCTGTATGCGGCTGCCGCTGTCACGGTGGCGGTGGTATTGGTGGCGCTGACCTGGATCGCCTGGCAACAGTTGCACCTGAACAAGCGCGAAGTGATTCAGGGACGAACGTTGCTCACCATCTGGAACACCAAGGTGGCGCTACGCCGCGTCGAGACGGTATTCGACCGCTATTTCTGGGGCAGCTACTGGCATTCGGGGCGCACGTTCGAAGAGGTCATGGGCGAGCTCAAGGGCACGCCGCTGGAGCAGAGCCTGGATGCGCTGAAGCGCCAGTGCCGGGCACTCGACCGTGAAATCCATGACCACCATCACCATTGGCTGGCCAATGCCCGCGACCTGTCCAGCGTGGCCCAGGCCATGGCCCGTGAACGCTACCAGCTGGACCTGGGCGAGCCCACCTGCAGTGGCAATGGCAATACTGCCGTGCTCAACCGTGACCTGGAGGTGCTGGTGTACACCTGGTCGGCGCGCCTGCGCAGCTTCGACCATCAACTGGACGAGCTGGAGCGCGCCTACCATTGAGGGCCGTCATTCGCCGCGGATGTACTGCTCCAGCTGCTGAATCAGGCTGGCCTGTTCGGTGATGGTTTCCTTGACCAGGTCGCCGATCGACAGCAGGCCGAGCAGCTTGCCGTTGTCGACCACCGGCAGGTGACGCAGGTGACGATCGGTCATCAGGTTCATGCAGAAATCGAGCGTCCGCTTCGGTTCCACGGTGACCACGGGTGCGCTCATGATTTCGCGCACCGGGGTGGCGGCGGAAGAGCGGCCCTTGAGGACCAGTTTGCGCGCATAGTCCCGTTCACTGACGATACCCACCACCTGGTCGCCCTCGACCACGGGCAACGCACCGACGTTTTTCTCCGCCAGCACTTTCAGGG
Organism: Pseudomonas sp. BN505; assembly: GCF_029873175.1. Taxonomy (NCBI): domain Bacteria; kingdom Pseudomonadati; phylum Pseudomonadota; class Gammaproteobacteria; order Pseudomonadales; family Pseudomonadaceae; genus Pseudomonas; species Pseudomonas sp. BN505. Next base: position 36,927 of record NZ_SSOI01000013.1, read on the forward strand.
CGTCGAGCACCGAGTCATCCGGGCCGATGGTGTAAACGGTCTGGTGCTGGGACTTGGTCTTGAGGAGTTGTTCGACGGTCTTCATACGGGCCTCTGCGGGTGAAAAAAGCGCTGTCTCGGAGTAACTAAAGCATCCGGCACGGCGCTCTGCACGGCAATGCAGGAAACGGCATGGAGTCGATTGAAAAACGTCATCAGCCGTCATTGCGCCTACGGGCAACCGGTCGCGGCCACCTCCTGGCTCGCTTCCTTGAGTGCCGCGGCCACAGCAGCGGCGTCGTTGGCGGTATACACCCGCCCGCCGGTGTTGCTGGCTGCGCAGTTGGAGCCGGTGCTGGCGCTGATGTTGACCACGTTGATGCGCAGGCGCGGCTGGTTCTTGGCGATCTGTTCCGACACGCTGCACACACTGGTACCGCAACTGTCCCGGCCATCCACGAACATCACGATCACGCCATCCCGGTCTCGGCCGTTCATCTTGCTGGCGGCTGCTTGCAGGCTGATACCCAGCCCCGTCCCGCCACGTGCGTTCAGGTCGGCCACCCGCTTGACCAGGTCTTCGCGCTGGCCAGGGCCAAAGACCCCGTGGTCCACCGGGCTGCGGCAGCCGTCGAAGGTGACCAGGCGCATGTCCACGGCCTTGTCCAGGTCGCCGATCACTGCGGTCAGCGAGCTTTTCGCCACGTCCATGCGGGTGAGCCGTTGCGGCTGGTTGTTGGCCAGCAGTTCGTCAACGTAAGGAATGCGGGCCAGCAGGCCGATGTACCAAGGGTCATCTTCCTTTTTCACCCTGATGCGCTGGTCCATGGAGCCCGAGGTGTCCAGCACCACCGCAAACTCCGATGCCTGGAAGGCGCCCCCCGGGGTACAGATTGCAGTCTGCGTATAGCCCTGCCAGCGCTGGTACAGCACAGGCCAGCTGCTGTACAGCCAGTAGAGCAGGAGCAGTAACAGGCCAAACAGCAGCCAGGGCCACAGGCGCAGGCGGCGTTCGGTCATCACCACGGTTCGTGTCCGGGTGGGCTTGGGGGTTGGTGTGGGTTTTGGCTTGGCCGGCGCTGGCTGTCGCGGTGCCGGAGGTGGCGACACCACGGGCGGCGCAGCGACAGGTGCCGGCTGCCCCCAGCGAATCACCAGGGGTTCGTCGTTGATGCTGTACAGGTTGGCAAGGTCGGGTCGGCCGATCAGTGTGCGCAACGCTTCGGCTGCGGGCGCCTGGCCGCGCCGTTGCAGCTCATCGGCCAATTGGCTGACGGCTGCCTGGCGCTCTTCATAGCGCTTGAGCAAGGCAGCCTGCTGCTCTCGGCCCAAGGTGGCATACAGATGCGGTTGCCCCTCCAGTTCAGACCACCATTCCAGCACACCGTCGCGGCCCTGCCGGGGTATTGCGTACAGGTGAGCGATGCCCGGCGGAAAGTGCTGACGGATCAACGCCACCCTGAGTTCGAGCGCGCTGGCAGCATCCTGGCTGGCGTGGGTGTCGCGGTTTACCCTTTGCATGTCTTGTCCTAGTCGCAATCGGCTGTGCTGGAGACTTCCTGGCTGGCAAGCTTGATGGCAGCGGCAACCTGCCCGGCATCGCTGGCGGAATAGATGCTCCCACCCGTACTCTCGGCCACACAGCTGGCCAAATTGCTGTTGCTGATGTCGACCAGATTGACGCGCAACCTCGGCTGCTCGCGGGCAATCCGCTGCGCCACTGCACACACGTCCTGTTCACAGCCGTCGGCACCGTCGATGAACATCAGGATCACCCCATCGCGGTCGCGACCGTTCATTGTTTTGGCCGCCACATCAAGGCTGGCCGCCAGGGCGGTGCCATCATTGGGTACCAGTGCCTGAATACCTTTGATCAATGCCGGGCGCTGGGCCAGGGTGAACACGCCGTGGTCCAGCGGCGCGCGGCAGCCATCGAAGGTCACCACGCGCATATCCACCGCCGGGTGCAGGTCGTTGATCAGGTGGGTCAGGCTGCTCTTGGCCACGTCCATACGCACCGGGGCGCGGGTAAGTTGCGCGACACGCTGCTGATCGATGTTCGGGTCGTCATTGATGTGCTGGAAGAACCATTGTTCGTCTTCAAGGGTGGTGGCGACGTTGAGTAGCATCGAGCCCGAGGTGTCGAGCACCACGGAAAATTCGGGCGGCTGTATGCGGGTGTCTTTCACGCAGGCGAAGGGCGTGGCGGGGCGGTTGCCAAGCCAGTGCTGCAGGTAGGGCCAGCCGAACCACAAGGCCAGGGCCAGCAACAGCAGGCCGAGCAGTGGCAACAAGAACCATGGCAGCCATACCCAGCGCCGACGTACCACGGGCGCGGGTCGTGGCGGCAGCGGTGCGGGCGACGGCTTGACCGGGGCAGGTTCGGCCCAGCGCACGACCAGCGGTTGGCCGTTGATGCTGTACAGGTTGTTCAGGTCGGCAGGCCCGATGAGCTTGCGCAGCAGCGCGGCATCATTGGCCTGGCCCAGGCTCTCCAGTTTGCTTACCAGCTGGTGTACGGCTTCCTGGCGCTCGTCGTAGAGGCGCAGCAACGCGGCCTGTTGCTCGGCGCCGAGGTCATGGTATCGGTGCGGTTGGCCTTGCAGTTCCGACCACCATTCGCGCAGGCCATCCTTGCCGTTGCGTGGGGTGGCAAACAGATGAGCGATGCTCGGCGGAAAATGCCTGACGATGATCGCCATGGCCTGTTCGAGCACCCGCAGGTCGTCCTTGGCGGGGCTGGTGTCGCGGGTGACCCGCTGCATGTGGATATCCTGAAAAGACTCGGCAGCCGAAGCTGCCGATGAGGTTTTACTCGTAACCCAGGCTCAGCTGAAGGCGGCTGACCTGTTGTTGAAGGGCCGCGAGCTTCTGCTTGCGGGCTTCGATCTGGGCGTTGCTGGCATTTTGCGAGGGTGCGGCCTGGTTAGCCTTGAGCTGCTGCTCCAGGCCGGCGATCTGCTTTTGCACATCGCTCTTGTTGCCATGGCGCGCCTTGAGCGTGCCCAGCAGGTCGTTCAACGATTTTTCCAGGCTGGCCTGCTGCCGTTGCTGGCTTTGCAGGTCTTGGCGGGTCGAGGCCTGCAGTGCACTCAGTTGTGCGTACACTTCGTTGAACTGGCGGTTCTGCTCCTTGGCGCTGAGCAGCTCCTGTTCGCTGTTGCGTACACCCTCGGCATAACCTCCGCCGTAATCGCAGTTGAGCTTGCTGATCAGGCTGGCGCTGCTGTCGGAGGCATTGCACTGGGAGGCAGTGGTCGCACAACCGGCAAGGCTGGCCAGCAGTGCCAGGCACAGGCAGTTACGTAGAAACATGGCGTGCACTCCTTCAGCCCAGGGTGATTGCCGAACGCTGGCTGTAGAGGCCATCGACCTCCTGCTGTAGCGAGGCGACCTTGGTGTTCATCTTGGTGATCTCGGCTTCGACCTTTTGCACTTCGGCCTGGCTGGCGCCGCCATCACGTTCAAGCTTGGCCACCTGCTGGTATTCGGTAACGCGTTTTTTCATGTTGGTCAGGTCTTTGCGCATCAACCCGATGTTCTGGTCGATGTTGGCGATATCCCGCTGGGCCTTGGCCTTGTCCAGGGTCTTGGCTTTCATGCTCTGCTGGATGCTGGCAATTTGTTGCTTGTCGTCGTTGATGACGCGTTGCAGCGTATCGCTGCGCTGTGCGACCTTGGCGGTTTCACCCTGCACTTCGGTAGTCATCGCGTTCAGGCGCTCGGTGGTATCGGCATATTTCGCCCGGCGCTGATCAAGGTAGTAGTTGGCGCCCATGGCCACACCGCACGCGCCGACACCGGCGATGATCGAGCAGGCTGCCTTATTGCCGGAGTTGGACAGCATGCAGGCAAGAATGCCAGCGCTGGCCGCGATGGCACAGGCCTGGAAGCCCGATGTGGTAAAGAACTTGGCATCGTTGCCGCTGGTCAGGCGCGGATCGACAGTGCCCTGGCTACCGGTCATCGAGCTACCGGTATTGGCACAACCGGTAACGGCCAGGCAAGCAGCCATCAGCAGACCCAACCAAGGGTTGATACGGGTGGATGTAGGGAAGTTCATGGTGGCTCCTGGATGTCCTTGGGTCAGTGTGCGACGGTCTTGCAGCTGTTCAGCCATGCGTTGGCATCAATCTTCTGTGTCTTGAGGAACGACATCTGGTTGGCCCAGTGGGTACGCAGGTAGGGCGACAGGTCCTTGAGGTTCTTGTTGGCTTTGAACGAGCCGTCCAGCACTGGAACCTGGGCTTCGAGCAGGTCCTTGCCGTACAGCGAACCCGACTCCACCAGGGAGCTGGCGTAGTAGCGGCTGAGCTTGTGCAGGCGCTCCTGCTGCTCTTCGAGCTTGACCTTGCGCACGCCACAGGTCGGGTCTTCTTCACCGGCCTTGCAGTTGCTGGCGTAGTTTTTCTGCAAAAAGTCCAGGTACTGGCCGTCGTCGAGCATCTTGGTGCACAGGAAGGCGCCAAGGTTGAGGCTGGCGCGAATCGCCTGGTCTCGGGCTTCCTGCTGCTGCTGGTTGCTGGCGCGCAGTTGGTTCTCGACGGTCTTGAGCTGGTTCTTCAGGGCTTCGTCTTCCACGTTGGAAGCAAGCTCTTCCAGCGCCTTGACGGTGCCTTTCTGCTTGCTTTCGGCAGCTGGTTGATCGCTGCCCAGGTTGCTCCAGCTCTTCTCGATGTTTTTTACCCGGTCGCGCGAGGTGAGGGTCGGGGAAACCATGGTCAGGCGCAGGCCGTTGGTTTTCTTGGCCACTGCACCCTCGGCGTTGTAGTACGGCTCTTCCTGGCGCAGCGAGGTGCGCAGGTCGCCTTCGCTGGTCAGGTAGTTGCCACCGCGCACCACATAGCCACCGGCCTGGCCGTGCTGGCGGTCGAGCTTGTTCAGGCGGAACGGCTCGAACATCATCTCGCTGGCATTGCCGAGCATGTCATGCAGGCCCAGCGGGTTGGGCTTGAGCAGCCCGCTCAGCTGCAACTGGCCGTTGGCAGACTGCGCGCCGGCGAACCACTCGTAGGCATTCAGGCCTTCGGGCATGGGGTAGCGGCCATCGCGGAACTCGGCCGTGCTGACTTGCAAACCGCCACGCGCGGCGAACTCCCACTCCACCTCGGTTGGCAGGCGCAAGAAGCCTTGGGCGCCATCTTCGCGGGGCAGCTTGTCGGGTGCATTGGCACGCAACCAGCGGTTGTACTTGTCGGCAGCCTGCAGGGCGTCCAGCCACGACACCGATACAATCGGCAGGCGCTGCTTGTTGGAGGCGGTCGGGCAGGTTTCGTCCATCAACGCCTTGTACTGCAGCTGGCTCATCTCGTATTTGGCCAGCAGGTAGTAGCGCGACTTCTCACCTTTGGCACTGGTGAAACTGCCGGCAATGAACGCCGGGCGGGTCTGCTCGACATAGCCCCACTCGGCGCTGTCCTGGCCGATGTTGATGGGGTAGTCGTCCAGCGGGCCAGCCACCGGGATCATCACCTTGCGAAACACCATGGCGCCGTCACACGGCATGGGCAGCACCACGTCATCGGCGTCGGCCATGGGGTTGTAGTATTTCTCTTCCCAGGTCGCCGCTGTGGCTTGCAGCGCAAAGCCGAGAGCAAGTGGCGCCAGAAGCAGGCGGCTGTAGGCTTTAGAGTTCACGCAGGTTCTCCGCAGGTTGTATGCGTATGGCACGCAAGGCGCCGATCAGGGCGACCAGGCCGGCGACCAGGAAGGCCAGCAGCAGGGCGACCAGGCCATGCCATACGGTGATGTGACAAATGAAGGCGCCGGTTGCCTGGCTGCTGACCAGCAACCGGTCGAACAGCAGGCTGCCGAGGTAGTAGCTGCCAAGGCCGCCCAGGTAGCCCCCCAGGCTCAGCACGAGTGCTTGAAGCACCACGTAGGCCGATACCGCGGGGCTGCTGAAGCCCAGCAGGCGCAGCACGGCCAGGTGGCGGCGCTTGCGATCGATGTTGGCCAGGAAGGCGCCGACCAGCGAGGCGATGCAGCCGATCAGGGCGGCCCCGGCAATAACGCTGAAAATCAGCCCGAGCACGTGGTTGATTGCCTTGACGCTGTTGATTTCTGCCAGGCGGCTGGCGGTTTCGATGCGCTGTTCGTTAAGCCAGCGCTCCAGCGGTGCCACGCTGTCGATGTCCCGCGCATAGACCCGGGCCCGGGCGTAGCCGACGTTCAGGGCATCAAGGGCCTGGCCACTGCTTGCCCCGAGGCTGGCGACCAGATAACCGTCGCGATAGTGTTCCAGCTCCATCAGCAGCTCGGGGCTGACGAAGGCTGCAGGGCGGGCGAAGCGCACCGAGCTGACGATGGCACGCACCTGCAACGTGCGCTCGCCACGCTCGTTGACTTCGTTCAGGCGCCGGGCAACGCGCAAGCGCAGGGTGTCACCGGCCTTGGCGTCGAGCCGTTCGGCGGCTCGTTCGCTGAGAATCACCTGGTCGGGCGCCAGCTCACTCAGGTCTGTTGCCAATAAGGGATCGCCGGCCCGGGTAGGGATGACCTCGACGTTGTCGGCGAAGCGGCCGTGTGCACCCAGCAGGTCGGCCTGGGTGTTCAGCGAGCGGGTCTGGCCGATGGCGAAGCCCACCTCCGGGCGTGCCTGCAACCGTTGCAGCCAGGCTTGGTCGAAATGGCCGCTGCTGAGCATCTTGACCTCAAGGTTTCGGGGGTCGCTGAGCAGTTCCTGTTGCAGTTGGCTGACCACCCCGTGCTTGAGGCCGAACAGCAACAACAGCGGGGCAATGACAGCGACCAGCGAGGCCGCCATGCACAAGGAAACGTTACGGTCGTGCCAGAGATCGGCCAGGGATAACCGGGCCAGCAGCAGCAGGCGCTTATGCCATGGGTTCAAAGCGTGTTTCCCCTTGACCGTTGATGGCACCCAGGCGCGGCAGGCCGAAGCGTTCGACCAGAGCCCAGTCGTGGGACACGATCAAGGCGCTCAGCCCTAGCTCAGCCACCAGCTGCAGCAGCAGTTCGAACAGCCGCTCTGCATTGTGCGGGTCGAGCGCGGCGGTGGGCTCGTCGGCCAACAGCACTCGGGGTTCATGGGCGATGGCACGCACGCAGGCCACCCGCTGACGCTCGCCGATGGACAGCGCCTGGGGCAGTTTGCCCAGCAGCGGTGCCAGGCGCAAAGCCTCGACAGCCTTGTCCACCGCCGTGCTGGCAGGTGGCAGGCCGAGCAGGCGGCGTGGTAGCAGGATGTTGTCGCGCACACTGAGAAAAGGCAGTAGCCCGCCGTTCTGCAGCACAAAGCCAAGCTCGCGCGAACGCAATGCCGCCAACGCTGGCTGCTGGTCGCTGGCCAGCAGGCTGGCCACGTCCTGGCGTTGCGGGCCAAGCCTGTAGTGCGTCAGTTGCTCAGGCTTGAGCAGCAGGCCAATGGCTTCCAGCAGTGTGCTCTTGCCGCAGCCGCTCTCGCCCGTGATGGCACGCACTTCGCCGGGTTGCAGGCACAAGGCGTCCAGCCGTACCCGGTGAGCCTGCGATCCTTCGCCTCGAACGACTAGTAGTCCCTTGATATCGAGCATATGGGGTCAGGGCATCATTTCCAGCGGTACCGGGTAGACGTTGTCGCGGCTGTCACTGCCCGGCGCCAGGGCAACCCAGCGGTCGACATCGGCGTTGTAGCGTTGGTAATGGCGCAGCTTGGTGCTCAGGCTGCGGATGAATTTCTCCTGGGCCAGGCCATCCCAGCCCTTCCAGGTTTCTTCGTCCAGGTTCAGCACTTCGCTCTGGTAGGGCAGGTCTTGCAGGTACTCGCCAAGCACGCCCAGGTCTGCCACGCGAGTGGTCGAGCCTTGCTTCAGCTGGTTCGGGTCGGCACCCATGGTCGCGGCAACCGAGCGCAGGCGGGTGAACATTTCGTCTGGCGAAATCATGCCTTCGTTGGCGGCATCCAGGATCTGCTTGAGTACATCGCTCAGGTCGCTGAGTTGGGCCTTGGTCAGCAGGACGCGCACATCGGTGGTCGGCACGTTCTGTTTGATCAGGTCGCGGTCGCTGATCCAGGCCTGGAACACCGGCGGCGCCTGGGTACCGTTGGCCTTGCCCAGGTAGGCCAGCTGCATGGCGTGGCCGATCAGTGCGGCATCCTCGAGCATTTTCTTCTCGGCAGGGTCGGCCTTGGCATTGTTTGCGCTGCCGATGGCCGCCTCGCCCATGTAGGCCGCCCGCACTTGCTGGGTGATGGCGGCAGCCAGGCCGTCGACCTTGCGGCCAAAGGCCTCCACATCGCCGGCATTGACCGGGTAGTACAGCGAGGTGTTGGTGCCCGGGTAGTTCGACAGGGTGCGGTACTGCGCTTCGGCGGAGCTGTGGTTCTTGGCGCCACTGGGGGTTTTCAGGTGCAGGGTGTACAGGGCCACGCCAGGGTTGCTGGCTTCGATCTTGACCTGTTCGGCGCCAAGGCCGGTGCTCGACAGCTTGTCACCCCCGTCAATGGCGCCGGCATCGGTGATCAGCACCACATAGCGTGCGCCAAACTGGCTCCAGTCGATCTGGTCGACGGCAGACATGACACCGGCGTAGGCGTCTTCGTTGAACTCGCTGCTCGACACCTTGGCTTGCTTCAGGTCCGCGACCTTGGCCATGAAGTCGGCACCGTCCTTCACCGTGTTGGGGTCGGCGTACATCTTGCTGACGTATTCCAGGCCCGGCACGGCCTTGGTGCTGGAGCGGTAGGCGACCAGGCCGAACTTGACCTGCTTGCCGAGGTTTTCCTTCTCGATCTGCCCGTACACGCGCTTGATCGCCTCGCGGGTGCGATCGATGTACGGGTCCATCGAAATGGTCGAGTCGATGACGAACACCACGGCCGCACTGAACGCCTTCAACTGCTGGTTGGCAGCGGCCTGGGCAGGAGCGGGTGTGGCGGCTGCGGCACTGTCGGCCTTGCTGACCGAAGCCACATTGAGGATGCGCGTGCGGAAGCCTTCCTCGGTCATCACTTCTTCGCCGCTGAGCACGGGCAGCAGGTAGAAGTTTTTCTGCAGGTCGACGAAGTATTCGGGCTCTTCGGCCAGCACGCCGGGCGCCTCGGTGCCGTGCTTGAGCTTGGCGCGGAGCGGGGCCACATGGCTGACCGGGTCGGGGGCGTTGAGAATGCCTTCGAGCTGGTTGCGTTCCTTGAAGAACATCAGCCGATCACGGTTGGCGGGGTTGGTAAACGCCAGGGTCAGCTGCATTTTCCATTCGACGGTGCAATCGGCAGGCAGCCAGCCGATGCTCTTGCCCTGGGTGTCAGGGCCGACCCGCAGCCACTCGCGGGCGTCAGCCTGGGCGCGTTCGTACACGTAGAAGCGGCTGAAGGTGGGTTGTGCGGCGCCAGGGGCAGCCCCGGCGTTATCGCTCAGCTTGCAGCCTGGCGTGGTCAACACGCGCTGGAACAGGGTTTTCTTGCCATCCTGCAGCAGGGGCTTTTCGGCTGCCTGCAGGGCAGGGCTGAGCGACAAGGCCAGCAGCGCGGCGCCAATGCTACGCATCTTCATGGCTTGAGCTCCTCGTAGCGCTGCTTGGCTTCGGCGTTGTTTTCATCGAAGCTGAGGATGGTCTCGTACCAGGAGGCTGCAGTGGCGGCTTCCGGCGCCTTGAAGCAGTTGCTTGGCTGGTGGTACTTGGGGTCGTATTCGTGAGCGTAGGCCGTGGCGATCTGGATGTCACCGGCATTGGCGCGGTTGGCATACAGGCGCTGGGCCACATCGCACTGGTCGTTGGCCTTGGCCAAACTGATCACTTCAAGCAGTGCGGCGCTGTCCGGTTTGCTCTGGATGCACGACTGCAGGAACGCCAGTGACGTCTGGCCTTGCATGCTTTCCAGCGAACAAGGTTTGGCCGCGTCGGCCTGTGCGACGGGCTTGTCTTCAGGCGGCACGGCTGCAGTTGCTTCGCCTGCGCTGCGGTTGAACCACCACCAACCGCCCCCGGCGGCAAGCGCCAGCAGGATCAGGGCCAACAGGGGTAGCAGCCACTTCCGGCCTTGCTTGGCAGGCGCCTTCGGCGGCGGTGCCACAGGTGCTGGCTGGGGGGCTGGCGCGGCCTCGGGCACGGGTTCTGCCGTCACTACCGGAACAGGCTCAGGGGTGGGCACCGCAGGTGGCTCGACAATCACCGTCGCGCTGGGCAAGGGTGCCGGGGGCGGCGATTTCTCCAGCGCTGGCCCAGACTCGACAGACGCGATGATGGCGCTGTTGATACGCACCATGCCAAGGTCGCTGCGCCCGGTCTGCGGGTTGCTGACCTCGATGCGGAAGGTGGCGGTACCGCTGGCTTGCAGCAATGGGTTGATCAGGTTGGGGCCGATCCGCGTTTCGATGGCCGGGGCGCCTGCGACAGCATTCATGCCATCCAGGCGGAACCAGTGAGCCACTTTGGCCCAGTGCCCGCCATCATGAAGAAACTCGTGGGACTGGCTACTTTGCAGAGAGCATTGCAGCCCTTCGCTGGTGCCTTCCCAGCCGGTGATCCGCAACAGGCCTTGGCCTGGTGTGTTCACGTCCAGTGGCAGCACATCAACTCTGATACCCATTGCAATCAACTCGCTTGAAAGGTGTTCAGCAGCACCGCCAACTGGCGTCGCTGCTCGGTGGTGATTTCCGGGTCCGCGCCACTTTTGGCGTTTTCCTGGGTCAGCCAGGCCAGGCTCGACAGCCAGTCGATCTGGAAGCTCTGCTCCTGGTTGGACGGCTCTTTCGGGAGCACTGGCAATTCGCCCTGGGCAAAGGTCTGGTAGGCGCCGAATACGGGTTGGCTCTCACCCAGCAGGGCGGTCGGGCGCTCGCTGACAGGTTTGCCCAGCAGGTCGAACCAGGACAGGAAGTCCCGCATGGCCAGTTGCACGGTCAGGACCTGGCGCTGGACTATCTGGTCACGGCGCACGCCGTTGAAAATCCGGCGCATGACGGCGGCATCCAGTTGTTCGATGAAGGCCGGTCGGCGCACTGCACTGACCAGTTCCTCGACCAAGGCCTCGACCACTTCGCGGCTCATGCGCAGGCTGCTCAGGCGCAGCGGTTGCGTACCCAGCTCGCGCATATGCTTGATCCACGCCTTCAGCGCCGCGCGTACAAAGCGTTGCTCGGAGTTGAGGCGCTTGGCCACAGGCTTGGGGGCAACTGCTGGCGTTGCCGAGGCAGTGTTGCCGAACACGTTGCCGAAGTTGAGTGCCGGGGCCTTGTTGGCCGGGGCCCTGACCGCGGGTTCCGGCTCTTCGCCGGCCTCGCCGTCAATGCCGTCGATGTCGTACACACCGCCCAGGTACAGTTCACGCAGCTGTTCGACTGGCACCTGCAAGGCATGGATCAGTTCGCTGATCGCGTCCGGGTCGGCGCCCAGGTTGTCGAGCAGGTACTGGGTTTTTTCACGCTTCTTGTTCAGCAGTTGCTCGAAGTCTTCCTCGCGCCAGGTGTTCAGGCCGTGGTCCAGCAGGTCGGTGCGGCACTGTTCCAGCTGCTCTTCGATACGCGCCAGCTTGAAGTCCAGGTCATTGATCGACGAGAAGCTGGTGCTGAAACGGCTGATACCGCCATCGTTCAGCGTAATCATGGCGTCAAAGGCTGCACCGGTATCCGCCACATGGCGATTGGCGGCAGGGAAGTCAACAACGTACTGCCTGAGTCGCTGAATATCGCTGACGTAGCTCTCGATCAACCGGTGTTCCTGGCCCTGCTCGTCACGCTCGATGAACGCGGTTTCTTTCAGGCGTGGCTTACGGACCATGTAGGTATTGTCGAACGGCTTGCCGACCGACCACTCCTTCATCCACTCCTGGCTGCCAAAACGCTCGATGATGGTGATTTTCATCAGCCGCTCGGCAGCCTGGATCAGGTGCGTGTCTTCCTTGCCGAGGGTGCCGTTGATCCACCCATCGCACATGGTCAGGGCCCAGATCAGGCCTGGCGCGCGTTGGCCCCGCTCTTTCGGCGTGGCGCCCTGGGTATTGTGGATCCAGCGGGTCAATACCGGGGCAACGCTGATGACGTCGCTCTGCTTCATGGTGCTCGTGCACACCACCAAGGCATTCATCTCTTGTGCTTCGCTGTAGCGCTCGAAGAGATAGGCAACCTTGCCGCGCAAGATCAGGTTCCAGTACGGATAAACCTCATCAGCAGAGTCCTTCAATGCCGCTTCGTCAATCGACAGGTATTTGTTACGGGTGCGGTAGCCAGGGAAGTCGAGGATCTCGACGTCCTGCGCGACCGAAGCCGTCGGCCTTTTCAACAGGCTGAAGTTCACCTCGACGGCCAGCGTGGCCAGCTGCGCGATGGTGACCCCGACACTGGCCTGTAGCTTGCCATCCGTACAGGGCAGTACCTGGAGTTGCTGATCGCGGCGAGTGTCCAGACGGCTGAGCACGTCGACACTCATGATGTTGTAGGGCGCTGCAGTGACGCCGTCGGTTTCCTGTTTGAACACGCTTACCGGTGCATAAACCGTTTCGGCATGGCCCAACCGCTGCAGCACACCCGCCAACATGTTGTACAAGTCGGTGATGGGCGACTGCCCACCCCACAGCACAGAGAACAGTTTTGCCCGCTCGCGGGGGGTAAGGCGTGGCGCCAGTTTTACTGCGCGTGGCCAGTAGTGCTCGTCTAGAAGGCGGGTGGACTTCTCGTAGTTGCTCTTCAGGTAGTCCCACAGCGCGACCACGTCATCGCTGCTTACCCCGGCTTGCACCTGGCCTGTTTCCTGGCCTTCGAAGTCACTGAGCGCGGCCCGGATACGTTGCTCGGTAAAACTGTAGTCCATGCGCTCGTGGTCGAAGTCATCGAACCACGTATTGCAGAGGATCTTGGCGATTTCGATTTCGCTGAACAGCTTCAGCTCGACGGGATAGCTGGCGTTCTGGCACGGCCTGGATGTGTGGCTGAAGCGCGTGACCAGGCCGGTGGCCTCGCCGCCACCGCCTGGCGGGTTCACGTGCTGGATGAAGTCCAGAACCTGGCCACCAAAGTTACTTTCCAGCTTGCCATTGCCATCCGATGCCAGCGCGGAAATCAGGTACGACTTGCCCGCTTGCGAGAGGCCGAAAAACCCTACGGCCATCGGGCTGGCGGCACTGCGCTGGAGGTTTTTCGCCCGGTTGCGTGCGCGCCTCAGGCGCAGGCCAAGCCCATCGGCCTCGGCCTCTACACTGGCGGCATTGCCACGCACCTGCTCGATCCATTCCAGCGCCTCGCCGGCGCCTTTGTGAATGGCGCCCCAGGCACCCATCAACTGCTGTTGCTTTGGCGTAAGGTCGCTCATTTTCCTTTGACGTTCCCGCTGTCGAGCCAATAGTCGCTGTCACTCAAGCTCATGGTTGGCATGGTGTTGAGTGAGAGTTCAAGATCCCGGTCGAAGTCGAAGTCGGCATCCTGGATGTTCGATTCCAGCTTCTGGATGACCAGCTTGTCGCTGATCAGTCCCTGGTCGCGTTCTTCCTGTTCGAACTGCTCGACTTCAAGGCGTATGCGCAATACCGGCGCTTCGCCATTCTTGCCAATCGCCCTGGAGAACGCTGCCTTGCCCGAGGGGGTGAAACGCAGGGTGTAAAGCGGTGAGGCCGACCAGCGCTCGGTGGCCAGTTGGCGGTAACCCAGGTGCAGGTCGCCGCGCATCTCCAGCCAAGGCGTACCACGCTCATCGCCTTCGCCGACGATGGGCAGTTCGATCAGGCCTTTATCAGACTTCAGGTCGTGGTAGAGCACGTCGTGATACTTGATGGTGCCGGCAGCGTCGATCTGGCCAAAGTGTTTGATGATCGAGTAAGGCTTCAGCGCGGCGGTGCGGAAATAGAAGTTCGGCACACTGTGGTTGGAGCACAGCAGGCAGATCATCGCGCCCACCGATGCGGTGCTCTTCGGGTCGTCGATCAGGCCGTTGCGATGGAACGGGTACCAGCCGCCGGTGCGGTAGTTCTGCATCGGCAGAATGCGCCCGGGCGGCAGCGGCAGGCGCTGGCGGATGAACGCCTGAATGCCTGGCAGGCGCGATGGCCGCCCCGTCAGCAGCAGCATGTCGCAAGGGTACTTGGCGACCACTTCGCACAGTTCGGCAAGTGCTCTGGTGACGTTGATCTGGCCGCCGATGAACGCGGCGTGCACCTGTTCGAGGTCGAAGGTGATCGGCGTCTGCAGCAGGTCAAGCGTGCCATCGCGGCCCACTTCGCGGCGCACGGCGGCGTTGACGTACGCCAGCACCTTGTCGCTGACAACGGCTTCACCCAGCGCCTGCTGCCAGGTTTGCTCGACCGCGGCGGGTGGCAGGGCCGGGTCGAACTGCTCGTAGGCCTTCAGCAGTGCGAGGCCCAGCGGCACGAACACTTGCAGGTTCAACTGCTGGCGCAGCAGGCGTTCCTGGACGGTGGCTCCGCCGTTCCCGCACAGGCTCGACATCAGCGCATCCGGTGCCGGCACGCCGGCATTGCGCAGCGCGCTGGCGAAGGAGGGCAGGATGAACTCCTGGATCACATCCAGCAGGATGTCATCGCCCGCAATCTTGAAGCCGTCACGGAAGCGCTGGTTCGGCACGATGTGCGCGTTGGCGCCGGCGCCACCGCCGGTGCCCCGATCCAGGCGGTAATCGGTAATCACCAGGTCCGTGGTGCCGCCGCCGATGTCGATGGTCGCCAGGGTGATCTGTTCATGCTCTAGCTTGTCCGGGCGGGCCAGCGTGGCAAAGAACTCCTCCGGGTGACCGGCAAAGTTCTCGTTGACCTCGTTGTACAGGTAGACCAGCTGGCCGCAGCTGGCTTCGTCCCACTCCACACGCACGCTGGGGAACGGGGTGCGGGTCGCGACGTCCTTGCCTTTGAACGGGTTGCTCTCGTCCTGGTGCCAGCCCAGGCTCTTCCAGACCAGGCCAATCGCCTCGTACAGGCGGTTGCTGAGCAGGCTGCGCTCGGCCTGGGGCATGCCTGGTGGAACGGTCAGGGTAATGCTGTTGAGCAGGCGCGGCACCCGCGCGTGGCCCTGGCGCGAGCGCTGGGCCGGGCTGTTGATCTGGGTCAGCGCCTGGGTCACCACTTCGGCCAGCATGAAGGTCATCAGGTTGCTGCGCGAATAGCGCGGGTTGAAGACCGGCATGTCGAAGGGCTTGAGGTACAGCGGCTGGCCACGGTCGTTGATCAGGTTGGCGAACGGCGCGGCGACGGCCATTGGCTCCTTGTCGGTCTTGACGTAGGCGGTGTTGAAGCGCCAGCCATGGCCGTAGGCCTTTTCATCCCACAGGTAGCGTTTGGGGCTGGAGAGGCCGGTCGAGCCTTCGGTGCCGCGGTTGCGGCTGGCCAGGCGGCTGGCTTCACCGCCGACACGGGCGATGGTCGGCCACTGGAAGGCATTGTGGCGGCCGCTCTTGATCGACAGGTGGTCTTTGCCGAAGGCGGCGTGGGTGAACTCGACCCGGCTCTCGAAAGCCTGGTTGTAGACTTTTTCCGGCTCGCTCAGGTCGCGCAGTGCCAGTACGTAGTTGTGGCGCATGCCCGAACCCGCCTGGCCATGGTCCTCGATGAGGATGCCGCAGGTGCGCGAGTTGCCGACGTCCAGCACCAGGTCCACCGGGATCGGCTTGACGATGCCATTGGCCTCGTTGGCGATCACCTTGATTTCCGGGATCTCGACCTTTGGCTTTTCGTTGCTCTGTTCGGCCGGGACCGGGCGGCGCAACAGGCTCAGCAGGTTCAGATAGTGGCCAAGGTGGCGGTTGCCCTGCAGGTCACGATCCAGGCGTTCGCGCGTCCACTCGGCACGCGCCTCGGTGTACACCTCCACCAGCCAGTCGCGGATCCATGTGTGCGTCAGGAACCAGCCATATTCGCGGGCACTGCACGCCAGCTTGAACGCCACGCCGGAGCGTACGTCGTCTTCGTTGGGCGCCAGGTACGGTGCGCCGGTAACCACTGGCATGGTGCGGCTGTCGAAGCCGAGGGTGAGGCGGTGGGTGTTGCCGTCGACATCGGGCTCCGCGAGCTTGACCAGGCGCATGCGCGCCCAGTTGTTCGGGCCTTCGTCAAAGCGATAAGGCGGCGTGAAACGCAGGACCGGGATCGGCAACCAGACCCCGTCCAGCAGCTTCAGGCTGTCTTCCATGGGCAGGCGGAAGTGGCTCTCTTCGCTGGTGTCGAACTCTACCTGCACCACTTTGTCTGGCTCGGGCTCGTAGAAGTCCTTGTACTCCTTGGACCACAGCAGGCGTGTCGGCACCATGCCGTTGTTGAGCTGGACGAATTTGCCGGTCTGCTCGCCATCCGGGCCGAGACGCAGGGCGAAATCCATGAATTGAATTCCGGTATCGCTGACCAGCGTGACCGTTTCTTCGAACTGGGTGATTTCGGGCAACATCTTCTGCGTTTCTCGTGTGATTAGCCGGCTTTTTTCATTTGAATGTCGAAGCCTTTGGCACCGTAGTTGGCGTTGCAATCGGCAGCGCCGTTGGCGTTGGCTTTGCAACCCACTTGCGGCAGGTCATAGCTGCTGCCATCGGCGCAGGCGGCCTGGCCGGAACTGTTGATCGACAACAGGCCGCCTTGCATGGCTGCGGCAACTGGCGCATGGCACTGCACGTTGTCCGGGCGGGTGACCGTGGCCTGGCCCTTGCCGTTCTGGAAGTCGTACTTCAGGCGCAGGGGTTTGCCAGTGCCGGCTTCTTGAATGCCTGCACCCGCCCAGTTGCCGTTGAGGAAGTCCGCGTTGCCGTCGGCCGCATCTGGCGGAATGCTCAAGTCATCAGGTTGCGGCGGCTGAGCGCTGGTTTGCGCTTGCTCATCGGCCAGCTGTGGTGGCGCAGGGGGCGTGTTCCCTGGCGTTGATGCCTCGGGCCCGCCTGGCGGTGGTGTGTCGGATGCTTGCTCTGGCTCTGGCGCTGGCGGTTGCTCCGGCGCTGGCGGTGTTTCTGGCTTGCCCTGCGCAGGGGTGTCGGCATTGTCCGACGGCGCTTGGCTATCGCCTTGTGGCGCGGCACCGCCTGCATCGGCTGCGCCGCCCGGCAGGCTCGCCGGGTTGCCGGTGCTCACCGCCACGTCCGGGCCAGCTACACCCGTTGCACCGTTCGCAGCGCCAGCAATGCCCGACGATTGTGTAGGCACTTGGGCTTGGTAGTGGTTTGATGCAGAGGTATCGCGGCCAAAGTCCGGGATGCCTGGACCGGAAAGGTTTACCCCAGGGATGCAGCCGCGCAGCCCGAACAACAGCAGGAGCAGCAGCGCCAGCAGCAACAGCAAGGGCAGCAGCCAGCGCCAGTTGCGCCACCACGGCAGGCGCGCGACGGCAGCGGCTGGCGCTACCGCTGCTGCTGCCGGCGCAATGGGCGCGGCTGGGGGAACCGTCGGCGTGGCCACGGGTTCGGCGATGGGTGCGGTGCGCGGATACAGGCAGTGCAGGGGCTGTCGGCTGCGCTCGGCACCGGCATGGATGAAGCCCCAGAAGGTCAGTACAGGGCGGCCATCGACCAGGTAGACGAAGTTTTCGTCAGGGAAGGGCACGACACAGGTCAGCAGCTTGCCGAACACCGCGTTATCACCTTCGGCGGCCTTTCTGGCCGTTGCCGAGGGTTGGCCGTTGGCGTCCAGGCCAAGCAAGGTGTTGCTCAGGGCGTTGATCTTGGTTTGCAACACCTCGAGCTGCGCACGTGCTGGCGCGCGTTCTTCCTCGGTGGCGCTGCTCCAGGGGATTACATCGCCTGGGCGGTCGCTGTACCAATCGATGGTGCGGCCCTGCTCATCGCTCTGCGGGATGGCCAGGTGTTCGATCAGCTCCGTGTGCTCCGGGTACTTGCGCCGAATCGCTTCGCGAATCTGCAAAGCAGCGCGATAGACGGGTTGGCCAGTCTCGCCCAATGCGGTGAAGTGCTCACTTCTACCGCTGCGTAGTAATACTCCGCGCATCCTTGTAGACCTACCTAGTCTATTAGCCGAATCCATTCGGTATCCATTAAACAATACCGAAAAACCGAGCCACACTAATGGCAAAGTGCTTTTTTCGTCAATTCATATGGATGGCTTTTTGACGTCAAAGGACGTTTTATCCGGTTACACTCCGCCTGGTCCGATCAACGGCATCGGCAACTCATCATCGACGAATGGAGCACGAAGAGCATGAGCCTTTGGGATGACCTGAAGAAAAAGGCCTACGATGCCAACCCGGAGCTGGCCGCCAAGGCCGCCCAGGCGTTGGAAAAGGCCAAGGACCTGGCGGTGGAGGCCGGGCAGAAAGCCGCGCCCTTGATCAAGGAAGCCAGTGACAAGGCCGCAGGCTACGCGCAAGAGAAAACGCCGTTGCTCAAGGCCCAGGCCCTGAAGGCGATTGACGATGCCAAGCAGCGTCGTGCCCAGCTGCAAGAGCAGGCCAAGCGCGACAAGGCGGCGCGCGCGGAAATGATCCGCACCATGTATGACATCACCCTAACCCCGGAAGACGTCAATTTCGTCGAGGAACCGTTCAACCATTTTGAGCGGCAGTTGATGTTTTTTGTGCGTAACGGCGAGGTGCTGGAAAGCGAAAAGCGCAACCAGACGCACTTGGACGCCTACCACTCGCACCGCACCACCGGTGGCCACATGTGGCAGGGCACGGGTCATACCGGTAGCAGCTCATCGACAATGCAGGTCACTGCGCACAATGTTCAGGAGCACGAGTTCTGGGTGCGCCTGGAGAATGGCACCGAGGCGTGTTTCCAGCTGAACAACAACGGCGTGCGCCTGCGCCCTGGGCAGTATGTGAGCATGGCGTTTGTGCGCAACGCCAATCAGGACATGGGGCAGATGGTGGCGCTGTACAACCATAACGCCGGGCAAAACTTCGTGACCCTCTCGCCGAGAGAGATCAACCAGCAGTTTCAGCTGTACTTGAAAGAGCCCGGTATTTTCAACGCCAACGAAGTGAACAGCACGCGCGACAGGCTGCTGCAGGCGCTGGACAAGCGTCTGGGCGAACTGGCCAGGTACATGGCGCTGCACGGTGACAGGCGTGCCGGCCAGTTGATAGAAGGGCACGCGGAATAAACGAAAAAGCCCCGGGAGATCTCCCAGGGCTTTTTTGATATGGCGCACTCGGCGGGATTCGAACCCACGACCCCTGCCTTCGGAGGGCAGTACTCTATCCAGCTGAGCTACGAGTGCAACGCGCACGCATGATACCCATCTGTGTCGTTGACGTCCATCGCCTTGATCTGTGGCCTTTTTCCTCTTTTTGCGCAGGCGGCTTTTGCGGGCCACCGGCCTGCGCAAATTTATCTATCCATATGCGATATCAATATTTCCCACACCCTTCTTATGCCCTCTATCCTCTGGTCACAACTTGTTATAACAAGTCATCGATCAGCGAAGAGATCCCATGGCCGAACTGCTCCCCCTGTCCCCGGTACCGCTCTATACCCAGCTCAAGGAACTGCTGCGCGAGCGCATCCTCGACGGCACTTATCCACCGCATAGCCGCATGCCCTCGGAAAGCGAACTGGGCAAGGCCTTCGATGTCAGCCGCATCACCGTGCGCCAGGCGCTGGGCGACCTGCAGAAGGAAGGGCTGATCTTCAAGATCCACGGCAAAGGCACGTTCGTCGCCAAGCCCAAGGCGTTCCAGAACGTCAGTACCTTGCAGGGCCTGGGCGAGTCGATGACGCAGATGGGCTACGAAGTGATCAACCGCCTGCGCAGCTTCCGCCATGTGCCGGCCAACGCATTGGTTGCCGCTCGGCTGCAGGTCCAGGAGGGTAGCCTGGTCACCGAGATCCGCCGGGTGCGCCTGATCAACCGCGAGCCGGTGTCGCTTGAGCTGACCTGGCTGCCCAAGGCTGTCGGCGAAAAACTGGAGAAGGCCGACCTGGTCACCCGCGACATCTTCCTGCTGCTGGAAAACGACTGCGGCATCGCCCTTGGCCACGCCGACCTGGCCATCGATGCGGTACTGGCCGACAGCGACCTGACCCAGGCGCTGGATGTTGAAGAAGGCTCGCCGATCATGCGCATCGAGCGCCTGACCCATGCTGCCGACGGCACGCCGCTGGACTTCGAACACCTTTACTACCGCGGCGATGCCTTCCAGTACCGCCTGCGCATTGATCGCCAGAAAGGGGGCAAGGCATGAGCATCCAGACCCAGGACTACGACATCATCATCATCGGTGGCGGCACGGCCGGGCCGATGGCGGCGATCAAGGCCAAGGAGCAGGACAAAAGCCTGCGCGTGCTGCTGCTGGACAAGGCCAACGTCAAGCGCAGCGGTGCCATCAGTATGGGCATGGACGGCTTGAACAACGCCATCATCCCCGGCCACGCCACCCCCGAGCAGTACACCAAGGAAATCACCGTGGCCAATGACGGCATCGTCAACCAGGCCACCGTGCATGCCTACGCAACCCACAGCTTTGAAACCATCGAGCAACTCGACCGCTGGGGCGTGAAGTTCGAGAAGGACGAAACCGGCGACTACGCGGTGAAGAAAGTTCACCACATGGGCGCCTACGTGCTGCCCATGCCCGAAGGCCACGACATCAAGAAGGTGTTGTACCGCCAGCTCAAGCGTGCCCGGGTAGAGATCAGCAACCGTATGGTCTGCACCCGTGTGCTGCTTGATGGCGAAGGCGCCGCGGCGGGTGTGCTGGGCTTCGATTGCCGCAGCGGCGAGTTTCGGGTGGTACGGGCCAAGGCGGTAATCCTTGCCTGCGGCGCCGCCGGGCGCCTGGGCCTGCCCTCGTCAGGCTATTTGATGGGCACCTACGAGAACCCGACCAACGCCGGTGACGGCTACGCCATGGCCTACCATGCGGGCGCCGAGCTGGCCAACCTCGAGTGCTTCCAGATCAACCCGCTGATCAAGGACTACAACGGCCCGGCCTGTGCCTACGTCACCGGCCCGCTGGGTGGATACACCGCCAACAGCAAGGGCGAGCGCTTCATCGAGTGCGACTACTGGAGCGGCCAGATGATGTGGGAGTTCCACCAGGAGCTCGAAGGCGGCAATGGCCCGGTGTTCCTCAAACTGGACCACTTGGCCGAAGAGACCATCCAGAACATCGAAGAGATCCTGCACAGCAACGAGCGCCCCAGCCGTGGCCAGTTTCACGCCGGGCGTGGCACCGACTACCGCCAGCACATGGTCGAGATGCATATCTCCGAGATCGGTTTCTGCTCCGGGCATTCGGCGTCGGGGGTGTGGGTCAATGAAAAGGCCGAGACCAGCGTCAAAGGGCTTTATGCCGCTGGCGACATGGCTGCGGTCCCGCACAACTACATGCTCGGCGCCTTTACCTATGGCTGGTTTGCCGGTGTGAACGCCGCGCATTACGTGGCCGGGCGCGAACTTGCCGAGGTCGATGCCGAGCAAGTCGAGCGCGAGCGCGCGCGGGTGTTTGCCCCGCTGCAGCGTGAGCATGGCCTGCCGCCAGCCCAGGTCGAGTACAAGCTCAGGCGCATGGTCAACGACTACCTGCAGCCGCCGAAGGTGACCAAGAAGATGGAAATCGGCCTGGCGCGCTTTGCCGAGATCGAGCGTGATCTGGAGCAGATGAAGGCCAGCAACCCTCATGAACTGATGCGTGCGATGGAAGTGTCAGTGATTCGCGATTGCGCCGAGATGGCGGCGCGGGCCTCGTTGTTCCGCGAGGAAAGCCGCTGGGGCCTGTACCACCACCGGGTGGACTTCCCTGAGCGCAACGATAGCGAGTGGTTTTGCCATTGCCACCTGAAAAAGGGCGAGAACGGTGAAATGACCAGTTTCAGGAAGGCCGTCGAACCCTACCTGATCGCCCTGGATGCCGATGAACAGACCGCCTATGACCGGTTGCGAGTGAAGGCTGATGCAGCCTGAATGGGGCTGCTTTGCAGCCCAATCGCCGGCAAGCCAGCTCCCACAGGTACTGCATCGGCGGTGAAGTCTGCACCCTCCTGTGGGAGCTGGCTTGCCGGCGATGAGGCCATCAGCCTCTGCAAAAAACAGAACGAGGGCCACAGGCCCCAAGGACTCCGTGAAATGGCCTACCAGCCGCAAGAAATCTTCTTCCGCAGCAGCGCCGCGGTCACCATCGACGAAGACAAATGCATCGCCGAAAAAGGCTGCACCGTGTGTGTCGAGGTTTGCCCCATGGACCTGCTGGCGATCAACCCGGCCACGCAGAAGGCCTACATGGCTTTCGACGAATGCTGGTACTGCATGCCCTGCGAGAAGGACTGCCCCACCGGTGCGGTGAAGGTCGACATCCCGTACCTGCTTCGCTGATTCATCCTGCCATCCGGCGAACCACCGGACGCCCTCCTGCTGTGCCCCTCGTTTCCCACCACCCAAGCCGGGCGGCGGAGACGACGCCAACTCTTATAACGATTCGAGGGGAAACACCCATGCGCCTTGTTGCAACCGTGGCCGGCCTCGCGCTGGCGCTCACTGGCCTGAACGCCAGCGCCGAAACCATCCGCATCGCCATCGGCACCCAGGACACCACCATCAACTGCGCCACCGGTGGCCTGCTGATCCGTGAGCTGGGCCTGCTGGACAAGTACCTGCCGCACGACGGCAAGTACAAGGACGCCACCTACCAGGTCGAGTGGAAGAACTTCACCAGCGGTGCGCCGCTGACCAACGAAATGGTCGCCGGCAAACTCGACTTCGGCGCAATGGCCGACTTCCCGGGGTCGTTCAACGGCGTTGCCCATCTGGATGCCGGCAAGCGCAGCCTGTTCATCAGTGTGCTGTCGGGCAGCGTGCATGGCAGCGGCAACGGCATCGTCGTGCCCGCCGCCTCCAGCGTGCAGTCGCTGGCGGAGCTCAAGGGCAAGACCATTTCGGTGCCGTTCGCCTCCACTGCCCACGGCATGCTGTTGCGCGCAGTCGCCGCTCAGGGCTGGGACCCGCAGAAGGATGTGCGAATCATCGCCCAGGCGCCGGAAATCGCCGGCTCCGCCCTGCGCAGCAACCGCATCGAAGCCCACGCCGACTTCGTGCCGTTCGCCGAGTTGTTCCCCAACCGCGGCTTCGCTCGCAAGATCTACGATGGCGCCCAGGCCAACGCACCGACCTTCCATGGTGCCCTGGTCGATGCCGACTACGCGAAGAAGTACCCGGAAGTGGTCACCGCCTATCTGCGCGCCAGCCTTGAAGCCGACCGCCTGATCGCTGCGCAGCCTGAAAAGTACAGCGAGTTGATCGAGAAGGTCACGGGGATCGAAGCCGAGGTCAATTACCTGTTCCACGGCCCGCTCGGCCTGCAGACCCGCGACCTGACCTGGAAGCCTGAATACCGCCAGGCAGTGGCTACATCCATCGATACGCTCAAGCTGCTGAAAAAGACCGACCGTGGCCTGGACACCGACAAGTTCATCGACGACCAGTACATCCGTGCCGCCTTCAAAGAGGCTGGCCTGGACTACGACAAGGCGCTGAAAGACTACGACCCGCTGCCACTCAAGGCCAATGACGCGCTGACCGGCAAACCGATCACCGACTTCAGCCGCCTGGCGCAGATCTGGGTGCGCGGTGAAGACAAGGTCCTCCACTACGCTTCGCCGGAGGCCGCCCTTGGTGCCTTGGCCCAGCTGGAGCAGGAGGGCAAGGACATCCGCGCCATCTACGCCCAGGCCGCCGACAGCGGCATCAAGTTGCTGGCAAACCAGGCCTGGTTCGTGCGCAACGGTAAAGGCGAACTGGCGGCGTTCCTGCTCAAGGACCAGGCCGAGCTGTATGCCAAGGCCCATGGTGGCGAGGCGCTGGACTTCGTCAGCGCCAACCAGAAGCTGGTCGCCCAGCGCTGACCGGGAGGCACCGACATGACCCGCAACCTCAAGCGCTGGCCGCTGCGCCTGGCGTCGCTGCTGGCCTGCCTGCTGTTCTGGCAGGTGGCGGCAAACGTGAAACTGGACCTTGGTTTGCTGACGTTCACCTATGTCCCCACACCCAGGGCGGTGCTGGACGCTGCCTGGCAGTTGCTGACCTCCAGCACCCTGCTGGCGCACCTGGGCAGCAGCCTGTCGCGGGTATTTGCCGGTTATGCCAATGCGGCACTGGTTGGCGTGGCCCTGGGGTTGCTGATCGGCCGCTTGAAATGGGCTGAAGATACCCTGCTGCCGCCGCTGGAGGTGCTGCGGCCGATTCCGGCGGTGGCGTGGATCCCGCTGGCAATCCTGATGTTCCCGTCGTCGGAACTGTCGATGGTGTTCATCACCTTCACCGGTGCGTTGTTCCCCATCCTGCTCAACACCGTGCATGGCGTCGAGGCCGTCGACCCGCGCCTGGTGGCATCGGCGCGCAGCCTCGGTGCCGGGCGCTGGGCGATCCTGCGCGAAGTGGTGTTGCCTGGGGCGTTGCCGAGCATCGTCACCGGCCTTGCCATCGGCATGGGTACGTCATGGTTCTGCCTGGTCACTGCCGAGATGATTTCCGGGCAGTTCGGCATCGGCTACTACACCTGGGAGTCCTACACCTTGCAAAACTACCCGGACATCATCGTCGGCATGCTGCTGATCGGCGTGCTGGGCATGGGCAGCAGCGCCCTGGTCAAGCACCTGGGGGCGCTGGCCACGCCGTGGTACCGCACGCGGAGGGCCAGTTGATGAACAGTTATCAACAGGCGCCGGGGCGTATCAATGGTCGTGGCCTGTCGATTCGCCTGGGGCACGGCAGCGAAGCGTTCGAGGCGGTGCAGCGGCTGGACTTTGCCGTGGAGCCGGGCGAGTTCGTTTGCATCCTCGGCCCCTCCGGTTGTGGCAAGTCGACGTTGCTCGGCGCCCTGGCCGGCCACCTGGTGCCCAGCAGCGGCCAGCTGAACGTGGACAGCCAGCCCGTTGCCGGGCCGTCACCACAGCGTGGCATGGTGTTCCAGCACCACACCTTGCTGCCCTGGCGTAGCGTGCTCGACAACGTGGCCTTCGGCCTGAAGATGCAGGGCCTGGGCGCGCCGAACGTCACCGGCAGGCTCGCGAAATGCTGCAACTGGTGGGGCTGGCCGACTTTGCCGGGCGCTGGCCCAACCAGCTGTCCGGCGGTATGCAGCAGCGGGCCGAAATTGCCAGGGTGCTGATCAACCGCCCACGGCTCTTGCTGATGGACGAACCTTTCGGCGCACTGGACGCGCAAACCCGTGCTCGGATGCAGGAGCTGTTGCTGGATATCTGGGCCAGCATCCGAACCACCGTAGTCTTCGTCACCCACGATATCGACGAAGCGCTGTTCCTCGCCGATCGCATCCTGGTGATGAGCCCGCGCCCCGGTCGCTTCATCGAAGACCTGCGCCTGGACTTTGCGCGCCCGCGCCGCGCCAGCCTGCTGACCAGCCCTGAATTCACTCACCTCAAGCGTCACTGCCTGGCGTTGCTGCGCCACGAGGAAGGCCGCGAACTGCCGCGCCTGACCTCGCTGGGCCTGCCGGACACTGACCACCCACCGCTACGGATCGCGCTATGACTGACCGAACGACCGACAACCCCGACATTCTTGCCCTGTTGCCCCGTCTTGATGCCACAGACGCTGGCGTGCGCCGCATCGCCCTGATCGAGCTGGCCGACCTGGAAGACCCGGATGGCTTGCCTTGGCTCACCGATGCCCTGCTGGTGGACGCCGCCGACGAGGTGCGTGCCGAGGCCGCGCGCCTGCTTGAGGCCTGGGAAGAGCCCGAAGTTGTGCAAGCCCTGTGCGCTGCACTGGCCGATGCCGCCGAGCCTGTACGCCTGGCAGCTGCACAGAGCCTCAGCGAACTCAAGAGCCTTGAGGCCGGCCAGCTGATCCTGCCATGGGTCAAACACGCCGATGCCTTCGTCCGCGCCAGTGCCCTGCGAGCCTTGCGCGAGCTGCGCCTGGAGGATGCCGCCGACCCTGCGCTGCTGGCGCTGGCCGATGACGACGCCGCCGTGCGGCGTGAGGCAGTGGGCATTCTTGGCTGGCTCAAGCACCAGCCGGCGTTGCTGGCTCTGGCAGCGCTCGCCGAGGCCGAGCCGGACACCGAGGTGCGCCGCGCGGCCATCGGCGCGCTGGGCCTTGCCCGCGACAACTCGGTGTTGCCTGCGTTGGTGGCGGCATTGACTGACCAGGCCTGGCAAGTGCGCGAGGAAGCCGCCACCACGTTAGGCAAAGTCGGTCAGGACCAAGCAGGCCCGGCGCTGGTGGATGCCCTTGCCGATGACTTCTGGCAGGTCCGCCTGCGGGCAGCACGTTCACTGGGGCGGCTGCGCTATGCCGCTGCACTGGACGCGCTTGGCGCGTTGCTTGGCCATGGCATCGCCAACCTGCGCAAGGAGGCGGCGCTGGCGCTGGGCGAGCTGGGCCAGGCGCGTGCCTTGCCGGTGCTGCAGGCCGCCGAGGCCGACAGCGATCCTGAGGTGCGCAAGGCTGTGCGGATTGCCTTGGCGCAACTGCGCGGGGCTGCCTGATGAACGCCCCGCAAGCTATTCGCAACTTGCGCGGGCCAGGGCAGTTGGTACTGCGATGGGAAGACGGCGAACACAGCCTCAGCCATACCCGTTTGCGCGGTGCTTGCCCTTGCTCACAATGCCGTGCGGCTCGCCTGTCCGGCGTGATCAGCCTGGTGCGCGACGATGTGCGTGTACAGCGGATTACCTCGCAGGGGTATGGCGTGCAACTGGTGTTCAGCGATGGGCATGAGCGCGGGATCTACCCCTGGGCTTACTTGCGTGACCTGGTCAGCAAGTGAAGCTGATCCCTCAGGCTACCGCATGCCCTTGTAGGAGCAGCCTTGTGCTCCGAAGAGGCCGGTAAGGCTAAAGATTATCTTCAGCTGCAATGCCCTCTTCGCAGCAAAAGGCTGCTGCTACAGGGCTTGTGTCAGCACTGAAATTGTCGCCGGTCATTCACAATGCAATCAGCTCCGGCCTTAGCTCGTGGACCCAGCGCACCGCCTGGCTGACTGGCAAAGGCACGCTGAGCTTGGTTGGCCTGACGTAAATTTTGTGTTGATGCGTACATCGCGCGCCGCCCGCGCGGCGCTCGTTTTCATAGGCGCTGAAAATTTCACGGCAACCATTCCCCCTTTCACATTTCCTTCTGCTTGATCGTCTACCCTGAAGCGGCCGTATTCAGGGCGATTTCAGATGGACTGTTCAACCATTCGTTCTTTTTTTCGAACAGCCTATTGTCCAACACCCCAGCAGCCGCTTAGCATTCGTTTGAGATTTCAAACGCTCGATGCCCTGCCTTGGGCGCTTTTCAACAATCAACAATTCGGGAAGCCGACATGCAGCTCAAAGACGCTCAGTTGTTCCGCCAGCAAGCCTATATCAATGGTGAGTGGCTGGATGCGGACAACGGCCAGACCATCAAGGTGACCAACCCGGCCACCGGTGAAGTCATCGGTACCGTGCCGAAGATGGGCACCGCGGAAACTCGCCGCGCCATCGAAGCCGCCGACAAGGCCCTGCCGGCCTGGCGTGCACTGACCGCCAAAGAGCGTTCGGCCAAGCTGCGTCGCTGGTTCGAACTGATGATCGAGAACCAGGACGACCTGGCTCGCCTGATGACCACCGAACAAGGCAAGCCACTGGCCGAAGCCAAGGGCGAAATCGCCTATGCCGCCTCGTTCATCGAGTGGTTCGCCGAAGAAGCCAAGCGTGTCTACGGTGACACCATCCCGGGCCACCAGCCAGACAAGCGCCTGATCGTCATCAAGCAGCCAATCGGCGTTACCGCGGCCATTACCCCGTGGAACTTCCCGGCTGCCATGATCACCCGTAAAGCCGGCCCGGCCCTGGCCGCTGGCTGCACCATGGTGCTCAAGCCTGCATCGCAAACCCCTTACTCCGCCCTGGCCCTGGTCGAGCTGGCACACCGTGCCGGTATCCCGGCTGGCGTGCTGAGCGTCGTTACCGGCAGCGCTGGCGAAGTTGGCGGCGAACTGACCGGCAACTCCCTGGTACGCAAGCTGTCCTTCACCGGTTCGACTGAAATCGGTCGCCAGCTGATGCAGGAATGCGCCAAGGACATCAAGAAGGTTTCCCTGGAGCTGGGTGGCAACGCCCCGTTCATCGTGTTCGACGACGCCGACCTGGACAAGGCGGTCGAGGGCGCGATCATCTCCAAGTACCGTAACAATGGCCAGACCTGCGTCTGCGCCAACCGTATCTACGTGCAGGACGGTGTCTACGACGCGTTCGCCCAGAAGCTGGCCGCTGCAGTTGCCAAGCTGAAGATCGGTAACGGCCTGGAAGACGGCACCACCACTGGCCCGCTGATCGACGGTAAAGCTGTCGCCAAGGTTCAGGAACACATCGAAGACGC
Organism: Pseudomonas sp. BN505; assembly: GCF_029873175.1. NCBI lineage: Bacteria > Pseudomonadati > Pseudomonadota > Gammaproteobacteria > Pseudomonadales > Pseudomonadaceae > Pseudomonas > Pseudomonas sp. BN505. The sequence goes on from NZ_SSOI01000013.1 coordinate 65,089, forward strand.
CGTCTCCAAAGGCGCCAAGGTGCTGTCCGGTGGCAAGCTGATCGAAGGCAACTTCTTCGAGCCGACCATCCTGGTTGACGTACCGAAGACTGCTGCTGTCGCCAAGGAAGAAACCTTCGGCCCACTGGCGCCGCTGTTCCGCTTCAAAGACGAAGCCGAAGTCATCGCCATGTCCAACGACACCGAGTTCGGCCTGGCTTCGTACTTCTACGCCCGCGACATGAGCCGTGTGTTCCGTGTTGCCGAAGCCCTGGAATACGGCATGGTGGGTATCAACACCGGCCTGATTTCCAACGAAGTGGCACCGTTCGGTGGCATCAAGGCTTCGGGCCTGGGCCGCGAAGGTTCCAAATACGGTATCGAGGACTACCTCGAAATCAAATACCTGTGCATCAGCGTCTGATAGCACGGTAAAGGCTTTACCTCTGCCAGCGGGGCGCGAGAGCGACGTCTCGCTGGCCTTTTTTACATCGCAGTACCTGGTGGCCAGGGCGTTTACGGCAGTCGATCAACGAATACTGTGCGCGAGCACTCCCAGCCACCCCCGAATAAAAGCGCCATTCCTGTCGGCGCAATGAGGGCATTATGAGCAAGACCAACGAATCCTTGATGCAACGTCGTGTAGCTGCCGTCCCACGTGGCGTTGGCCAGATCCACCCGATCTTCGTCGACACCGCGAAGAACTCGACCGTGATCGACGTTGAAGGCCGCGAACTGATCGACTTCGCCGGCGGCATCGCAGTACTGAACACCGGCCACCTGCACCCGAAAGTGGTTGCAGCCGTGCAAGAGCAGCTGACCAAAGTCAGCCACACCTGCTTCCAGGTGCTGGCCTACGAACCCTACGTAGAGCTGTGCGAAAAGATCAACAAGCTGGTACCAGGTGACTTCGACAAGAAGACCCTGCTGGTCACCACCGGCTCCGAAGCCGTTGAAAACGCCGTCAAGATCGCCCGTGCCGCCACTGGCCGTGCTGGCGTCATCGCCTTCACCGGCGCTTACCACGGCCGTACCATGATGACCCTGGGCCTGACCGGCAAGGTCGTTCCGTACTCCGCTGGCATGGGCCTGATGCCAGGCGGCGTGTTCCGTGCGCTGTTCCCGAACGAGCTGCACGGTGTGAGCGTTGACGAAGCAATCGCTTCGGTCGAGCGTATCTTCAAGAACGACGCCGAGCCTAAAGACATCGCTGCGATCATCCTTGAGCCAGTACAAGGCGAAGGCGGCTTCCTGCCAGCGCCGAAAGAGCTGATGAAGCGCCTGCGCGCCCTGTGCGACCAGCACGGCATCCTGCTGATCGCCGACGAAGTACAGACTGGCGCTGGCCGTACCGGTACCTTCTTCGCCATGGAACAGATGGGCGTTGCGCCTGACCTGACCACCTTCGCCAAATCCATCGCTGGCGGCTTCCCGCTGGCCGGTGTGTGCGGCAAGGCCGAGTACATGGACGCCATCGCGCCGGGCGGCCTGGGCGGCACCTACGCCGGTTCGCCGATCGCGTGCGCTGCGGCCCTGGCTGTGATCGAAGTATTCGAAGAAGAAAAACTGCTGGACCGCAGCAAGGCTGTAGGTGAGCGCCTGACCACTGGCCTGCGCGAAATCCAGAAGAAGTACCCGATCATCGGCGACGTCCGTGGTCTGGGCTCGATGATTGCTGTTGAAGTCTTCGAGAAAGGCACTCACACCCCGAACGCTGCTGCTGTTGGCCAGGTTGTTGCCAAGGCACGCGACAAGGGTCTGATCCTGCTGTCCTGCGGCACCTACGGCAACGTTCTGCGTATCCTGGTACCGCTGACTGCCGAAGACGCACTGCTGGACAAAGGCCTGGCCATCATCGAAGAGTGCTTCGCTGAACTCGCTTGATGTGATGTGCTTCTGAAAAAACCCGCTTCGGCGGGTTTTTTTTGTGCCCAGAAAAGCCATGGGGCGCTATGGTTAGCGGAGGATTTGCTTTGGAAGCTGCGACGGAATGTGTGTCAGGCTATTCAGGAGTAGTTGGCGATGAGCGCTGTAGACCCCACCCCACCCAGCGTACTGATTGTCGAAGGCGACCCTTGGGTGCGTGACATGCTCAGCGAGATGCTGCTCAGCGTGCGCTGCGATGCCCGCCTGCAGGTATGCGCCGATGGGGCGCAGGCACTCAGCGCACTGTCCAGCAAGCCAGACCTGATTATCGCCGCCCGCGAGCTGGCCGGTGTCGATGGCCTGGACCTGTTGCGCAAGGTGCGCGCCAAAGGGCCGGGGTTGCCGTTCATCCTCATGAGCAACCGCAGCGACAGCGCCAGTGTGCACGAGGTGTTGCCCCTGCACCCCACCGCCTACCTGAGCAAACCACTGAACCTGGACAACCTGCGCAAGCGCCTGGAAGAGTTGTTGGTGGCCGTTGGCGAAGAAATCGCCTGCCCGGTGCCGGCCTTGCAGGCAGGTGCCAGCCTACCCGCATACCTGGAGCAGCGCCGTGCTACCGCCGATGGCGGGCCGCTGTTGGCCGATGTGCAGGTGGCGATAAAGCGGGCGCTCAACCCTCAGGGCCTGAACCTGAAGGTGCTCGAAGAGGAAGTGCGTAGCGACCCTCAGGTTACCGCCGTGTTGATCGCGGCTGCCAACAGCGCCGCGCTGCACCGTGAAGCACCGGTGCAAACGTTGCTGCAGGCCCTGAACAAGCTTGGCAGTACCCAGAGCATGAACCTGATTCTGGGCATGACCCTCAAGCGCAGTGCACGGCTCAGCGACCCGTTGCTGGCGCAGCACGCAGCCGGCTACTGGGACCTTTCCCTGCATACGGCCGAATATGGCCGTACCTTGGCGCGCATGCTCGAGCTGGACGAAGGGCGCTGCTATTGCGCGGGGTTGCTGCATTGCCTGGGCGACCTGGCGGTGTTGCGCTGCCTGCAAGAGTGGCGGTTGGCCGGGGGCGAGCTGGACGAACGCAACGTGCAGCAATCGCTGGATGAGTTTGGTGCGGCGTTCGGTTCGGCGCTACGCACGCGCTGGCGCTTGCCGCTGGCATTGCGCGAGTTGATCGCGGCGATCTACCAGCTGGGCGGTGGCGTGTATTCGCGGGAGATCCTGGCGATGAACCTGGCCGGGCAGCTATCGCGGCTGCCGGCCGAGCAGGGGCTGGAGAAAGTGGCCAGTGGCAAGACCGCGCGCTTGCTGAAGCTGGGCCTGCCGGAGCTGAAACGGCTGCGCAAGGTGGATAACCCGGAGATAAAACCGCCTGAGGATGCGACTTCAGGCTGAACGCGGGCTTTGTGGGAGCGGCCTTGTGTCGCGAAAGGGCGCTCCCACACAAATCGCGCTAGCCTTTGAGTTGTGGGTAAAGCAGTCAGCCGCGGACGATCTGGTTCTTGCCCTGCCGCTTGGCCTGGTACATCGCCGCATCGGCCCGGGCATACAGGCTGTCCAGTGCCACATCTTCCTCGGTCAGCCCGGTCAGCCCCTGGCTCACTGTCACCCCGTATGTCTGTTCGCCGTGGTTGAAACTTAAGCGCTGGATTTCCCGCTGCAGGCGATCGGCAACCTGTTCCGCCATCTGCGCATCGCAACCCGGGAATATCGCGGCAAACTCCTCACCGCCAATGCGCCCGAACAAGTCGCCACGGCGTAGCACGGCCTTGCCGCTGTCGGCGATGCGTTGCAGCACCTGGTCGCCTTCCTGGTGGCCATAGCTGTCGTTGATGACTTTGAAATCATCGATATCCAGCAACAGGAAGGCCAGCGGCGTACCGTCTTCGCGGGCAGTGTCGAAGGCCTGCTGGGCGCATTCGAAGAAGTGCCGGCGGTTGCTGCTCTGGGTCAGCACGTCGGTGGTGGCCAGGCGTTGCAACTCGCTTTCAAGCTGCTTTTTCTCGGTGATGTCTTCGGCAATGCCGACGATGATCACCCGGTCGTCCTCGCGCTGCTGGTTGATGTAGCACTTGTCGCTCAGCCAGCGCACTTGGCCGTCGGCATTGAGAATACGGTATTCGCGGTCCTCCACCGCGCCCTTGATCAGCACCTGGGCCAGGCTGCGCTCGGCGAACTCCAGGTCGTCGGGGTAAATGCTGTCGCGCCATTCGTTGTAGTCGGCCAGCACCAGGCTCACCGGGCGGCCGAAGATGCGCTCGTAGGCGGGGCTGACGTACAGCACCTGGCGGGTTTCCCAATCGAAGGCCCAGAGCACCGCATTGACGCTGTCGAGCAACGAGCTGAACAGCTGGTCGCGCTCACTCAGGCGGGCAACCTCGCCTTGGGCGTGGAGTAGCGCCAGTAAAGTCTGGGCGGCTTCGGGAGGTGAGGTGCCGGGCAATGTTATTGGAATGTTCTTGGCCATGTGCACGAAGCGGGTCTCGACGTAAAAGCGTGCGGCCAGCATCCGGCCCGCCACGCGGGCGATGTCCCAGATTTGAGTGGCGTCGAGGTGGCTAAGTTCCGAACGGCACGCACCGCAATGGGGCGTGCCGATCAACGGCGGTCAGGCGCCGGTGGGGCGCAGGGAGTAGGTCTTGAGCTGCGCCGCGAAGTCGCGCAGGGCGTGGATGCCGCTGGTTTCGGCCTCGTGTATCCAGTCCTTCATGGCAGACAGCATGTCGTGGCCGTTGGCGCTGGTGCGCGCCCAGATCTGCTGCAGGGCCAGGCGCTTTTCGTAAATGGTCTTCAGCGCCTGGCTATGGGCAAGCATGGACTCGATACGCACATGGTGGCGGTCTTCCAGCAAGCTGGTTTCGCGCGAGAGCAGGCGTTTGGCACGGCGGAAGTGGTGACGCACCGACGCATCGACGCGGGCCAGTTCCTGTTTCACCAGCGGGCCGATCACCAGCTTGCGGTACTGGGCCATGATCTGGAAGCGGTTGTTGAGGATGGCCATGGCAGTGTCCATGTCCAGGCTGGCCTTGCCCGCCACACGGTGGGCAATCGGCGCCACGCGCTGCACCTTGGCCAGGCGCAACAGGCAGAAGAGGCGTATCCAGGCCCAGCCCATGTCGAACTCCCAGCGCTTGACTGAAAGCTTGGCCGAGTTGGGGTAGGTGTGGTGGTTGTTGTGCAGCTCTTCGCCGCCGATGACGATGCCCCACGGCACCAGGTTGGTGGCAGCGTCGCGGCATTCGAAGTTGCGATAGCCGAGCGCGTGGCCCAGGCCATTGACCACGCCGGCAGCCCAGAACGGGATCCACATCATCTGCACCGCCCAGATGGTGATGCCGATGGTGCCAAACAGCAGCAGGTCGATCACGGCCATCAAGGCGATGCCACCCAGCTTGTAGCGCGAGTAGAGGTTGCGCTCGATCCAGTCATCCGGGCAGTTCTTGCCGTAGATGCGCAGGGTTTCGGGGTTGCGTGCCTCTTCGCGGTAGAGTTCGGCGCCCTTGCGCAGCACCGTTCCCAGGCCCTTGTGCACCGGGCTGTGCGGGTCGTCGGGGGTTTCGCACTTGGCGTGGTGCTTGCGGTGGATGGCGGTCCATTCGCGGGTGTTCTGTGCCGTGGTCAGCCACAGCCAGAAGCGGAAGAAGTGCTTGAGCGCGCCATTGAGCTCCAGGGCCCGGTGCGCGGAGTAGCGATGCAGGTAGACCGTGACGCTGACGATGGTCACGTGGGTCATCAACAAGGTGATGCCGACCAGTTGCCAGGCCGACAAGTCGAGCAGGCCGTAGTACCACATAGGTGTAAAAACCCTCGGAATGCAGGAGGAGGGGGTGATTATCCCTTGGCAGGGAAATAAAACCAGCCAAAGCTGACGACGCGATATTTCAGGCCATCCATGTGGGAGCGGGCGTGCCCGCGAACACCGGCAACGCCGGTGCCATGCGCCGAGTTGCCGTCTTCGCGGGCATGCCCGCTCCCACAGAGCAGCATAACCTTTATAATCGCCATTCTTTTCTGATGGGCAATCCCACCCGACATGTCTGTTTCCGTTCGCGACGCCTTGCGCATGGCTGCGCTGTATGTGGTGCTCTCGATCCTCTGGCTGGCGCTCGCCGAGGTGATGCTGCACGGCATGACTGACGACCCCCTGGCACTGACCGTGGGGCGGCAGATCAATGTGGTGCTGTGGGTGTTGTTCAGTGCCGTGCTGATCTATGTGTCGCGCGTGCGGCTGCTGAACTTCATCGGTGTCGGTGCGCGCTTGCGCTGCGAGGACCGCGAGCGGCTGCGAATGGCCGCTGCGGTGTTCGACAGTACCCTCGAAGGGGTACTGGTTACCGACCGCCAAGGCCTGATCGTGCACGTGAACCGTGCCTTCATGCGCATCACCGGCTACCAGCAGGACGAGGTGATCGGCCATCGCCCGAGCAAGTTCAAATCGGGCCGCCACGGCCAGGCGTTCTACCAGCAGATCTTTGCCACCCTGGCCGAGCAGGGCGAATGGAGCGGCGAAATCTGGAACCGGCGCAAAAGCGGCGAAATCTACCCGCAATGGCAGACCATCTGCGCCATCCGCGATGACGACGGTGAGCTGAGCCATTACGTAGCGGTGTTCAGTGACATCAGTGCGATCAAGCATTCGGAACAGGAGCTGGCCTACCTGGCGCACCACGACCCGCTGACCGGCCTGCCCAACCGCCTGCTGTTCACCGACCGGGTCGAGCAGGCCCTGGCGGCCGCCCAGGCCAACAAGCGCGGTTGTGCCCTGCTGCTGTTGGACCTGGACCATTTCCAGAGTATCAACGACGGCCTGGGCCACACCATCGGTGACCAGTTGCTAAAGCTGGTGGGCGAGCGCCTGGGCGAGGTGCTGGGCAATGGCGTGACCCTGGCACGCCTGGGTGGCGACGAGTTCGGTGTGCTGGCCGAGAACTGCCAGCAGGTCGGCCAGGCGGGCAAGCTGGCGCAGTGCATTATCGAACGCATGCGCGAGCCGTTCGTGTTCGAGGATAATCGCCTGTTCATCAGTGCCAGCGTCGGTATCAGCCTGTTCCCCAGCGACGCCTTGAGCGCCGAGCAGTTGCTGCGTAATGCCGATGCGGCGTTGTACAAGGCCAAAAGCAACGGGCGTGCCTGCTATGCGCTGTACACCGAAGAGCTGACCGCTCACGCCCAGCACCGGGTCGAGACCGCCGGTGAGCTGCGCCGGGCACTGGAGCAGAATGAGCTGCGGGCCTACTTCCAGCCGGTACATGACCTGGCGACAGGCCGACAGGTAGGGGTCGAGACACTGGTACGCTGGCAGCACCCCCAGCGGGGCCTGGTGCCGCCGGGGGAGTTCATCCCGATTGCCGAGCGCACCGGGCTGATTGCCGAAATTGACACCTGGGTGCTGCGCCAGGCCTGTCGGCAAATGGTGCAGTGGCAGGCCGAAGGCCGGCAGCTGGCGTTTGTGGCAGTGAACATTTCCAGCCGCCTGTTTGGCCAGCATGAACTGTACCGGCAGGTGGCCGAGGTGCTGCACGAGACTGGCCTGGCTCCGGCCCTGCTGGAGTTGGAAGTGACCGAAAGCGCGGTGATGGAAGACCCGGAAGTGGCGCTGGAGCAACTGCATCGTCTACGCGAGCTGGGGGTGACCCTGGCCATCGACGACTTTGGCACCGGGTATTCGTCGTTGCTGCGGCTCAAGCGTTTGCCGGTGCAGAAGCTGAAGATCGATCAGGGCTTCGTGGCCGGGTTGCCTCTGGATGAGGATGACATCGCGATCGTGCGGGTAATCATTGCCCTGGCACGCAGCATGGGCATGCAGGTGCATGCCGAGGGCATCGAGCAGGCGGAGCAGGCCAGCTTCCTGCTGCTGGAGCAGTGTCAGCTGGGTCAGGGGTACTGGTTCGGGCGGCCGGTGCCGGCTGAGGATCTTCGCTGGGATTGAGACCCTGGGGCCGCTTTGCGGCCCCGTCTATCGCTTGTTCAGGCCCTTCGCCAGGCGGTCCCCACCCAGCTGGATCAATGCCACCAACGCCACCAGCATGGCAATCACGGTCAGCATGATCTGGCTGTCAAAGCGCTGGTAGCCATACCGGTAGGCGATATCCCCCAAGCCGCCGGCACCGATTGCCCCGGCCATGGCCGAGGAGTTGATCAGGGTCACCAGGGTAATGGTGAAACCCCCGACGATGCCCGGCAGCGCCTCGGGCAACAGCACGTGCCAGACGATGTGCCAGCGCCGGCAGCCCATGGCCTGTGCGGCTTCCACCAAACCATGGTCGACTTCGCGCAGGCTGACCTCGGCAATCCGCGCAAAAAACGGCGTGGCGGCAATGGTCAGCGGCACCACCGCCGCCCACACCCCGTAGGTAGTGCCTACCACCAGGCGGGTGAAGGGGATCAGCGCGACCATCAGGATCAGGAACGGGATCGAACGGAACAGGTTGACGAAGGCACCTAGCACCCGGTTCAGCAGCGGTGCCTCGAAGATTCCGCCCTTGTCGCTGGTGACCAGCAGCACCGCCATCGGCACCCCCACCAGCAGGGCGATCAGCGACGAGACGCCGACCATCAGCAAGGTATCGAGCAAGCCTTCCAGCAGGCGATCAAACCACATGGCCCAGTACCTCCACGTCTTCGGCCCAGCGGCGGGCACGTTCCAGCAGTTGATGGGTATCGTGCGGCGAGTGTTGCACCGACAGGATCAGTTGCCCCAAGGCATGCTCGCCGATGGTTTCCACGCCGCCCTGCAGCAGGCGCACGCGGCCGCCCAGGTCGTTGAACAGGGCAGACAGCTCGGGTTCGCCGAGCAAGGTCAGTTTCAGTACCAAAGCGCTGTCGCGGCTAACCGGGCTCGCCCGCAAGCTGGCTTGCAGCGCGGCAGGCAACCTGGCCTGCAACGGTGCAAGCAGGGTGCGGGTGACCTCATGGCGTGGTGCGCCGAACACCCGCCAGACTTCGCCCTGCTCGACCACTTCGCCGCGCTCCAGCACGACCACCCGGTGGCAGATATCGCGGATCACCGCCATTTCGTGGGTGATCAGCACGATGGTCAGGCCCAGGCGCTGGTTGATGTCGCGCAGCAACTCAAGGATCGAAGCGGTGGTTTCCGGGTCCAGCGCCGAGGTGGCCTCGTCGCACAGCAGAATCTCGGGGTCGTGCACCAGCGCCCGGGCAATGCCCACGCGCTGTTTCTGCCCGCCGGACAGTTGCGCCGGGTACACGTGGTGTTTCTCCTGCAAGCCGACCAGCTCCAGGAGCTCGCGCACCTTGCGTTGGCGCTCGGCCTTGGCCACGCCGGCCACTTTCAACGGCAGCTCGACGTTCTGCCACACGGTCTTGGCCGACATCAGGTTGAAGTGCTGGAAGATCATGCCGATGCGCCGGCGCAGCGCGACCAGGTGGTCCTCGTCGAAGGGCGCGATGTCCACCTGGTCGATCAGTACCCGGCCCTGGCTGGGTTGCTCCAGGCGGTTGATGGTGCGCAGCAGGGAAGACTTGCCGGCACCGCTGCGGCCGATGATGCCGAAGATCTCGCCATGGCGGATGTTCAGGTCGATGCCTTGCAAGGCCGGTTGCGTCTGGCCAGGGTAGGTCTTGCCCAGGCCGATGAAGCGCACATGGGCTTCATTGACTTCCGGGCGCAGGGCCTGTTCCTTGACCGTTGGCGGCAATGGTTGTGGTGTAGGCGCCCTGAGCGCGCTGGCCTGGCTCATGTCAGCCTTCCCAGCCGGCTTGGTAGAGCTTGCCGTGGGCTTTGTCCAATGCTGCGCGCACCACCGGCGAGTGCTGGTAGATGTCGACGAACCTGGCCAGCCGTGGGTCGTCCTTGCTTTGCGGGCGGATGACGAACTGGATCACGTATTCCTTGTTTTCCAGGCCGTCGAACAGCAATGCCGAGGTGGCATCGAAGGTGTTGGCCAGGCGGATGTAGGCCGGGTAGCCCTGCACCAGGTCGGCGTCGTCGTAGGCGCGTACCAGCTGAACCGCCTCGACCTGAAGGATTCTCAGCTTCTTCGGGTTGGCGACGATGTCGTCTTCGGTGGCCTTGTAGCCAACGCCTGGCTTCAGGGTGATCAGCCCGGCCTTGGCCAACAGTTGCAGGCCACGGCCGCTGTTGATCGGGTCGTTGGCGATGGCGACGCTGGCGCCCTCAGGCAGCTCGGCGAAGCTTTTGTAATTTTTCGAGTACAGGCCAACGTTGTTGATGATGCCCGAGGCGTAAGGCACCAGGTTGAAGCCCGCAGCAGCCTTGGCGTTTTCCAGGAACGGGATGTGCTGGAAGTAGTTCACGTCGATGTCGCCGCTGTTGAGGCTGACATTGGGCGCAATCCAGTCGCTGAATTCGATCAGCTTCACTTCCAGGCCTTGCTTGTGCGCTTCCTCCACTGCAGCTTCCAGCGGAATGGCAAAGGCCGAGGTGGTGCCGATCTTCAGCGGTTCGGCAGCCAGGGCACTGGCGGTCAGGCCCAGGGTGAGGGCAAAGGCCGCGACGGGCCGGAACAGTTTCTCAAGCATGGTGCAGGGCTCCAGTCGGGGCAGGGGTTGGAGTAAAGCGGTAGGTCGAGCCCGGGTGATCGGCGGGCAGGTGCGGGTGGTCGGCCTGGAACAACTTCTCGCGCAGGGTGCCTTCGGCGTAGGCGGTCTTGTAGCGGCCACGCTGTTGCAACTGCGGGATGACCAGGTCGATGAAGTCCTCGAAGCTTTCCGGGGTGACGGTGCGGGTCAGGTTGAAACCGTCCAGCCCGGTTTCGTCGATCCAGGCGATCAACTGTTCGGCCACCTGTTCCGGTGAGCCGACCAAGGTTACGTAGCGGCCACCCAGGGCGTGCTGTTCAAGCAGCCGACGGCGGGTCCAGGCGTTGTCCTGCAACTGGCGCGTGGCGGACTGGATGGCATTGCCCTGGCTGAAGCCAATCGGCTCGTCCAGCCCGTAGGCCGCAAAGTCGATGCCGGTGGATGCGGCGAAGTGCGCGACGCCGGCCTCGGGGCTTGCATGGCCTAGGTACTCGGCATGCTTGGCCTGGGCCGCTTGCTCGGTGGCGGCGACGATCACCGTGATGCCCATGAACACTTTGACCGCTTGCGGGTCGCGCCCGGCGGCCTGGGCGGCAGCGCGCACCTTGTCGACCTGGGCGCGGGTAGCGGCCTTGTCCTGGCCGCTGATGAACACGCATTCGGCATGGTTGCCGGCGAACGCCAGGCCACGCTGCGAGCTGCCGGCCTGGAACAGTACCGGGGTGCGTTGCGGTGAGGGTTCGCTCAGGTGATAGCCCTCGACGTTGTAGAACTCGCCGTGGTGGCTGACCTTGCGCACCTTGTCGGGCTGGGCATACACACGCTGCTCGCGGTCTGCGACCACGGCGTCGTCGGCCCAGCTGCCTTCCAGCAGCTTGTAAAGCACTTGCAGGTATTCGTCGGCCTGGTCATAGCGGCGGTCATGCTCCGGCTGCTGTGCCAGGCCCATGGCCCGGGCTGCGCTGTCCAGGTAGCCGGTGACGATGTTCCAGCCCACCCGGCCATTGCTCAGATGGTCGAGGGTGGAAAGGCGCCGGGCGAACAGGTACGGCGCCTCGTAGGTGAGGTTGGCGGTAAGGCCGAACCCCAGGTGGCGGGTGACCGCAGCCATGGCCGAAACCAGCAGCAGTGGGTCGTTGACCGGCAGCTGGATCGACTCCTTGAGGGTGACGTCCAGCGACTGGCCGTAGATGTCGTAGGTGCCGACGATGTCGGCGATGAACAGCCCGTCGAACAGGCCGCGCTCCAGCAGGCGCGCCAGGTTGGTCCAGTACTCCAGGGACTTGTACTGGGTCGAGGTGTCTCGTGGGTGGGTCCACAGGCCGTGGTTGATGTGCCCGATGCAGTTCATGTTGAAGGCATTGAGCAGAATCTGTCTGGCCATCAGATGGTCCCCCGGCGTGGTGGGTTGGCATCGTTGAGGTAGTAGTTGCCAATCGCGTGATACTTCCAGCGCACCGGGTCGTGCAGGGTGTGCACGCGGGCGTTGCGCCAGTGGCGGTCGAGGTTGTGCTCGGCAAGCGTTGCCTGGCTGCCGCCCAGTTCGAACAGGGCGGTGCCGGCGGCGAGGGAAATCTCGGTGCTGATGGCCCGCGCTTCGGCCACGGCAATGGAGGCGGCGGCCACGTTGTCGGCGGTGCTGTCGTCGCGGGCGCGGTCGAGGTATTCGCCGGCGCGCTCCAGCAGGGCTTCGGCGGCATGCAGGCGGATCGCCAGGTGACCGAAGCTCTTCAGCGTCAGCGGGTCATCCGTGGCCTTGTCCAGGCCGGAGTCGACCCACGGGCGGCTGCGTGTGCGCACGAAGTGCAGGGCGTCTTCATAGGCGGCGCGGGCGATGCCGGTGTCGATGGCGGCATGGAGGATTTGCGCCAGCGGCCCAACCGGGGTGGGGCGCTCGAAAGCGCTCTGGAACGGCACCACGTCGGCGGCGCTGACATACACGTTGTCGAACACCACCGAACCGCTGCCGGTGGTGCGTTGGCCGAAGCCGCTCCAGTCGTCGATCACCTGCAGGCCCTGGCTGTCGGCCGGGACGAACGCCAGCTGCTGTACGCCTTGGTCGTCGACGACCGAGGTGGGAATGCGCTGGGCGTAGATGGCGCCGGTGGAATAGAACTTGCGGCCGTTGATGCGAAAGCCCTCGCCGTCTCGGCTCAGGCGGGTGGTGCGCTCATTGGCGGTCTTGGTGCCCAGCTCGGCCAGGGCATTGCCGAAGCGGCGGCCGGCGAGTACTTCGGCGTACAGGCGCTGTTGCTGTTCGGGGCTGCCGTTTACCCGCAGCACTTCCAGGCCGTAGAAATGGTTTTGCGGGATCTGTCCCAGCGAGCCGTCGGCCTGGGCGATACGGGCGATGACCTTGGCCAGGGTGACGTTGGACACGCCGGCGCCGCCAAAGGCCTTCGGCACGCTGATGGCCCACAAGCCGGAGCGGGTGAACAGCTCGAGTTCGGCGTGGGGCAGGCGGCGCTCGCGATCGCGCAGGGCGCTGTCGCGGCGCAGTTGCTGGGCGATGTCCTCGGCGACATTCAGGGCTTCGCTGTCGCTGGTGATGATTTTTGTAGTCATGTTGTTTCTCCGGGGCCATTGGGCCGCGTTGCGGCCCTTTCGCGGCACAAGGCCGCTCCTACAGGGGGTCGCACACGGCTTTGTAGGAGCGGCCTTGTGCCGCGAAAGGGCTGCAGGGCAGCCCCAAGGGCCTAAAAATCAGATCCAGGAATGCCGCGCAGGCAGGGTGCCGTTAAGGTGGTACGCGCCTACCGCGTGGTACTTCCAGCGCACCGGGTCGTGCAGGGTGTGCACCCGGGCATTGCGCCAGTGGCGGTCGAGGTTGAACTCGGCAAGGGTGGCGCGGCTGCCGGCCAGCTCGAACAGCTTCTCGCTGGCCTGCAGGGCAATTTCGGTGGTCAGCACCTTGGCCTCGGCTACGGCAATCGAGGCCCGGGCCGCGCTGGCTGCGTCGATGGGCGCAGCATTGACCTCGTCGAGTACTCGCGCGGCCCTGCGCAGCAGCGCTTCGGCGGCGTGCAGCTCAAGCTTCAGCCTGCCGATGTCGGCGATCACATAAGGGTCGTCGCTGGCGCGGTCCACGTTGGCTTCAATCCACGGGCGCGACTTTTCACGCACGAAGGTGATCGCATCATCGATTGCCGCTTCGGCAATGCCGGCGTCGATCGCCGCCTGGATCAGCTGCGAGGCTGCGCCCTGGATGTTGGGGATATCGCGCTGGCGCCAGTTGTCGATCACCAGCTCCGCATCTACCGGTACCTGGTCCAGCAGCACAGTGCCGCTGGCGGTGGTGCGCTGGCCGAATCCGGACCAGTCATCGACGATGCGCAGCCCCGGAGTGCCACGGCGCACGAACGCCAGGCGCTGGCGGCCTTCGTCATCCAGTGCCTTCACTGCTACCCAGTGCGCGAACAACGCACCGGTGGAATAGAACTTTTCGCCGCTGATGCGATAGCTATCGCCCGCGCGGGTGATCCGGGCCTTGAGGGTGAGCGTGTCCTTGGTGCCGCGTTCGGGGCCGGCATTGCCGATGCGCCAACCGTCGAGCACGCTGCGGAAGATCAGCGCCTGTTGCGCCTCGGTGGCCGTCAGGCGAATCAGTTGCAGCATGCCGAACTGGTTCTGCGGGATCTGCCCCAAGGCCGGGTCGGCGGCGCTGATCAGGCGAAACACTTCGGCTACGGTTTCGAACGACACGTCGGGGCCGCCGTGGGCCTTGGGTACGCTGATGCTGCCCAGGCCGCTGCGGGTAAACAGCTCGATCTCCGCCCACGGCAGTTTGCGTTGCTGGTCGCGGCGGGCGGCTTGCTCGCGGGCAACCTCGGCCAGTTCGCGGGCCGCTTGCAAGGCTTCGGCGTCGTTGCGCAGTACCTTGGCCGGCAGCAGCAGGGGCGAGCTGTCGAGATCGCTATGGAATTGGGTATTTGGCTGGCTGGACATCAGTACCGCTCCTTGGCTGCACTCAATGCCCTGGCGATACGCACTGGGGTGATTGTGATCCTGACCATTCCTGACCTCACAAAAAAGTTGTGTCGCTACAGCTGGTCGCGACAAAAGTGTGCTGGTCCGGTGGTCCGGTTTATATACCCTAATGCTTTATAAAAAGTTTATGAACTAACTCTTTGGAATATGTATAGATGGAAGGGGGAGAGTGGCTGTTTCAGGCAGGCGCGATCGGTGTAGGAGCGGCCTTGTGCCGCGAAAGGGCTGCGCAGCAGCCCCGGCAATCTCAGCGCTGATGCTGAAACCTGGGGGCCGCTGCGCAGCCCTTTCGCGGCACAAGGCCGCTCCTACAGGGATCTGCATCTGTGCGTGATTATTCGGAGGCAGCGGTGCCGAGGAACTTGCGCAGGAACTGGCGGGTACGCTCTTCCTTCGGCGCCGCAAACAGTGCCTTGGCCTCACCCTGTTCCACGATCACGCCCTTGTCGAAGAAGATCACCCGGTTCGCCACGTCGCGGGCAAAGCTCATCTCGTGGGTGACGATGATCATGGTGCGTTTCTCTTCGGCCAGGCCGCGAATGGTCGCCAGCACTTCACCCACCAGCTCCGGGTCCAGTGCCGAGGTGGGTTCATCGAACAGGATCACCTCCGGCTCCATGGCCAGGGCGCGGGCGATGGCCACGCGTTGCTGCTGGCCCCCGGACAGGCGCCGTGGGTAGGCGTCTTCCTTGCCCGCCAGGCCGACCTTGGCCATCAGGCGCCGCCCCAGCTCGATGGCCTGCTCGCGGGGCGTCTTCTTGACGATCACCGGCCCTTCGATCACGTTCTCCAGGGCGGTGCGGTGGGGGAACAGGTTGAAGTTCTGGAACACGAACCCGGCCTGCTGGCGCAAGCGGCGTATCGCACTCTGCTGGCCACCCAGCGGGCGGTTGGCATCAATGCTGATGGCGCCTATCTTGATCTGCCCGGCGTCGGGGGTTTCCAGCAGGTTCAGGCAGCGCAGGAAGGTGGTCTTGCCCGAGCCGCTTGGGCCGATGATGGCCACCACTTCGCCGGGCTGCACGGTCAGGTCGATGCCGTTGAGCACGGTCTGGCCCTTGAAGCGCTTGGTCAGGCCTTTGACTTCAATCATGCTCATTGCTCCTGGTCATGCTGGTTGACCCGCGCTTCCATGCGGTTCTGGAAGTGCGCGAGGATGCTGCACAGCACCCAGTAGATGACCGCGACCGCCACGTACATGGTGAACACTTCGAAGGTGCGTGCGGTAATCAGCTGCGCCTGGCGGAACAGCTCGGGCACCTGGATGGTCGCCGCCAGGGCAGTGTCCTTGACCAGCGAAATGAAGCTGTTGCCCAGCGGGGGCAGGGCGGTACGCAAGGCCTGCGGCAGGATCGCCCGGCGCATGGCCTGGACGCGGGTCATGCCGATACTGGCGGCGGCTTCCCACTGACCACGGTCGATCGAGGAAATTGCAGCGCGCAGGATTTCGCAGATGTAGGCCGCCATGTTCAGCGACAGGCCGATCAGCGAAGCCGGGATGGGGTCGAGTTCGATGCCGATCTGCGGCATGCCAAAATAGATCACGAACAGCTGCACCAGCAGCGGCGTGCCGCGGAAGAACGACACGTAGATCCGCGCCAGCCAGTTCAGTGGCAAGATCTTCGACAGCCGCATCAGCGCCAGGGCAAAGCCCAGCAGCAGGCCGAAGAACATGCCGCCGACACTGAGCAGCACTGTATAACCCGCGCCCTTCAGCAGGAAGGGCGCGGAGTCGACAACGAGTTGCAGGCTTTCAGCAATCATTTGGTGACATCGGCACCGAAGTATTTCTCGGACAGCTTGGCCAGCGTGCCGTCAGCCTTGAGCTTGTCGATGGCCTTGTTTATGGCTGCCAGCAGTTCAGGCTCGCCCTTGCGCAGGGCCACGCCGCTTTCCAGGCGCGAGAAGGCATCGCCGGCCAGTTCGGTGTCTTTGGCTTTTTGCGCGTATTCCAGCGCGGCCAGGCGGTCGATCAGGATGGCGTCGATACGGCCGTTGCGCAGGTCGGCGAACTTGCTCGGGTCGTCTTCATAGGTGCGCACTTCGGCTTTCGGGACGTCTTGCTTGACCCACTGCTCGTAGTTGGTGCCCAGGCCCACGCCGACTTTCTTGCCAGCCAGGTCTTGCGCCGACTTGATGTTCAACTGCTCGGCTTTCTTCTTCAGGATCAGTGCCTGGATACCGGAAACGGTGTAGGGCTCGGAGAAATCGTATTTCTTCTTGCGCTCCTCGGAGATGGTCACCTGATTGACCACCACGTCCAGGCGCTTGGACTCCAGCGCGGCGAGGATGCCGTCCCACTTGGTCGGCTGGATCTTGGCCTTGACCCCCAGCTCCTTGGCCAGCAGTTCCGAAAGCTCCACCTCGAAGCCGGCCAGCTTGCCGTTCTCGTCCTGGAAGCTGAACGGTGGGTAGGTGCCTTCGAGGCCGACGTTGATCACGCCTTTTTCCTGGATGGTCTTCAACTGCTCGCCGGCGAACGCCTGGCCGAGCAGGCCGGCACCCAGCAGGATGGCCAGGCTGGCGTTGAGTAGCGGTTTGGCGAATTTCGACATGTCAGAGCCCCGCGCTTGTTGTGTAAGTAGTGAGGTGGCGACTATAGGGTTGGCTGCTTAGGCCAGGAAATAATAAAAAATTATTTTGTTATTCCCTTTTTGATTTGTGTCAGGTGCTGGCTGCTTTGAGGGTAGGCGAGGATGCTCGCTACGTCATCGCGGCTTATGCCTGACTTAGCGCAGGATGGAATAAAGCGTTGTTTTTTCCAAGGGGCGGATTTGCCGTAGAGTGGATCGCATGTAGGCAGGCCCGGCCCTTTCGCGGGCACGCCCGCTCCCACAGGTACAGCACAGGGCTCAATAGCGGTGCTGTACCTGTGGGAGCGGGCGTGCCCGCGAAAGGGCCGGGCCTGGCGAAAAACCAGATGGCCTATACGGCAGGAGAAAACCGTGAGCGAACAACCTTCATCCGCGCACTGGCAGTTGCACAACATCGTTAGCGGCCTGCGCGGCGCCCGTGAGCAATGGCGCACCCGCAATGGCCGGAGCATTGGCGAGCAGGGCGGGCGCGAGTTGCCGTCGCGCGAAGCAATGCGGCAGATCCTGGAGCAACTGTGCGGCGCGTTGTTCCCCATGCGCCTTGGGCCTGTGGACCTGCGCGAAGAGAGCGAAGACTTCTACGTTGGCCATACCCTGGATGCCGCGCTGACCGCCTTGCTGACCCAGGCGCGCCTGGAGTTGCGCTACGCCGCCCGGCAAAGCAAGGCTGAACTGGCCAGCGTCGATGGCCATGCGTTGAAGCTGATCCAGGGCTTTGCTGCTGCGCTGCCGGAACTGCGGGTGCTGCTCGACACCGACGTGCTGGCCGCCTATCACGGCGACCCCGCCGCGCGCAGCGTCGATGAAGTGCTGCTGTGCTACCCGGGCATCCTGGCGATCATCCATCACCGCCTGGCGCATCACCTGTACAAGGCCGGCCTGCCACTGCTGGCGCGGATCAGCTCGGAGCTGGCGCATTCGGCCACCGGTATCGACATCCACCCCGGCGCGCAGATCGGCCCGAGCTTCTTCATCGACCACGGCACCGGCGTGGTCATCGGCGAAACCGCGATCATCGGTGAGCGCGTGCGCATCTACCAGGCGGTGACCCTGGGCGCCAAACGCTTCCCCAGCGATGAGTCCGGCACCCTGCACAAAGGCCTGCCGCGCCATCCCATTGTCGAGGACGATGTGGTGATCTATGCCGGGGCCACGGTGCTGGGGCGTATTACCATCGGCAAGGGTTCGACCATTGGCGGTAACGTGTGGCTGACCCGCAGTGTGCCTGCTGAAAGCAACATCACCCAGGCCAACCTGCAGCTGGATTGCCAGGACAAGAACTGATCTGGCATTGATATTGGCTGCACTGGCCTCTTCGCGGGCTTGCCCGCTCCCACAAGTAACCCACAAAGAATCGTTCTTGTGGAGTACCTGTGGGAGCGGGCAAGCCCGCGAAGGCCAGTGCAGGAGGACGCCAATCAGCGCCCCAATTCGCATTGAAATCCGATCCATGTTTAACTTGAACGCTTGTTCAATGTAAAAACGCTGGTCCGCTGCCGGTGTTCAACAGGAGGATTCCTTTGCTGAACCCGTTCATTCCGAACCTCACGTCATTCGACGAGGTGCACGCCCGATGAGTGCACCGAACCCTTCCGCCGCCAACGGCAAAATCCGCATGAACCCCCCGGTGTTCTACTTTGCGGCAAGTTTCATCCTCATCTTTGGCCTGGTAGTCATCTCCAACCCGCAAGCCGCAGGCGACTGGCTGCTGGCGGCGCAGAACTGGGCGGCCAACACGGTCGGCTGGTACTACATGTTGGCCATGACGCTGTATCTGGTCTTCGTGGTGGTCACCGCCTTGTCCGGCTACGGCAAGATCAAGCTCGGTGCCGACCACGACGAACCCGAGTTCAGTTACCTCTCGTGGGCCGGCATGCTGTTCGCCGCCGGTATCAGCATTACCCTGTTCTTCTTCTGCGTTTCCGAACCGCTGACGCACATGCTGCAACCGCCCCAGGGCGAAGCGGGCACGGCCGAGGCCGGGCGCCAGGCGATGCAGATCCTGTTCCTGCACTGGGGCCTGCATGGCTGGGGCGTATTCGCCTTTGTCGGCATGGCGCTGGCCTACTTCGCCTACCGCCACAACCTGCCGCTGGCGTTGCGTTCGGCGCTGTACCCTCTGATCGGCAAGCGCATCAACGGCCCTATCGGCTACGCAGTGGATGGCTTCGGTATCATTGCCACGGTGTTCGGCCTGGGTGCCGACATGGGCTTTGGCGTACTGCACCTGAACGCCGGCCTGGACTACCTGTTCGGTATCAGCCACAGCCAGTGGGTACAGGTGATCCTCATCACCCTGATGATGGGCGCGGCAGTGGCCGTTGCCGTTGCCGGGGTGGAGAAGGGCGTGCGGGTGATGAGCGACATCAACCTGTTCCTGGCCTGCGCGTTGCTGTTGTTCGTGCTGTTTGCCGGGCCTACCCAACACTTGTTCAACACGCTGATCCAGAACCTGGGTGATTACCTGGGCGCTCTGCCACGCAAGAGTTTTGATGTGTATGCCTACGGTGATAACCGCGACTGGCTGGGCGGCTGGACAGTGTTCTACTGGGCCTGGTGGATTGCCTGGGCGCCGTTCGTGGGCCTGTTCATCGCCCGTATTTCCCGTGGCCGCACCATCCGCGAATTCGTCTTTGGCGTGCTGCTGATCCCCCTGGGCTTCACCCTGGCGTGGATGTCGATTTTCGGCAACAGCGCCCTGGACCAGGTGATCAACCACGGCATGACCGCGCTGGGCCAGTCGGCACTGGATAACCCGTCGATGAGCCTGTACCTGCTGCTGGAGACCTACCCATGGAGCAAGGCGGTGATCGCCACCACGGTGTTCATCAGCTTCGTGTTCTTCGTGACCTCGGCCGATTCGGGCACTGTGGTGCTGTCGACTCTGTCGGCCAAGGGTGGCGACGCGGACGAGGACGGGCCGAACTGGCTGCGCATCTTCTGGGGCGCGATGACGGCGCTGATCACCAGTGCACTGCTGTTCGCGGGCAGCATCGACTCGCTGAAGTCGGCGGTGGTGCTGACCTCGTTGCCGTTCTCGCTGATTCTGCTGTGCATGATGTGGGGGCTGCACAAGGCGTTTTACCTGGAGTCGCAACGGCAGATCGCGCAGATGCACTCGCTGGCCCCGTTCGCCCAGTCACGTCGCGGCCGTGGCGGTTGGCGCCAGCGCCTGAGCCAGGCGGTGCACTTCCCGTCGCGTGATGAGGTGTACCGCTTCATGGACGATGTGGTGCGTCCGGCGATTGCCGACGTGCGTGAAGTGTTCGAGCAGAAGGGCCTGGTAATAATTACCCAGGACGACCCGAGCCACGACAACGTCAGCCTGAAGATTGGCCATGGCGAGGAACAGCCGTTCATTTACCAGGTGCAGATGCGTGGCTACTTCACGCCATCGTTCGCCCTGGGTGGGCTGGGTACGCAGGAGTTGAAGAACCGCCGCTATTACCGGGCGGAGGTGCACCTGAGCGAAGGCAGCCAGAACTATGACCTGGTGGGCTACAGCAAGGAGCAGATCATCAACGACATCCTCGACCAGTACGAGCGGCACATGCAGTACCTGCATCTGGTCCGTTAGATCGCCGGGGCCGCTTTGCGGCCCATTCGCAGCACAAGGCTGCTCCTACAAGGGTACGCGATCCCCTGTAGGAGCAGCCTTGTGCTGCGAATGGAGGCCAAGGGCCTCGCAAAAACTGTCAGAAAGGTGCATCCCCCAGGATGGTCGCCCGGTGCATCACCCGCCGGTTCGGCCGGTAATCATCCACCGCAAAATGCTGGGTCACGCGGTTGTCCCAGAACGCCACGTCATTCTCCTGCCAACGCCAGCGAATGCTGAACTCCGGTCGCGTCGCATGGGCGAACAGCAGCCTCAGCAGCGCATCGCTTTCCAGCTCGCTCAGCTCATTGATGCGCGTAGTAAACCCTTCATTGACGAACAACGCCTTGCGCCCGCTCACCGGATGCGTGCGCACCACCGGGTGCGACAGCGGCGGGTTGTTGCGCCGCGTGGCCTCCCAGCGCGCCAGGTCTTCCGGCGTGGTGCCAAAACGCTCCAGCGGGAACGACTTGGTAAAGTCGTGGGTGGCGGTCAGCCCGTCGAGCAGCTCGCGCAGCGGCGCCGACAAGGCTTCGAAGGCCGCGATACCGCTGGCCCACAGGGTATCGCCACCGTAGGCCGGCAACTGCTTGGCGCTGAGCACCGCGCCCAGTGCCGGGGTCGGCAAAAAGGTCACGTCGGTGTGCCACACGGCGTTGTCGCGTACATCGGTGACTGCCGTGTCGAGCACCAGCACCTGCGGGGTTTCCGGCACGTTGGGGTAGATCGGGTGAATGTGCAGGTCGCCGAAGCGGGCGGCAAAGCGCGCCTGCTGCTCGGGGTTGATCGGCTGGTCGCGGAAGAACAGCACCTGATG
Organism: Pseudomonas sp. BN505; assembly: GCF_029873175.1. Taxonomy (NCBI): domain Bacteria; kingdom Pseudomonadati; phylum Pseudomonadota; class Gammaproteobacteria; order Pseudomonadales; family Pseudomonadaceae; genus Pseudomonas; species Pseudomonas sp. BN505. The sequence goes on from NZ_SSOI01000013.1 coordinate 86,432, forward strand.
CTTGAGCAGCGCCTGTTCGATGGCGTCGCGTTCTTCTGCAGTGATATCGCGGCTGATGTCCACGCCGCTGATCTGGGCACCGAGGGCCGGGCTGAGAGGGGTAACGGTCAGGCTCATGTCTTTTCTCGTTCTAGGCGCCGGGTTGCCGGCTTGGTCAGTCGGCAATCAGTGGCTCTGCCCGTGCCAGGGCACCAGTTTGCGTTGCAGGGCACGCAGGCTCATTTCCAGGGCGAAGGCGATCAGGGCGATCAGCAAAATACCCAGCACCACCACATCAGTGACCAGGAACTGCGCCGCCGACTGGACCATGAAGCCCAGGCCGCTGGTGGCGGCAATCAGCTCGGCGGCGACCAGTGTCGACCAGCCCACCCCCAGGCCGATGCGGATGCCGGTGAGGATGTCGGGCAGCGCACTGGGCAGGATCACATGGCGTATCAGCTGCGTCTTGGTCGCGCCCAGCGACTGTGCCGCCCGCAGCTTGGCCGGGTCGACCGTGCGCACACCGGTGGCTGTGGCAATGGCGATCGGGGCGAAGATCGCCAGGTAGATCAGCAGCACCTTCGACAGCTCGCCGATACCGCACCAGATGACGATCAACGGCAGGTAGGCCAGCGGCGGGATGGGCCGGTAGAACTCGATCAGCGGGTCGAGGATGCCGCGGGCCACGCGGTTGTAGCCGATGGCGATGCCGACCGGGATCGCGGTCAGGGTCGCGGCCACCAGCGCCAGGCCGATGCGGCCCAGGCTCGCGCCCAGGTGCTGCCACAGGCTGGCGTCCATGTAACCTTGGGTCAGCAGGGTCCAGGCCCTGGCCAGGATGTCACCGGGCGAAGGCAGGAACAGGGGTTCGATCCAGCCGGCGGCCGTCACCAGCCACCAGACCAGCAGCAGGCTGACCATGGTCAGAGCACTGATCCAGCGGGTGGACAACGGCGGGCGCTGCTTGGCGGCTGGCCGGGTTTGGGCGTTGTGCTTGCCGGCGACCGGCAGGTCCAGGCTGCTCATGCGCGCTCCTGCAGGCTTTGGCGTTGGGAGAACACCCGCGCCAGCACATGCTCGCGGGTTTCGATGAAGGCGGGATCGGACTTGATGGCCCGGGCCGATTCGCCAGCGGCATAGCGCTGGCCGAAGTCCAGTTGCAGGCGCTCCACTACGCGCCCCGGGTTGGGCGCCAGCAGTACCAGTTCGCTGGCAAGGAACACCGCTTCTTCGATGTCGTGGGTAATCAGGAACACCGGCTTGGCGGTGCGCTGCCACACCTGCAGCAGCAGTTCCTGCATCTGCTCGCGGGTAAACGCGTCGAGGGCACCGAACGGTTCATCCATCAGCAATACCCGTGGGTCGGCCGCCAGCGCGCGGGCCAGGCCTACGCGCTGCTTCTGGCCACCGGACAACTGCCAGATGCGCCGTTCGCCAAAGCCATCGAGGTCGACGAGGGCGAGCATTTCGCGGGCCTTGGCCTCACGCTGGGCGCGGGGCACGCCGGCCAGTTCGAGGCCGAAGGCGACATTGCCCAGCACGTTCTGCCATGGCAGCAGGGCATCGTCCTGGAACACCACACCGCGCTCGGCACCAGGGCCCTGCACCGGTACGCCGTCGAGGGTGATGCGCCCGCCGCTGGGGGCGACGAAGCCGGCGATCAGGTTGAGCAGCGAAGTCTTGCCGCTGCCGGAAGGCCCCAAGGCCACCAGCAGCTGGCGAGGCCCCAGGCTCAGGTTGATGTCGGCCAGCACCGGGGTGCTGGCGCCAGGGTACTGTGCGCTGATGCGCTCCAGCTCGAGCAAGGCCATGACGGGCTCCGGATCAGTTTGGAAGGAACTTGGCGCTGACGTACGGCGAGTAGTCCGGCAGTACGGCGTCGACCTTGCCTTGCTGCTTGAGGAAGTTGGCCGTGTCGGTCAGTGCCTGGGTGGTCGGCGCGCCCAGGGCGTTGGCCTGGTCTGCGGCCAGTGGGTACACGTTGCCCTCCAGCAGCACCGGGATGTCGCTGGCCTTGGCGCCGGACAGCTTCACCAGCTTGTCTACGTTGCCCTTGTCGGCTAGCCAGGCTTTCGGGTCCTTGCGGTAGTCGGCGTAGGCGTCGAGGGTGACTTTGGCAAAGGCTTTGACCACCTCAGGGTGCTTGTCGGCGAAGTCTTTGCGCACAATCCAGGCATCGAAAGTGGGTGCGCCTTTCTGGGCCAGTTCGCCCGAGGTGATCAGCACCTTGCCGTTTTCCTTGGCCACGCCCAAGGCTGGGTCCCAGACGTAGGTGGCATCAATGTCGCCGCGCTTCCAGGCGGCAATGATGGCCGGTGGCGCCAGGTTAAGGATCTGTACCTTGGACGGGTCGATATTCCAGCTTTTCAGGGCGGCCAGCAGGCTGTAGTGGCCGGTGGAGACGAACGGCACGGCGACCTTCTTGCCGATCAGGTCTTGCGGAGTCTTGATGCTGTCGCGGGCGACCAGCGCTTCACCAGCGCCAATCTGGGTGGCGATGAGGAAGGTCTCGACCGGCAGCTTGCGGGTGGCGGCAGCAGCCAGCGGGCTGGAACCCAGGTAGCCGATTTGCACGTCGCCGCTGGCCACCGCAGTGATCACGTCGGCGCCGTTATCGAACTTGCGCCAGTCGATGCTGGCCTTGCTGGCTTTTTCATAGTCGCCATCGACCTGAGCCACTTTGGCCGGGTCGACGGTGGTCTGGTAGGCCACGGTCAGGTCGGCGGCCTGGGCAACCCAGCTGGTGCTGGCGAGGGTCAGGGCGGCGAACAGGCGCAGCGGAGCGTGCGGGATCATGGTGAACCTCTCGTCAGGCAATCAGGGCGATGGATGGCGAGAAGGCTAAATGATCTAAGAATTTAAAAATAAATAACTTTTTTGCATTAGCTTAGGAGCCAAATGCCTTAAGCCCAGGGGGAGTGCGCTCCCACATTGACCGTGAAAGGCCGCCGCGTGGGGAAATCAGAGCGGGCTGCTAGGCTTTTTCGTCCCTATAGAACGATACGGTATTAGGTTATGAGCAAACGTTTGCAAATAACCAATGGTTATTATTCGCGGGGTTGCTACAACGTTTGGCTGTAAAGGTTCCAACCATATTCCGTAAAAATCTTACCAATTCATAAAACGGTCATTTTGGATTTATAGGATTGTCATTATCCTGTAGCGCAGCTGGCGTCTTAGACCAAAGTCGCGAAACGTTTAGAAACGATTGACTTAGTGGTCACGCTTTGGGACTAAATCGCCAATCCACGGTGAGAAGGGGCAGCAGATCCCTCCGCCAGAGATACACAAAAATTAGAACGTAGAGGAGCAAAACATGTACAAGTCCAGCCTGGCCCTGGCCGTGGCACTGGGGGTTTTCGCCCAACAAGCAGGCGCTGCCGGTTTCGTTGAAGACAGCAAACTGTCGCTTAGCTCGCGCACCATGTACTTCAACAACGACAACCGTGAAGCTTCGGGCAGTAAGCCTCGCCCGGACAACCGTGAGTCGGGTCAAGGCTTCAAGCTTGACTACATTTCCGGATTTACCCAAGGCACCGTAGGTTTCGGCGTTGATGCCCAAGCACTCTGGGGTATTCATCTCGATGGTGGTAAGGGTTATCACCCGAACGGCAGCAGCTTCTTCCCTAGCGATTCCGACGGTTCTGCTGAGAAACAGTGGGCGCGTCTGGGTGCCAACGCCAAGGCTCGTTTCTCCAAAACAGAAGTGCACTACGGTAGCGCCCTGGCGCCGAACCTGCCGATTCTGGTCTCCAACGATGGCCGTCTCCTGCCGCAGACCTTCGAGGGTGGCACGATCCAGTCGAAGGAAATCGACAACCTAACCATCAACGCCGGTCAGCTGACCCACGCCATGGGCCGTGCTTCGAGCAACCGTACCGGTTTGTCGGTTCAAGGTGCTACTCAGGAGAGCAACAAGTTCCGCTACGCGGGTCTGGATTACAAGCTAACCCCTGACCTGACCCTGCAGTACTACTACTCGAACCTGGAAGACTTCTACAAACAGCACTTCCTGGGCGCTACCCACGTATTCAAGATTGCTGACGATCAGTCGTTCAAAACCGACCTGCGCTATTTCGATAGCAGCAAAGACGGGCGCAATGGTGAAGCCGGTTACGAGTTCAAAAACAACGGCGGCTACGCTAAGAACGCTGGCGAGGTCGACAACAAGACCTGGTCCGCCATGTTCACCTACACCCTTGGTAGTCATGCTCTGATGCTGGGGCATCAGCAAGTCAGTGATGATGGCGGCTTTGTGTGGTTGAACCAGGGCAGCTTGGCCAATGAAGGCGCCGGCGGCTCGAGCTTCTATCTGTTCACCGATAGCATGATCAACCAGTTCGCCAAGGCTGGCGAAAATACTACCTTTGGTCAGTATTCCTACGATTTCGCCAGTCTGGGTGTGCCGGGTCTGAAAGCCTCGGTAGCCTACCTGCGTGGCGAGGATGGCCGCAGCACTAACGGCAACGGCACCTTCACTGAATGGGAACGTGACGCGCGAGTTGATTATGTTCTACAAGAAGGTACGCTCAAAGGCTTGGGCTTCAGCCTTCGTCAGGGCGTATATCGCGGCACAGGGTCGGGCTCTGCTAACGACCAGGACCAAACTCGTTTCATCGTGAACTACACTTACAGCTTCCTGTAAGTCGTAGCCACAAAGAAAGCCTCGCCTAGTGCGAGGCTTTTTTGTACCTGCATTTTCGTATGAATTTTTGTTATAAATAAATCGTTATTTATTCTTTTTATTTTTAACCGAATGCAGGCACATTGAACCCATACGGTACAGAACCCAGCCAAGGAGCCGCAGCCCATGAGCCTCAAACTCGGCGATATCGCCCCCGATTTCGAACAGGATTCCAGCGAAGGCAAAATCCGCTTCCACGAGTGGCTCGGCAACAGCTGGGGGGTGTTGTTCTCCCATCCGGCCGACTTCACCCCGGTGTGCACCACCGAGCTGGGCCTGACCGCCAAACTCAAGGACGACTTTGCCAAGCGTGGGGTCAAGGCCATCGCCCTGTCGGTAGACCCGGTCGACTCGCACCACAAGTGGATCGATGACATCAACGAAACCCAGAACACCGTGGTCAACTTCCCGATCATTGCCGACGCCGACCGCAAGGTGTCCGACCTGTACGACCTGATCCATCCGAACGCCAGCGACACCCTGACCGTGCGCTCTCTGTTCGTCATCGACTCGAACAAGAAGGTGCGCCTGACCATCACCTATCCGGCCAGTACCGGGCGCAACTTCAATGAAATTTTGCGGGTGATCGACTCGCTGCAGCTCACCGACAACCACAAGGTCGCCACGCCAGGTAACTGGCAGGACGGCGACGAGGTGGTAATCGTGCCTTCGCTCAAAGATGAGGAAGAAATCAAGCAGCGCTTCCCCAAAGGTTACCGGGCGGTCAAACCCTATCTGCGCCTGACCCCACAGCCAAATCGTTAAAGGATTCCTCGTTGCATTGCTCTTAGCCAAGCAGGGATTTTCGGGCCGTTTCGACGGCCCTTTTTTATGCCTGCGCAGAATGTGTGGGCCTCTTCGCGGGCACGCCCGCTCCCACAGAAACAGTGCAGACCCGGCTTTCCACATAATCCGGTGGGAGCGGGCGCGCCCGCGAATAGGCCCTCGCGAATAAAGACAATAATGGAATAACCAAATGAAAAAATATGATTTCTAGATATATATAGCAGCTGTTAATGTCACCTCCAACAGAACACAAGGAAGCGCAGCAATGCTGGTCGTCTCAATCGGTGGTAGCCCAAGTCTTCGTTCACGCTCCGGCGTGCTGCTTGAGCGTTCGCGCCAGTGGCTGCAGGGCCGTGGCGTTGAAGTGGTGACGTTCCAGGTACGTGACTTCCCCGCCGAAGACCTGCTGCATGCCCGTTTCGACAGCCCGCATGTGCAGCACTTCCAGCAACTGGTAGCCCAGGCCGATGGCCTGATCGTTTCAACCCCGGTGTACAAGGCTTCGTTTGCCGGTGCACTGAAGACTTTGCTGGACCTGCTGCCCGAACGCGCCCTGGCCCACAAGATCGTGTTGCCGATCGCCACCGGCGGCAGCATCGCCCACATGCTGGCGGTGGATTACGCATTGAAACCCGTGCTGTCGGCACTCAAGGCACAAGAGACCCTGCAAGGGATCTTCGCCGACGACAGCCAGGTGGCTTATGCAGACGGCACGAAGCCCGCGCAGTTGGTGCCGGCACTGGAAGAACGCCTGCTGGACTCGCTGGAAACCTTCCACGTTGCCCTGGCCCGTCGGCCACGCCCCGTGGCCCCCGGCGTACTGAACGAACGCCTGATCAGCGCCCGCTGGAGCATCTGACCGGCACAACCCGCTTCACCACCTTACTCGCCCGATAACGAGGCAAGCAGGTGCAACCCGAACCTCATTCGCACAGGAGAGCGCCATGCGCACAGTCTTCTTGCGTCGCGGTCTGGTCGCCCTGTTTGCGGCGGCTGTGTCCTTCGGCGCCATTACCCAAGCCCAGGCCGAAAGCCTGCGTATCGGTTACCAGAAATACGGCACCCTGGTGCTGCTCAAGGCCAAGGGCACGCTGGAAAAGCGCTTGGCCGAGCAGGGCGTGCAGGTGCAGTGGACCGAATTCCCCGGCGGCCCGCAGCTGCTTGAAGGGCTGAACGTCGGCTCCATCGACTTTGGTGTTACCGGCGAAACCCCGCCCGTATTTGCCCAGGCCGCCGGCGCCGATCTGCTCTACGTGGCCTACGAGCCGCCAGCGCCGCACAGCGAAGCGATCCTGGTGCCGAAGGGGTCGTCGATCCAGTCGGTCAAGGAACTCAAAGGCAAGAAAGTCGCCCTCAACAAAGGCTCCAACGTCCACTACCTGCTGGTCCGCGCCCTGGAAGACGCCGGCCTGAAGTACAGCGATATCCAGCCGGTTTACCTGCCCCCTGCCGATGCCCGCGCCGCTTTCGAGCGTGGCAGCGTCGATGCCTGGGTGATCTGGGACCCGTACCAGGCCGCTGCGGAAAAACAATTGCAGGCCCGTACCCTGCGTGACGGCAAGGGCCTGGTCGACAACCACCAGTTCTACCTGGCCACCCGCAACTACGCGACCCAGCACCCGGCGGTGATCAACACCCTCATCGAGGAAGTGCGCGCCGTGGGGGAATGGTCGCAGGCCAACCCGCAGGAAGTGACCGACCAGGTGGCACCGCTGCTCGGCCTGCCTGCCGACATCACCCTGACCTCGGTCAAGCGCCAAGGCTACGGTGCAGCACCGCTGACTCCCGAGGTAGTGGCCGCACAACAGAAAATCGCCGACACCTTCCAGGCGCTCAAGCTGATACCCAAGCCGCTGAGCATCAAGGACGTGATCTGGACACCCCCGGCCAAGGTCGCTAGCGCGCCTTGATTGATTCGCCCGTGCCGGGGCGCCGCCCTGGCTGAGCCACCCTTGAGGAGACAACTCCAATGAGCCTTAATATTTTCTGGTTCCTCCCGACCCACGGTGACGGCAAGTACCTGGGCACTTCCGACGGCGCGCGTGCGGTCGACCACGGTTACCTGCAGCAGATCGCGCAGGCCGCCGACCGTCTGGGCTTTGGTGGGGTACTGATCCCGACCGGCCGTTCCTGCGAGGATTCCTGGCTGGTGGCCGCGTCGCTGATCCCTGTGACCCAGCACCTGAAATTCCTGGTTGCCCTGCGCCCGGGCATCATTTCGCCGACCGTGGCAGCACGCCAGGCTGCGACCCTGGACCGCCTGTCCAATGGCCGTGCCTTGTTCAACCTGGTAACCGGTGGCGACCCGGATGAACTGGCCGGTGATGGCCTGCACCTGAACCACCAGGAACGCTACGAAGCGTCGGTCGAGTTCACCCGTATCTGGCGCAAGGTGCTGGAAGGCGAAAACGTCGACTACGACGGCAAGCACATCCAGGTGAAGGGCGCCAAGCTGCTCTACCCGCCGATTCAGCAACCACGCCCGCCGCTGTATTTCGGCGGTTCCTCCGAGGCCGCTCAGGACCTGGCCGCCGAGCAGGTCGAGTTGTACCTGACCTGGGGCGAGCCGCCGTCAGCCGTTGCCGAGAAAATCGCCCAGGTGCGCGAAAAAGCGGCCGCTCAAGGCCGTGAAGTACGCTTCGGTATCCGCCTGCACGTGATTGTGCGGGAAACCAACGAAGAAGCCTGGGCCGCCGCCGACCGCCTGATCTCGCACCTGGACGATGACACCATCGCCCGTGCCCAGGCCTCGCTGGCGCGCTTCGACTCGGTGGGCCAGCAGCGCATGGCTGCCCTGCACGGCGGCAACCGCGACAACCTGGAAGTCAGCCCCAACCTGTGGGCAGGCGTTGGCCTGGTACGTGGCGGCGCCGGTACCGCGCTGGTAGGCGACGGCCCGACTGTCGCCGCGCGGGTGAAGGAATATGCCGACCTGGGGATCGATACCTTCATCTTCTCGGGTTATCCACACCTCGAAGAGTCTTACCGCGTTGCCGAGCTGCTGTTCCCGCACCTTGATGTTCAGCGCCCGGAGCAACCGAAAACCGGTGGCTACGTGAGCCCGTTCGGCGAGATGGTGGCCAACGACATCCTGCCCAAATCCGTGTCGCAGAGCTGAGGGCCGGGCCATGAGTCGTGCAACTTCCTCCACCCTGACCCAGCGCCTGGCGCCGTGGGCGCTGCCGGTGCTGCTGCTGGCAGTCTGGCAACTGGCGGTCAGCGCTGGCTGGCTGTCGACGCGCATCCTGCCGGCACCTAGCGCAGTAGTCAGCGCCGGTGTCGAGCTGGTGCGCAGCGGCGACATCTGGACCCACCTGGCCATCAGTGGCTGGCGTGCCGGCCTGGGCTTCGCCATCGGCGGCAGCATCGGCCTGGTACTGGGCTTCATCACCGGCCTGTCGAACTGGGGCGAACGCCTGCTCGACAGCTCGGTGCAGATGATCCGCAACGTGCCGCACCTGGCGCTGATCCCGCTGGTGATCCTGTGGTTCGGTATCGACGAGTCGGCAAAGATCTTTCTGGTCGCGCTGGGCACGCTGTTCCCGATCTACCTGAACACCTATCACGGTATTCGCAACGTTGACCCGGCGCTGGTAGAGATGGCGCGCAGCTACGGCTTGTCCGGCTTCAGCCTGTTCCGCCAAGTGATCCTGCCGGGCGCGCTGCCATCGATCCTGGTGGGGGTGCGCTTCGCACTGGGCTTCATGTGGCTGACCCTGATCGTGGCCGAAACCATTTCGGCGAATGCCGGCATCGGTTACCTGGCGATGAACGCCCGTGAGTTCCTGCAGACCGACGTGGTGGTACTGGCCATCGTCCTGTATGCCGTGCTTGGCAAACTCGCCGACCTCGCTGCCCGTGGCCTGGAACGTGTTTGGCTGCGCTGGCACCCGGCCTATCAAGTGGCCAAGAAGGAGGGTGCATGACTGTGCTCAAGGAACAGCCGCCACGCCTGCTGCGTGGCATCCCGCTGGCCTCCAATGGCCTGCGCAAGACCTTTGGCCAGCGCGAAGTGTTGAAGGGCATCGACCTGCACATTCCGGCCGGCCAGTTCGTTGCCATCGTTGGCCGCAGCGGCTGCGGCAAAAGCACCCTGCTGCGGCTGCTGGCCGGGCTCGACCAGCCCACTGGCGGGCAGTTGCTGGCCGGTGCTGCGCCGCTGGAAGAGGCCCGTGAAGAAACCCGCCTGATGTTCCAGGACGCGCGCCTGCTGCCGTGGAAGAAGGTGATCGACAACGTTGGCCTGGGCCTGTCGGGTGATTGGCGCCCACGTGCGCTGGAAGCGCTGGATGCGGTTGGCCTGGCCGACCGCGCCAATGAATGGCCGGCAGCCCTCTCCGGTGGCCAGAAGCAGCGTGTGGCCTTGGCCCGCGCCTTGATTCACCAGCCACGCCTGCTGCTGCTGGATGAGCCGCTGGGTGCGCTGGATGCATTGACCCGTATCGAAATGCAGCAACTGATCGAACGCCTGTGGCGTCAGCACGGCTTCACTGTGCTGCTGGTCACCCACGATGTCAGCGAGGCAGTTGCCGTGGCTGACCGGGTGATCCTGATCGAGGACGGCGAAGTCGGGCTTGACCTTACGGTCGACCTGGCACGGCCCAGGGCACGTGGTTCGCACCGCCTGGCCGCGCTGGAAAGCGAAGTGCTCAACCGTGTTCTGTCGGCCCCGGGCACTGCGCCCGAGCCGGACCCTGTAGCCCCGCTGCCCACGCAACTGCGTTGGGCGCACTGAACCACTCACTTACCTGACTGAAGCCATAGAGAAGGAATGACATCATGACCATCAAAGCCATCAACGTCCGCAACCAGTTCAAAGGCACCGTGAAAGAAATCCTCGAAGGCCCGGTACTGTCGGAAATCGACGTGCAGACTGCCTCGGGTATCGTCACTTCGGTCATCACCACCCGCTCGGTAAAAGAGCTGGAGCTGCAGGTTGGCAGCGAAGTGATTGCCTTTGTGAAATCGACTGAAGTGTCTATCGCCAAGCTGTGATGAACGTGGCCCATGGGGCTGCTTTGCAGCCCTGTCGCGACACAAGGCCGCTCCGACACGGGAATGCGATCTCCTGTAGGAGCGGCCTTGTGCCGCGAATGGGCCGCAACGCGGCCCCAATAACTTCAGCTGGAACGCTTGGCCAGAAACGGCGGCAGGTATAACCCCAGATACGCCTCGAACACCCGCTTGCCTTCTTCGGCCATGCGCGGGGTGATCGCCTCGTGCAACTGCACCGACCGCGCATATACCCGGTCGCTCAGTTCCATGGCCAGGGCGAACACATCCACATCCAGCGGCATCACCGGCAGGTGAAAATGCTGGTCGAACAACTTGTGCATCAAGTCGCCCAGTTCCATGTCGTGCTGCCGGTCGGCCTGCACCACTTCGCTCAGGCCGTGCTGGGCCAGAATCAGCTGCCGCGCCGCAGCATCTTCGTTATAGATATCCAGCATGCGCTGCTCGATCAGCCGTGACAGCTGGTGCCAGGTGCTGAACGCGCTGCTGTCGAACGGTGCGCTCAGGGCTTCACGAAACGCCCGGTGTACATCGGCCGTCAGCGCTTCCAGCAGGGCCGGCACGCTGGCGAAGAAGTGATACACCGACGACGGTGGAATCTGCGCCCGCTCGGCCACGCTGTAGATGGAAAGTGCCGCCACCCCTTGTTCGGCCAGCAGCTCACGCGCAGCCGCCAGGATCGCCTCGATCCTGGCCTGGCTGCTGGCGCGCGGCTTGCGCGAGGCGACGGCGCGGCTCATCAGTTGCTGATCGCCAGGATGCTGGCCTGATAGGCGCCGACGAACAGGTCGAAGTCACCGACCTCTTCCTGCTCCAGCTCGGACTGCTTGGTGAGCGATTCGCGGGCCAGTGTTTCGAACGCCTGTTGCTGTTCGTTGCTCAGTGGCTGTTCGCGGAATGTCTCGGCGTGGACACGGCTTTGGCGCAGGGAGAACTGGATGAAGGTTTCGTCGTGCTCGGTCATGCGTGCCAGCACCTGGGCTGACGGGGTCAGCGCGGCATCATCCACCTTGGCCTGCTGGGCATCCAGGGCTTTGCCGTGGGCATCGCCGCCTTGCGCCTGGTCGAGCAGGTCGGCCAGTGGCCGGATACGCTCAATCAGCTCGCTGGCCCAATCCTTCAGGGTGATCGGCTGGCCATCACGATGCAGCTCCAGGCCCGGGCGACGGCCTTCCTTCACCACGGTCAGGAAGTTGTCGGTGCACTGGCGGCATTCGCCGTTGTCCAGCTGCGGGCTGTCTTCCAGGGCGCAGAACAGCAGGAACGCGTCGAGGAAGCGCGCCTCGGTCAGGTCGATACCTACCGGCAGGAACGGGTTGATGTCCAGGCAACGTACTTCCACATACTGCACGCCCCGCGAGGTCAGGGCCTGGATCGGCCGCTCGCCGGTGTAGGTGACGCGCTTGGGGCGGATGTTCGAGTAGTACTCGTTCTCGATCTGCAGAATGTTGGTGTTCAGCTGCACCCACTCGCCGTCCACGTGCGTACCGACCTCGACATAAGGCGGGTAGGGCGTGCCCACGGCCTTGCGCAGGCTGTCGGTGTAGCTGGCCAGGTTGTTGTAGCAAGGCGTGAGGCCGGCCTGGGCGTTGCTCTGGTAGCCCAGGTCGCTCATGCGCAGGCTGGTGGCGTAGGGCAGGAACAGGGTTTCGGCGTCCAGCTCTTCGAGCTGGTGCGGGCGGCCACGCAGGAAGCCTTTGTCCAGCGCTGGCGAGGCGCCGAACAGGTACATCAGCAGCCAGCTGTAGCGGCGGAAGTTGCGGATCAGGGCGATGTAGGCTGACGACTGGTAGTCGCGGTTGTCTTGCGTGCTGCCTTCGGCTTCGCGCAGCAGAGGCCACAGGGCTTCGGGCAGCGAGAAGTTGTAATGGATACCGGCGATGCACTGCATGGTGCGGCCGTAGCGCAGGGCCAGGCCCTTGCGGTAGACGTGCTTGAGCTTGCCGATGTTCGAGCTGCCGTACTCGGCGATCGGGATGTCCTCCTCGGCCGGCAGCGTGCACGGCATCGACGGGCTCCACAGGTATTCGTCGCCCAGCTTGCTGTAGACGAAACGGTGGGTCTGTTCGAGGCTTTCGAGCACTTTGGCCGGGTCGGGCAGTGCTGGGGTGATGAACTCCAGCAGCGACTCGGAATAATCAGTGGTGATCTGCTCGTTGGTCAGCGCCGACCCCAGAGCTTCCGGGTGCGGGGTCTGGGCCAGGCGACCTTCGTCGGTCACGCGCAGGCATTCGCGCTCAATACCGTGCAGGCACTGCTTGAGCAGGGGAAGATTGGCGCCGAGCAGGCTCAGGCGGCGGTTGAGGAGTTCGCTCAAGATGTATTCCTTCACGCGTCAGTCGCCCCAATATGGGGGTAGAGATAACGGTCTACAAGGGTAGGAAGAAAGGAACTGGCGTTGTCGCCTGGTTTACGCGGTTCCAGCAGTGCCAGCGCACTGCTGAAAATACCGCAGATACTGCTTGGTGAGCTAGAGAACCGCGAAGGTTCCTTGCGCTTTAGCCACCAGCTTGTCGCCCTGGACTACGTCGGCGTCGACCACCAGGGTACGCCGCCCGGCGTGCAGCACACGGGCGGTGCACAGCACTTCGCCGTCGCTGACGGCGCGCATGTAGTTGATCTTGCACTCGATGGTGACACTTTGCTGGTCAAAGCCATGGCTGGCCGAGCAGGCCAGGCCCATGGCGATGTCCACAAGGCTGAAGATCGCCCCGCCGTGCAGCTTCTGGCCACGGTTGCGCAAGTGCGGCTCGAGGGCCAGGGCCACCTCGGCAACACCCGTGTCCAGGCGTTGCAGGCGGCAGCCCAGCAGCTGGCTGAAGGCGCTTTCGACGTATTCGCGGGGTACGTCCATCACTTCTTCTTCAACTGCTTGGCGTTGGCGAACAGCGAGGCCATGGCATTGTTGGCCGGTGCGGCAGTGGCGGTTTCACGCGGGCGTTGGGCCGGCTGCTGGCGGTTGCCGCCATTGCCACGGTTGCCACCGCGGTTGCCTTCGACCTTTTCGCCTGGGGTGTCGCCCATGCGCATGGACAGGCCGACGCGCTTGCGCGGGATGTCCACTTCCATGACCTTGACCTTGACCACGTCGCCGGCCTTCACCGCTTCACGCGGGTCTTTGATGAACTTCTCCGACAGCGCCGAGATGTGCACCAGGCCGTCCTGGTGCACGCCGATGTCGACGAAGGCACCGAAGTTGGTGACGTTGGTCACCACGCCCTCCAGGATCATGCCGGGCTCCAGGTCCTTGAGGTCTTCGACGCCGTCCTGGAAGGTGGCGGTCTTGAACTCTGGGCGTGGGTCGCGGCCAGGCTTGTCCAGCTCTTGCAGGATGTCGGTGACGGTCGGCAGGCCGAAGGACTCGTCGGTGAACTTCTTGGGGTCCAGGCGCTTGAGGAAGCTGCTGTCGCCGATCAGCGAGCGGATATCGCGGTCGGTGTCGGCGGCGATGCGCTGCACCAGCGGATAGGCCTCCGGGTGCACTGCGGAGGCGTCCAGCGGGTTGTCGCCGTTCATCACACGCAGGAAGCCGGCGGCTTGTTCGAAGGTTTTTTCACCCAGGCGGCTGACTTTTTTCAGCGCTGCACGGGTGGCAAACGGGCCGTTGGCATCGCGGTGGGCGACGATGTTCTGTGCCAGTGTGGCGTTGAGGCCGGAGATACGGGTCAGCAGTGCCACCGAGGCGGTGTTGACGTCCACGCCCACGGCGTTCACGCAGTCCTCGACCACGGCGTCCAGGCCACGCGCCAGTTTCAGCTGGGAAACGTCGTGCTGGTACTGGCCGACGCCTATGGATTTCGGGTCGATCTTCACCAGCTCGGCCAGCGGGTCCTGCAGGCGGCGGGCAATCGACACGGCACCACGGATCGACACGTCCAGGTCCGGGAACTCGCGGGCGGCCAGTTCCGATGCCGAGTACACCGACGCACCGGCCTCGGAGACCATGATCTTGGTAATTTTCAGCGCTGGGTATTTTTTGACCAGTTCGGCCACCAGCTTGTCGCTCTCGCGGCTGGCGGTGCCGTTGCCGATGGCGATCAGTTCCACCGAGTGCTTGGCGCACAGTGCGGCCATGATGGAAATGGTGCGGTCCCAGTCATTCTTTGGCGCGTGCGGGTACACCGTGGTGTAGTCCAGCAGCTTGCCGGTGGCATCGACCACGGCGATCTTGCAACCGGTGCGCAGGCCCGGGTCGAAGCCCAGGGTGGCGCGCGGGCCGGCCGGGGCGGCCAGCAGCAGGTCGTGCAGGTTGTGGGCGAACACGTTGATCGCCTCGCCTTCGGCGTTGTCGCGCAGTTCGCCGAACAGGTCGGTTTCCAGGTGGGTGTACAGCTTGACCTTCCAGGTCCAGCGCACCACCTCGCCCAGCCATTTGTCGGCCGGGCGGCTGCGGTTTTCAACGCCGACGTGGTTGCCGATCATCACTTCGCACGGGTGCAGGGTGCCAGGCAGTTCTTCGCCCACTTTCAGCGAAGCGCTCAGCACGCCTTCGTTGCGCCCACGGAAGATCGCCAGGGCACGGTGCGACGGGGCGTTGCGCAGCAGTTCGTCGTGCGCAAAGTAGTCGCGGAACTTGGCGCCTTCTTCTTCCTTGCCGGCCACCACACGGGCACTGAGCACGGCTTCCTGCTTAAGGAAGCTGCGCAGCTTGTCGAGCAGGGCGGCGTCTTCGGCGAAGCGCTCCATGAGGATGTATTTGGCACCTTCCAGCGCGGCCTTGACGTCGGCTACGCCCTTTTCGGCGTTTACGAAGCGTGCGGCTTCGCTTTCCGGGGCCAGGTTGGGGTCGTTGAACAGGCCGTCGGCCAGGTCGCCCAGGCCGGCTTCCAGGGCGATCTGGCCCTTGGTGCGGCGCTTCTGCTTGTACGGCAGGTACAGGTCTTCGAGGCGGGTCTTGGTGTCGGCCAGCTTGATTTCGCGGGCCAGTTCCGGGGTCAGCTTGCCCTGTTCCTCGATGCTGGCCAGGATGCTGGCGCGACGGTCGTCGAGTTCGCGCAGGTAGCGCAGGCGCTCTTCCAGATGGCGCAGCTGGGTGTCGTCCAGGCTACCGGTCACTTCCTTGCGGTAACGGGCGATGAAGGGCACGGTCGAGCCTTCGTCCAACAGGCCCACGGCCGCCTCGACCTGCTGGGGGCGTACGCCCAGTTCCTCGGCGATACGGCTGTTGATGCTGTCCATGTAAACCACCTGACATTTGTGAATACGGGGGTCGCCTGTGGGCTTTTCGCCCGGCGGCGCTGGATGAAAGCCGCGCATTATACCCATCGCAATCGGCTTGCGGTGATGGCGCCCAGCCAGCTGGAACTGGCGCCGGGGGAAAAATCTGCTAACAATGCTCACGCAACGTGCAGCAATGGCTACGCCATAATGCGCGGCGAAATCAGAGGAGTTATTCATGACCGGCACCGCAAACACCGCTGAAGGTGACAAGATTCTCATCGTCGACGACGATCCGGGGCTTAGCAGCCTGCTGGAACGGTTCTTCACCAGCAAGGGCTACCGTGCCCGTGCGGTGCCCAACACCGAGCAGATGGACCGCCTGCTGCAGCGCGAGGTGTTCAACCTGGTGGTGCTCGACCTGATGCTGCCGGGCGAGGATGGCCTGTCCGCGTGCAAGCGCCTGCGCCAGCAGAACAACCAGATCCCGATCATCATGCTCACCGCCAAGGGCGACGAGCTGAGCCGTATCAAGGGCCTGGAACTGGGCGCTGACGACTACCTGGGCAAGCCGTTCAACCCGGACGAGCTGATGGCCCGCGTCAAGGCTGTGTTGCGCCGTCAGGCCCCCGCCGTGCCGGGTGCGCCGGGCAGTGAGGACGAATCGGTCACCTTCGGCGACTACGAGCTGTCGCTGGCCACCCGCGAACTCAAGCGTGGCGATGAAGTGCACATGCTCACCACCGGCGAGTTCGCCGTGCTCAAGGCCCTGGTGATGCACGCCCGCGAGCCGCTGACCCGCGACAAGCTGATGAACCTGGCCCGTGGCCGTGAGTGGGATGCACTGGAACGCTCCATCGACGTGCAGATCTCGCGCCTGCGCCGCATGATCGAGCCGGACCCGTCCAAGCCGCGTTACATCCAGACCGTCTGGGGCGTGGGCTACGTGTTCGTGCCAGACGGAAACGCAGGTAAATGATGCCGCGTCGTCCATGAAAACGCCGCTCTGGTTTCCGCAGAGTTTCTTCGCCCGCACCCTGTGGCTGGTGTTGATCGTCGTCCTGTTCAGCAAGGCCTTGACCCTGGTCTACCTGCTGATGAACGAGGACGTACTGGTCGACCGTCAGTACAGCCACGGTGTGGCGCTGACCTTGCGCGCCTATTGGGCTGCCGACGAAGAAAACCGAGACAAGATTGCCGAGGCGGCGGGCCTTATCCGCGTGACCGGCTCGGGTGTGCCCGAGGGCGAGCAGCATTGGCCCTACAGCGAAATCTACCAACGGCAGATGCAGGCGGAGCTGGGCGAAGACACCGAGGTGCGGCTGCGTATTCATGCGCCACCGGCGTTGTGGGTCAATGCGCCAAGCCTGGGCCCGGGCTGGCTGAAAGTGCCGCTGTACCCGCACCCGCTGCGTGGGCAGAAGATCTGGAACGTGCTGGGTTGGTTCCTGGCCATCGGCCTGTTGTCCACAGCCTCTGCCTGGATCTTTGTGCGCCAGTTGAACCAGCCGCTCAAGCGCCTGGTATTCGCCGCTCGTCAGCTGGGCCAGGGGCGCAGCGTGCGCCTGCCGATCAGCGATACACCCAGCGAGATGACCGAGGTGTACAAGGCCTTTAACCAGATGGCCGAAGATGTCGAACAGGCCGGGCGCGAGCGCGAGCTGATGCTGGCCGGGGT
This sequence comes from Pseudomonas sp. BN505, assembly GCF_029873175.1. Classification (NCBI taxonomy): domain Bacteria; kingdom Pseudomonadati; phylum Pseudomonadota; class Gammaproteobacteria; order Pseudomonadales; family Pseudomonadaceae; genus Pseudomonas; species Pseudomonas sp. BN505. The sequence goes on from NZ_SSOI01000013.1 coordinate 103,729, forward strand.
TTCCCACGACCTGCGCACACCGTTGACGCGCCTGCGCCTGTCGTTGTCATTGCTGGACAGCGACAGCGACCTGAGTGACGACATGGTCCGTGATATCGAGGACATGGATGCGATCCTCGATCAGTTCCTGGCGTTCATCCGCGATGGCCGCGACGAGCCGGTGGAAGAGGTCGACCTGGCTGAACTGGTGCGTGAAGTGGTGGCCCCGTACAACCAGCCGAAAGAACGGGTGCGCCTGTGCCTGGAGCCAATCCCGCCGTTCCCGCTGCGCCGTGTTTCGCTCAAGCGCATGCTGGGCAACCTGATCGGCAACGCCTTGCACCATGCCGGCAAGGGCGTGGAAGTGGCTGCCTATGTGTCGGGTGACGAAAGTGCGCCATACGTGGTGCTGAGCGTGCTGGACCGTGGCACCGGGATCGACGAATCGGAGCTGGAGACCATCTTCAACCCGTTCATTCGTGGGGACCGTGCACGGGGCGGCAAGGGCACCGGTCTGGGGTTGGCGATCGTCAAGCGCATCGCGGCCCAGCATGGCGGGAATGTGGAGCTGCGTAACCGGTCCGGTGGCGGGATCGAGGCGCGGGTGCGGTTGCCGCTTGGGTTGCTGTTACCTCGGAACGCCGTGTGAGGGCCGGGGCCGCCTTGCGGCCCATTCGCAGCACAGGGTTACGCGATCCCCTGTAGGAGCAGCCTTGTGCTGCGAATGGGCTGCAAGGCAGCCCCCAAAATCTCAGCCCTTGCCCTTGGTCCGGGTCTGATTAGGCCCGCCGTTCTTCTCAAGGTGCTCGATGATCATGCCGGCCACGTTCTTGCCAGTGGTCACCTCGATCCCCTCCAGCCCCGGCGATGAGTTCACCTCCATCACCAACGGCCCATGGTTGGACCGCAGGATATCAACACCCGCCACGCTCAACCCCATCACCTTGGCCGCACGAATGGCGGTAATCCGCTCTTCCGGGGTGATCTTGATCAGGCTGGCGACGCCCCCCCGGTGCAGGTTGGAGCGGAACTCGCCCGGCTTGGCCTGGCGCTTCATCGAGGCAATCACCTTGTCTCCCACCACGAAGCAGCGAATGTCGGCGCCGCCGGCCTCCTTGATGTACTCCTGAACCATGATGTTCTGCTTCAGGCCCATGAACGCCTCGATCACCGACTCGGCCGCCTGGGTGGTTTCGCACAGCACTACGCCGATGCCCTGGGTACCCTCCAGCACCTTGATCACCAGCGGGGCGCCATTGACCATCTGGATCAGGTCGGGGATGTCGTCCGGTGAGTGGGCGAAGCCGGTAATGGGCAAGCCGATACCGCGCCGCGACAGCAATTGCAGCGAGCGCAGTTTGTCGCGCGAGCGGGCAATGGCGACCGATTCGTTGAGCGGGTACACGCCCATCATTTCGAACTGGCGCAGCACCGCGCAGCCGTAAAAGGTGACCGAAGCCCCGATGCGCGGGATCACAGCATCGAAGCCCTCCAGCGGCTTGCCGCGGTAGTGGATCTGCGGCTTGTGGCTGGCAATGTTCATATAGGCCCGCAGGGTGTCGATCACCACCATTTCGTGGCCACGCTGGGTACCGGCTTCGACCAGGCGGCGGGTGGAATACAGACGCGGATTGCGCGACAGCACAGCGATCTTCATGCAGCACCTGTGACAGGGGAAAGGGTGGCCGGAAAGGCCGGTTTATCTTGGACGTACTTCAAGCCGGGGTTCACGACCAGCTGGCCCTGGATCAAGGCCTTGGAACCGAGCAGCAGGCGGTAGCGCATGTTCTTGCGACAGGCCAGGGTGAACTCCACCTCCCACACACCATCGCCCAGCGCCAGTGACGTGCGGATGACATAGCGGGTCTGGGCGTGGCCGTTGGAGCTCTTGATGGTTTTCATGGTGACCAGCGGCGCCTCGCAACGCCGGTGACGCAACTGCACCACCGAGCCCAGGTGCGCGGTGAAACGGACCCACGGCTGGCCGTCGCGCTCGAACGGTTCCACCTCGGTAGCGTGCAGGCTTGAGGTGCTGGCGCCGGTGTCGATCTTGGCGCGCAGCCCGGCGACACCAAGGTCGGGCAGGGCTATCCACTCACGCAGGCCGATCACAGTCAAATGGTCAAATGTCTTCACGAAGCGCACCCTGCGAGTAAGGTGGTGAACTGTAAGCATGGCGAGGACTTTTTGCATCCGTATGTGAAGGTAGTACAGTTCGATGAAAGACAGAATCCGAGGTAACGGGATGGCACAAAAAGCCGAAGACGACGACAAGGTTCGCCTGGACAAGTGGCTGTGGGCGGCGCGTTTCTACAAGACGCGGGCGCTGGCCAAGGCGGCGATCGAGAGCGGCAAGGTGCATTGCCGGGGCGAGCGTTGCAAACCGGGCAAGGAGCCACGGGTGGGCGACGAATTTTTGCTGCGCACCGGGTTCGATGAACGCACCGTGGTGGTGAAGGCGTTGTCGGTGGTGCGGCGTGGGGCGCCAGAAGCGCAGACGCTGTACGAGGAAACCGAAGAAAGCGTGCGCCGCCGGGAGCAGGCGGCCGAAATGCGTAAGGCCGGGGCCATGGGCGTGACCACCGATGGCCGGCCGACCAAGAAGCAGCGGCGGCAGATTCATCAGTTGCATGGGAGCTTTGAATAGCCGGGGCCGCTTTGCGGCCCATCGCCGGCAAGCCAGCTCCCACAGAGCCTTGTGGGAGCGGCCTTGCCGGACCGGTCGGAAAGGGCTGCATAGCAGCCCCAAGCATCTAGCGGAGCACGGCCATTCGCCCGACAAGCGGTAATCTGGCCAGCAGGTTGAACAACGGCGCCGTCCAGCGCATCAACGCCTCACTGCCCTTGGCCGCCAGCGGCGTGTAGTAGCTCCAGCCCAACGCTAGCACTGCCATCAGCAACCCGCCAATGTAGTCATCCTGCCCCCAATGGGCGCCGGCCACCAGGCGCGGCAGCATGAACAGCACCGCCAGCCCCCAGATCACCAGGAACTGCACCAGGCGGCGGCTGAATACGCTCATGAACAGCGCCCAGATCAGCAGCACCGAAGCGTGATCCCCCGGGAAACTCTTGCTGGATCGGTCCTTGAGCTCCCAGGCCGCCTCCAGGTTCGGGTAGTAGTCGCTGAGGTGCACCACGTCGTCGAAGATCATCGACGGGCTCTTGTGCTGCCAGCCGGCTGCATCCACCCACTTGGAAAACAGCGCGCGAATCACCACTAAGAGGAGTAGCGTGACCAGAAAGCCGAAAAAGGCCTGGCGAACCTGAGCTGCCTTGAACACCCAGTCACCACGGATAAGCACTGCCAGAAGGATCAGGCCAACGATGATGTCGAACGGGCGCAGGCTGCCGACGGTCCAGATGTAGCGCCAGGTGGTGTTGTCGGCCAGCGGCGCATTCAGGCTGTGGAACAGCCACTCGTCGAAAGTCAGGCACAGGATCTGGCCAAAAGGCCATAACCAGAAACACAGTAGAGCGATGGGAAGCAGCGTGCAGGCTGCCAATGGCCCCAAGGACCACCTTGCTTGGAACAGTGGTCGATTGTCCATAAGATACCTCTATTGCAAACAGGATTCGGAGCGCCTTGTGAGCGCTCTGTCACGGGTTTTCGAAGGTTTTCGACAACCGCTGTAACCATTTTGTCATCATTTTTTAGATAGCCAAAACCTATGAGCGATTTGCCTGATACCGATTTCACTCAACGTTTCATCTTCGACGAGCGCGATGTGCGCGGCGAGTGGGTGTCTCTCGATGACAGCTATGCCGCGGTGCTGGCGCGTCATGAATACCCACAGCCGGTGCAGGCGCTGCTCGGCGAACTGATGGCTGCCACCGCCTTGCTGGTGGGGGCGCTGAAGTTCGATGGCCTGCTGATTCTGCAGGCGCGCTCCGAAGGGCCGATCCCGCTGTTGATGGTGGAATGCTCGGGCGATCGCGACATCCGTGGCGTGGCGCGCTACGAGGCCGATCAGATCGCCGCTGACGCCACGCTGGCGCAGTTGATGCCCGACGGCCACCTGACCCTGACCATCGACCCGGTCAAGGGCCAGCGCTACCAGGGTACAGTGGACCTCGACGGTGCCAACCTGTCGGAGTGCTTCACCAACTACTTCGTCCAGTCGCAACAGCTCAATACCCGCTTCTGGCTCAACGCCGAAAACGGCAAGGCCCGTGGCCTGCTGCTGCAGCAACTGCCGCGTGATCGCCAGCCTGACGACGAAGAGCGTGAAGACAGCTGGCAGCACGTGATCGCCCTGGCCAAGACCCTCAAGCCTGAAGAATGGGCCGAAGGTAACGAAACCCTGCTGCACCGCCTGTACCACGAAGACGCCGTGCGCCTGTTCGACATTCAGCCGTTGCGCTTCAATTGCAGCTGCTCGCGCGAACGCTCCGGTAATGCGCTGGTGAGCCTGGGCGAGCATGACGCTAAGGCACTGGTGCAAGAGTGCGGCGGCCAGGTGGAGATCGATTGCCAGTTCTGCAACGAGCGCTATTTCTTCGATGCAAGCGATGTGGCGCAACTGTTTGCCGGTGGCGGTACAGACACCGCCTCAGAAACTCGCCACTGAAACGTTTAATTGCAGGGAAATCTCCTGTCGAATTGCGCAAAAGCGCGGTTACGACAGGAGGGGCCTACTTTTTTTGGGCGTTTCTGGCATAATCCGGCCACTTTTTTCGCTGTAGTAGTTTTTTCAAGACAACTACAAAACGTTTGGAGCACTCGGCCTCGGGCCGGATGGGGTATCTCATGACGCAAGCCAACAACACCGTGTACACCGACCTGAGCGTCGATGAGCTGGTAAAAGAAGCGCTGCAACGCGGTGAAGGCGTACTAGCCGATACTGGCGCACTGGTCGTTGAGACTGGTCACCGTACAGGCCGTTCGCCGGCTGACCGTTTCATCGTCGAAGAACCTTCCACCCAGGACGCCATTTCCTGGGGCCCGATCAACCGCAAGTTCCCGGCCGACAAGTTCGATGCCCTGTGGGACCGCGTCGAGGCGTTCAACAACGCCCAGGATCACTTCGTTTCCTACGTTCACGTAGGGGCAGCCGCCGAGCACTACCTGCCGGTGAAGATGACCACCCAGACTGCCTGGCAGAACCTGTTCGGCCGTTGCCTGTTCATCAATCCGGAGCAGTTCAACCCGGCTGGCCGCGACCAGTGGCAGGTGCTCAACGTTGCCAACTTCGTGTGCGAGCCTGAGCGTGACGGCACCAATTCCGACGGTTGCGTGATCATCAACTTCGCCGCCAAGAAGGTACTGATCGCTGGCATGCGTTACGCCGGCGAAATGAAGAAAGCCATGTTCTCGGTGCAGAACTTCCTGCTGCCGGCGGCCGACGTACTGCCAATGCACTGCGCGGCCAACATCGGCGAAGAAGGCGATGTAACCCTGTTCTTCGGCCTGTCCGGCACCGGCAAGACCACCCTGTCGGCCGACGAAAGCCGTTACCTGATCGGTGACGACGAGCACGGTTGGGGCGAAGGCGTTGTCTTCAACATGGAAGGCGGCTGCTACGCCAAGTGCATCGACCTGTCCGAGAAGAACGAGCCGGTCATCTGGAAAGCCATCAAGCACGGCGCTGTGCTGGAAAACGTCGTTCTCGACGCCAACAAGCACGCCGACTACACCGACGTCAGCCTGACCCAGAACAGCCGGGCAGCGTACCCGCTGGAGCACGTTGCCAAGCGTTCCGAAGCGAACCTGGGCGGCGAGCCTAACGCGGTCATCTTCCTGACCTGCGACCTGACCGGTGTTCTGCCTCCGGTTTCGATCCTGAACAACGAACAGGCGGCCTACCACTTCCTGTCCGGTTACACCGCGCTGGTTGGTTCTACCGAAATGGGTTCGGGCGGCGGCATCAAGTCGACCTTCTCCACCTGCTTCGGCGCACCGTTCTTCCCGCGTCCGGCTGGCGAGTACGCCGAGCTGCTGATCAAGCGTATCAATGGCTTCAACTCCAAGGTCTACCTGGTCAACACCGGCTGGACCGGCGGTGGCTACGGCGTTGGCAAGCGCTTCAGCATCCCGACCACCCGTGCGGTGATCGCTGCGATCCAGAGCGGCGCGCTGGTCGGTGCCGAAACCGAGCATCTGGACATCATCAACCTGGACGTGCCAAAAGTTGTCCCGGGTGTTGAAACCGAGCTGCTCAACCCGCGCACCAACTGGGCTGACAAAGCTGCCTACGACGAGGCCGCCAAAGGCCTGGCCAAGCTGTTCATCGAAAACTTCAAGAAGTTTGAAGTTTCCGACGCCATCAAGGCCGCTGGCCCGCAGCTGTAAGCTGAACCCAGCCGCAACAAGAAAGCCGCCCTCAGGGGCGGCTTTTTTGTATCTGGTGTTCAAGGCCATTGCTGTCGGGCGTGCAGAATGCGGATGATCTCGATACGGTTATCTACGACGCGGTAGATCATCACATAATTGGGCCTGACTACGATTTCCCTGGTTCCTGGGTATCTGCTCACCTTGTAGAGAACCGGATTCTGTGCTGCGCGCCTGGCTTTGTCCCCGAAGGTTTCGTCCAGCTCGATTGCCGCTGCAGGATTGTCCTGAGCGATATGGTCCATGATGCGCATGCGGTCTTTGAGCGCCATTTGGCGCCACATCAGCTGCATCAACGTATCTTGGCAGCCAGGGTGGCACGACGAGCAGCAAACAGTAGTTCGGCCTCCTCATCGTCCATCACTGGCGCTGTGTCATCCAGGCTCGCTATTACCTGCTCGTGGAACCACGCCTCATAGGCAGCTGCTTCATGGGCCCGCTTCAACGCTTGGGCGCGGTCAGGCCGTTGATAAGTAGTCATCTGCCCAGGATCGAAAGTGGATGCATCGACCACGAAATGGTCGATTCCCAGATCCAGCAGGTAAGTCACCAGAGTCTCAAGTTTCTTGAAAAGCCTGACGTTGCCGCTGCGCTGGGCGGTAAGCACATGTTCCTGATGGTTGATATCTACCTGAACCGCCCAGCCCCCTGGGTGACCTACGATATGCGTAGCGTTGATACGGCCTGATTCCGCCATGCGGCTCAGGTTGGCATGGTCGAGAAGATGAGTTGGCATGGGTGTATTTCTCGGCTTCATCGGGGCTGACCATGCTATGCAATCTATAGTTGATTGCGACTATAGGCCTTCCGAACTTGTTGTGGGAAGCTTCCTGATCGATTGCAACCAACTGTGGATAACTCATGACCGAATCCCCTCAGCGCACTGCCTTCTCTCACTTCCACCCCATCCTCACCCGCCCTTCAGACAACGACGTCAACGGCCATATCGCCGGTGCTACCGTCCATGGCTTTTTCGAAACGGCTATCCAGGCCTTCCTTGTCGAACAGGCCGAGGTGGACCTGCGTGACGGCGAGCTGGCGGCATTCGTGGTCAGTTCGGCGGCGGATTTCTACGCGCTGCCGGGCTTCCCCGACGTACTCGAAGTGGGCCTGGGGGTGACGCGCCTGGCGGGTAGTACGGTGGAGTACCGCCTGGCGCTGTTCCGCCCGGGCGAGCCGGAGGCGTGTGCGGCAGGTACGGTGGTTCAGGTGTTCATCGAACGGGCCAGTGGTCGGCCTGTGGTGTTGCCTGAGCCGCTGCAAATGATCCTGTCTGGCCTGGTACTGGAACAGCAGGCGTAAAAAAGCCCCGCCGAAAGGGGCGGGGCTTTTGCTGCCGGGGCGAGGCCCTCAGGCATCAGTCACGCCAGTGGCGCTTGTGCTTGCGGTGGCCGTAATGGCGACCACGGTCGTAGTGGCGACGATCGTCGTAGTCGCGACGGTAGCGGCGATCATCATGGCGCTCGTCTTCGTCGGCCTTGTTGCCCATGTAGTTACCCAGGGCGCCACCGGCACCACCGCCGGCTGCTGCACCAATGTAGCTACCGGTGGTGCCGCCCACCGAGCGACCGACCACGTTACCGCCTGCAGCGCCCAGCGCGCCGCCAATAGCGGCCTCGCCACGCTGGCGCTTGTCGGCGCCCAGGGCACCGCCGGCTGCGCCGCCCAGACCGGCACCAATGGCACCGCCCGTGCTACCACCGATGGAGTTGCCCACTACGGAGCCGAGTACCCCACCCAATGCGCCGCCAATGCCGGCCTCGGTATTGCCGCCTGCCATGGCAACGCCGCTGAGCAAGCTGAAAGACAACAACAAAATCGAGGAGTACTTCTTCATCAAGAGAGCCTCATAGGGATGACGAGGCGAATTTGAGGCTAAGCGGCGCGGCTGGCAACGGAAATCCGACGAGTAACACGAGTTGTACACAATTCGCTAAGTTACTGTATTTGCTGTGAAACTTTATCGATTTTCGGCTGTCTGAGGCCTTTATGACAAAGCCCTGAACCGCCATGGAACAGGGCTTTTTCGTTTCTACAGGATACGCCCGTCGTCCCGTGCCCGCTCCAGTTTGATGGCAATGAACTTCGATGTCGGCGTATGGCTGCCATCGCCAATGCTCTCCAGCGGCACCAGCGGGTTCACTTCGGGGTAGTACGCCGCTGCCTGCCCGGCCGGGATGTCGAAGGCCAGCAGGGTGAAGCCCTGCACCCGGCGCACATGCTCATCCCCCCACAGCGACACGATGTCGACCTTCTGCCCCGGCTGGAAGCCCAGGCGTATGATGTCGGCTTCGTTGGCGAACAGCACCTCGCGCTGGCCGCGCACGCCGCGGTAGCGGTCGTCCAGGCCGTAGATGGTGGTGTTGTACTGATCGTGAGAGCGCATCGACTGCATGATCAGGTCCGGCAGCTGGCCACTGGCGCGCACGCGCTCATCGAGCAACGAATCCGGCAGCAGGTTGGCCTTGAAGTTGGCGCGGCCGGTGCTGGTCTTCCATTCGCGACTGGCGGCGCTGTTACCCAGGTAGAAGCCGCCTGGGTGTTGCAGGCGCTGGTTGAAACCGCTGAAGCCGGCGATGGTATCGCCGATCAGGTCGCGGATGCGGTCGTAGTCGGCCACCAGCCAGTGCCAGTCCACCGGTTGCTTGCCCAGGGTCGCGGCGGCGATGCCGGCAACCACTGCCGGTTCCGAGCGCATTTGCGTCGACAGTGGCTTCAGCTGGCCGTTGGAGGCGTGCACCATGCTGAACGAGTCTTCCACCGTCACCGCTTGTGGCCCGTCGGCCTGCAGGTCGATGTCGGTGCGGCCCAGGCACGGCAGGATCAGCGCCTGCTTGCCGTGCACCAGGTGGCTGCGGTTGAGCTTGGTGCTGATATGTACGGTCAGCTCGCAATTGCGCAGTGCCTGTGCGGTACGCTCGGTGTCCGGCGTGGCCTGTGCAAAATTACCCCCCAGGCCGATGAATACCTTGGCTCGGCCATCGAGCATGGCGTGAATCGCTTCGACGGTGTTGTGGCCGTTGTGCCGGGGCACGGGGAAGCCAAAACGCTTTTCGATGGCGTCAAGCAGGGCCACCGGCGGGCGCTCGTTGATGCCCATGGTGCGGTCGCCCTGCACGTTGCTGTGGCCACGCACCGGGCACAGGCCAGCGCCGGGTGCGCCGATGTTGCCGCGCAGCATCTGCAGGTTGACGATTTCCTGGATGGTCGGCACCGAATGGCGGTGCTGGGTGATGCCCATCGCCCAGCACATGATCACCCGCTTGCCGCGACAGTACATGCGGGCGGCCAGCTCGATGTCGGCTAGGGCCAGGCCGGACTGCGCCTGGATGTGCTCCCACGGCGTGGCATCTACCACTGCCAGGTACTCGTCGACGCCATGGCCATGTTCGGCAATGAAAGCATGGTCGAACACGGCCGGTTCGCCTTTGGCCTGGGCTTCGCGTTCCCATTGCAGGGCGAACTTGGCCATGCCGCGCAGCATCGCCATGTCGCCGCCCAATGCCGGGCGGAAGAACGCGGTGTTGGTCGGCCGGTCACTGTTGGTCAGCATCTCCAGCGGGTTCTGCGGGTGCTGGAAACGCTCCAGGCCACGTTCCTTCAGCGGGTTTACGCACACCACCTGGGCGCCACGTTTCACCGCATCGCGCAGCGGGTCGAGCATGCGCGGGTGGTTGGTGCCGGGGTTCTGGCCCCAGACGAAAATCGTGTCGGCATGCTCGAAATCGTCGAAGGTGACGGTGCCCTTGCCAACCCCGACGCTTTGCCCGAGGGCCACGCCACTGGCCTCGTGGCACATGTTCGAACAGTCGGGGAAGTTGTTGGTGCCGTAGGCGCGCACGAATAACTGGTACAGGTACGCCGCTTCGTTGCTGGCGCGCCCCGAGGTATAGAACTCGGCCTGGTCAGGGTTGGCCAGCTTGTTCAGCTCGCGGGCGATCAGGGCGAACGCGGCATCCCAGCTGATTGGCAGGTACCGGTCGCTGGGCGCGTCGTAGACCATCGGTTCGGTCAGGCGCCCTTGGTACTCCAGCCAGTAGTCGCTCTGCTGCAGCAGCGAGGTGACGCTGTAACGGGCGAAGAAGGCGGCATCGACGCGGCGCTTGGTCGCCTCCCAGTTCACCGCCTTGGCGCCATTCTCGCAGAACTTGACCATGCCGCTTTCCGGCGAATCACCCCAGGCGCAGCCCGGGCAGTCGAAGCCGCCGTTCTGGTTGGTCTTGAGCAGCGCGCGAATGTTCTTCAGCGCGTTGTCGCTGCCGACCCAGGCCTTGGCCACGCTGCGCAACGCGCCCCAGCCACCGGCGGGGCCGTGGTAGGGCTTGTAGCGAGGGGGGGAGGCTGGGGCGTTGTCCGGGAGGTGCTGGTAAGAGGTCACGGCTGTTACGACTCCGCCGCCGGGCTGTAGACCCGCGGTGCGCTGTGCTTGGGCAGATGGATGAGGTTGAGGTTGTGCTTGCGTGCCCATTGCAGGGCAAGGCCGGTGGGCGCCGACAGGCTGACCAGGGTCTGGATGCCGGCACGCAGTACTTTCTGGATCAGCTCCAGGCTGCAGCGGCTGGTGACGATGGCCAGGCCGCCCTGGCTGTCTATGCCTTGGCGCAGCAGGGCGCCGATCAGCTTGTCGAGGGCGTTGTGCCGGCCGATGTCTTCACGGCCGAGCAGCAGCTCGCCATGGCGGTTCATGAACAGTGCGGCATGCACAGCCCCGCAATGCTGGCCCAGCGGCTGGAAGGCATCGATGCGTTCACGCAGGCCAACCAGCCACTGGGGCGGGGGCAGGGGCGCGCCTGGCAGTTCGGGCAGGTCCGGTAGCGCCTGTTCAAGCGCTTCGACCCCGCACAGGCCGCAACCACTGGTGCCGGCCAGCTGGCGGCGCTGGTTTTTGAGGTTCCAGAACGCCCGGCTGGAAATTTCCAGGTCGGCATACATTGCCGAGCCGCTGCCGGAAAGCTTCAGGTCGTAGATTTCTGCGGTGCCTTCGACAATGCCGCTGCCAACGCTGAAACCGACGGCGAAGTCTTCGAGGTCGGTGGGGCTGACCAGCATCACCGCCTGGTTGAGGCCGTTGTAGACAATGGCCAGGGCCACTTCTTCGGCCAGCGGGGTGCTGTCGCGTTGGGCGTCGCTGAGCTGGACGTAATCGTAGGTGTTGCTGGCGGCGGGCATGGACAAGGGCGATGATGCCGCGCAGACCGGAGGTTTGCTGTTCATCGGGGCGTTGAATACCGGCGGCTTTCTGATTGCACAAGCCTAGGCTTGCGGGCCGGCGGCGTCTAATCGCTAGGGTCTATGCCTTGATAGACCGTGTCGATTGGTCGCACAGGGGGCGGGAGTGGAAAAGCTGGCCTAGACTCGTGAGTCCGAGGTTTCGTCAACAAGGAGAGCGCAATGAGCCTGTTCAGTTTTGTGAAGGAAGCCGGCGAGAAGTTGATCGACCTGCTGACCCCTGGCAATGCCAATGCCGAGGAGCAGCTGAAAAAACACGTGCAAGACGTTGGCCTGGGCAACCCGAACATCACCGCCACTGTAGAGGGAGACACGATCACCCTCAAGGGCGAAGTGGCCAGCCAGGAAGAGAAGGAGAAGATCATCCTCGCAGCCGGCAACATCAATGGTGTGGCCAGCGTGGATGACCAGATCACCGTGACCGGGCCGGTTGTGAAGGCGGCACGGTTCGTTACGGTGAAAAAGGGCGACACGCTATCGGCCATTTCAGTCGTGGTTTATGGCAACGCCAACCAGTACAACAAGATTTTCGAGGCCAACAAGCCGATGCTGTCGCACCCGGACAAGATCTATCCGGGGCAGGTGCTGCGTATTCCTGACTGATTTCTGAAACCTGTACCGGCCTCTTCGCGGGTGAACCCGCGAAGAGGGCCTCATAGGCCTACCAATAATTCCCGGTAATCCTCGACCGCCGCAAACTCTTCGGTATCCCGCGGCCCTGCCTTGCTATCCGGCTGGCGCACCGCCAGCAGGTGCCCCACCCCAAATCGCTGTGCACTGCGCAGTATCGCCAGCGTGTCATCGATAAACAGGCTGCGCTCCGGCTCAAAACCGATGTCCGCCTGCAAGGCATCCCAAAACTGCGGGCTTTCCTTCGGGTAGCCATAATCGTGCGAGCTGATCAGCCGTTCGAAATACGGCGCCAGTTCCACCCGCTCCAGCTTCAGCGACAGCGAGTCGCGGTGCGCATTGGTGATCATCACCACGCGTTTGCCCGCCTTGCGGATTGCCGCCAGGAAGGTGTCGGCGTCTGGGCGCAGGGCGATCAGGTCGGCGATTTCCTGCTTCAGCTCCCGGATTGGCAGGCGCAGCTCGCGGCTCCAGAAATCCAGGCAATACCAGTTCAGCGTGCCGGCATTGCGCTCGAACAGTGGCTGCAGCTCCATTTCCGCCATGGTCCGGCTCACCCCGTGCAGCTCGGCATAGCGCTGGGGCAGGTGCTCCAGCCAGAAGCGGTTGTCGTAATGCAGGTCGAGCAGGGTGCCGTCCATGTCCAGCAGGACGGTATCGATGGCAGACCAGGGAATAACAGGCATGGGAAACTCTCGATCAGTCGGCTAGCCACGGTATAGTAACCCGTTCACGCCAAGGAGCCGCCCCATGCGCCAGAAACCCACCGTCCTCAGCCGCGAAATCGTCGCCAGCAGCCGCCTGTTCCGCGTCGAAGCCGTGCAATTGCGCTTCAGCAATGGCAATGAGCGTACCTACGAGCGTTTGGTGGGCCGGGGTAACGGCTACGGGGCGGTGATGATCGTTGCCATGCTCGACGCCGAGCATGCCGTGCTGGTGGAGGAGTACTGCGGCGGCACCGATGAATACGAGCTGTCGTTGCCCAAGGGCCTGATCGAGCCGGGCGAGGATGTGCTGGCGGCAGCCGACCGGGAGCTCAAGGAAGAAGCCGGTTTTGGCGCACGCCAGCTGGAGCACCTGACCGAGCTGTCGCTGTCGCCGGGCTACATGAGCCAGAAGATCCAGGTAGTGCTGGCCACCGACCTGTACGAAGAGCGCCTGGAAGGCGATGAGCCAGAGCCGATGCGGGTCGACAAGGTCAACCTGCGCGAGTTGTCGGCATTGGCCATGCACCCACAGTTCACCGAGGGCCGCGCCCTGGCGGCGCTGTACCTGGCCCGTGACCTGATGATCCAGCGGGGGCTGCTGGAGCTATGAACGACCTGCAACTGATGCACGAAGTGGTCAAACTGGCACTGATCGCAGGCGAGGCGATCCTGCCGTTCTGGCGTGCCGACGTGGCCGTGACCAACAAGGCCGACGATTCGCCGGTGACCGCCGCCGACCTGGCAGCGCACCGGGTGATTGCTGATGGCCTGCTGGCGCTGGCGCCGCACATTCCGGTGCTGTCCGAGGAAGACTGCAACATTCCGCTGGCCGAGCGTCAGGGCTGGAGCCGCTGGTGGCTGGTCGACCCGCTGGACGGCACCAAGGAGTTCATTGCCGGCAGCGAAGAGTTCACGGTCAACATCGCCCTGGTCGAAAACGGCGAGGTGGTGTTTGGCGTGGTGTCGATGCCCACCAATGGGCGCTGCTATTTTGGTGGGCGCGGCATGGGGGCCTGGCGTGCAGATGCCGGTGAGGCAGCCCAGCCGATCCAGGTACGCAACGCACCCGCGCAGGGCGAGCGTTTTACCGTGGTGGCCAGCCGTCGGCATTCCAGCCCGGAGCAGGAAGCGCTGATGGCCGGCCTTGGGGCTGCGGTGGGTGAGCTGGAGCTGGCCAATATCGGCAGTTCGTTGAAGTTCTGCCTGCTGGCTGAGGGCAGCGCAGACTGCTATCCGCGCCTGGCGCCGACTTCGCAGTGGGACACCGCTGCGGCGCAGGGTGTGGTGGAGGGGGCCGGTGGCGAAGTGATCGGGCTGGATGGCTTGCCGTTTCGGTATCCGCCACGTGAGTCGCTGCTCAATCCGTATTTCCTGGCGTTGCCTGCCAATGCTGCATGGCGCCAGGCCTTCCTGAAGCTGATCTGACGGATTTAACCGTACCCTGTGGGAGCGGGCTTGCCCGCTCCCACAGGAATTGCGCCAGTCTTTGGGTTGTGTGCCAGGCAGTTGCTTCAAGCGGCTGTTGGGCTAGCGGTGCAGCACGTACTGGCCGCTGAATTTCACTGCAGGCTCGTCACTTCCGGCATTGCTCACGGTGGTTTCCAACGTCAACCGCGCCCGCCCACGGCGCTGGTACATGGCCAGGAATCGCTCCCAGGTCTTGTCGTCGGGCGGTGCACAACGCGCCACCGCCGCGCCGGTAACCGGCAACGGATAACTGATCTGCCCTTCCTGGATGACGATATGCCCGTCATCGATCCCCAGCGCCCGCAGACGCAGGTGCAGCCAGCCCCAGCCCGCCAGCACGGCGGCGCAGTACAGGCTGCCGCCAAACATGGTGCTCTTGTGGTTGACGTTCGCCGCCAGCGGCAGTTGCAGGCGCAGGGTGTGCTGCTGCCAATCGATCACCTCCAGGCCCATTTCGCGGGTCAGGGGGATGTCGCTGTGCAGTACGGACTGCAGGTACTGGCTATCGGTGTTCATTAACGGTGGTCCTCTTGGTCGTCATGCCCGCCGCTGCCGCCGTCGAAGCTCAAGCTGTGCTTGCGCAGCTTGTCGTGCAGGGTCTTGCGGGGGATGCCCAGCGCCTCGGCCAGGCTGCGCATGGAGCTGTGTGGCTGGGCCAGTTCGGCCGCGATCAGCGAGCGTTCGAACTGCTCGACCTGCTCGCTGAGGTTGCCGCTCAGCACTGGCACAGCAGCTGCTGTCGCCGGCGGCGCCTGGCCGTCCAGGGCCAGCTCCAGGCCAAGGGCGAAACGCTCGGCGGCGTTTTGCAGCTCGCGCACATTGCCTGGCCAGGGGTGGCGCAACAGCACGGCACGCTGCGCCGGCTGCAAGGTGTGCGGGGGTAGGCCATGGCGCTGGCTGGCGGCGTCGGCGAAGTGCTGGAACAGCACCAGGATGTCATCGCCGCGCTCGCGCAGCGGTGGAATACGCAGCGGCGCCACGTTCAGGCGGTAATACAGGTCGGCACGGAAGCGCCCTTGGTCGGCGGACTGGCGCAGGTCTTCCTTGGTCGCGGCAATGATGCGGATATCCAGCGGGATCAGCTGGTTGCCGCCAAGTCGCTCGACCACCCGTTCCTGCAACATGCGCAGCAGTTTTACCTGTACATCCAGGCTCATGCTCTCGATTTCGTCGAGGAACAGCGTGCCGCCGTTGGCGAACTCGAACTTGCCGATACGGCGTTTTTGCGCGCCTGTGAAGGCGCCTGGCTCATGGCCGAACAACTCGCTTTCCACCACTGACTCGGCCAGCGCGCCGGCGTTGATCGCCACGAACGGGCCGTCGCGTCGGCTGGACAGGTCGTGCAGGGCGCGGGCCACCACCTCTTTGCCCGCGCCGGTTTCACCCAGTATCAGCACATCGGCGCGGGTGCCGGCCAGGGCACCGATCTGCTCGCGCAGGCGCAGCATGGACGGCGAATGGCCGACCAGGCGGGTGGCCAGTTGCTGGCGGTCGCTCAGTGCCAAGCGCAGGCTGCGGTTGTCCAGCACCAGGCGGCGCAGGGCCAGGGCGCGGCGCACGCTGTCGAGCAGGGCGTCTGTGGCAAAGGGTTTTTCCAGGAAGTCATAAGCCCCGGCGCGCATCGCCTGCACCGCCAGCGGCACATCGCCATGGCCGGTAATCAGCAGCACCGGCAGCTCGCTGTCGCGGCCGTGCAGTTGCTCCAGCAGTTGCAGGCCATCGATACCGGGCATGCGGATGTCGCTGACCACCACACCGGGCCAATCGGCCTCGATACGCTCGGCCAGGCCTTGGGCATCGGCCAGGGCGACTACCTTGAGCCCGGCCAGGTCCAGGGTCTGGCTCAGCGCCTGACGCAGGTGCGGGTCATCGTCCACCAGGATGACCTGGGCTTGGCTGTCGATCAGTGTCTCGGTGGTCATGCCGAGGAGTCCTCCGAATTGGGCAAAGTAGCGCCAGGCGCGGCCACGCGCAGCTGCAGGGTCAGCAGTGCGCCACCTTCCGGGTGGTTGGCCAGCAGCAGTTCACCGCCCAGGGCGCGCATCAGGCTTTCGCAGATGGCCAGGCCCAGGCCCAGGCCCTGGGTGCGGGTCTTGGTGGTGAAGAACGGCTCCTTGGCATGCTCCAGGGCCTGTCGGCTGAAGCCGGGGCCGTTGTCGCGGATGTACAGGTAGACGCAGTCATCGCGCTGCTCGGCACTTAGCCACAAGCGGCGCGGGTTGGCCTTTTCGGTCAGGGCGTCGAGGGCATTGGCCAGCAGGTTGCCGAGCACCTGGCGCAGGCGGGTTTCACCGGCCTGTACCCACAAGGTCGCCTCCGGCAGGTCGCGGATCAGCTCCACGGCCATCGCCCGGCGGCGCTTGGCCAGCAGTGCCAGGGCATCGTCCAGGGCGGGCTGCAAGGCCACGCTTTCCGGGGCATGGCGGTCGCGGCGCGCGAAGGCGCGCAGGTGGGCGATGATCGAGGCCATGCGCCCGGTCAGCTCGCCGATCAGCTTGAGGTTGCCGCGGGCGTCATCGGTGCGTTGGTGGTCCAGCAGGATTTCGGCGTTTTCCGCGTAGCTGCGGATGGCCGCCAGCGGCTGGTTCAGCTCGTGGCTGATGCTGGCCGACATGGTGCCGAGTACCGACAGCTTGCCCGCCTGCACCAGTTCGTCCTGGGCGCGCACTGCTTCTTGCTGGGCGTTTTCACGTTCCAGCACGGCATTTTTCAACCGTGTGTTCAGGCCTTCAAGGTCGGCGGTACGCTGGGCCACACGCTTTTCCAGCTCTTGGCGGCCACGGGCTTCGAAGTCGATGCGGTCGATGTAGTGGCGCCGCCGTTGCATCACCAGGCCGGCCAGCAGCATCAGTACCAGCAGCGTACCGGCACCGATGGCCATCACCGTTTGCACCGAGCGATCGACCAGCATGCGCGGCGCGAGGATGCTGACCTGCCAGCCGGTTTCCTTGATGTCGCGGGTCTGGGTGATCCAGGCGTCCGGGTTGAGCACCAGCGGTTGCGGGGCCTGGGTCGGGTAGGGCTGGATGGCGATGATGGCCTGGCGCTCGGCCTCGGTCAGCGTGCGGGTGGAGCGGAAGCGCCAGTCGGGCCGCGACGTCAGGATGACCACGCCGTTGTGGTCGGTCAGCAGCAGCTGCTCGGGGGTGCGGCCCCAGAGGGTTTCGGTGTGGTCGAGGTCGACCTTGACCACCAGCACGCCGACGATGCGCTCGCGGTCCCGCACAGCTGCGGCAAAGAAGTAGCCGCGCTTGGCCGAGGTAGTGCCCTGGCCGAAGAACCGGCCCAGGTGGCCGGCCATGGCTTCGTTGAAGTAGGGGCGGAAGGCGAAGTTGCGACCGACGAAGCTGTCGCGCTTGTCCCAGTTGGACGCGGCCAGGGTGTTGCCGCTGACGTCCATCAGGTACATCACCTCGGCACCGGTCTGCTGCACGATGTCCTTGAGCAGGCGGTTGGCGTTGGTCACCGCTTCCAGGCGGAACGGGTCGGCCAGCACGCCACGCAGCGCCGGCAGGTCACCGAGGATCTGCGGCAAGGTTTCGTAGCGGTGCAGGGTGCCGAGCAGGTTGGCGACGTACAGGTCGAGGGTCTGGCGGTTCTGCGAGGCCAGCTCTTCCTGGTAGTAGCGTTCGGCCAGGTGATGCAGGGGCCACAACAACGGAGCCAGGCACAGGGCCAACAAGGCCAGGCTGCGCCAGCGGGGACGGCGTGGGGGCGTGGGTTTTGCAATCATCACGTAAATGCGCCAGAAAAGTCTGGCGCAATTATGCGCTAGTTAAGGCAGCAGTTCCGCCTCTGCCAGTGGCAGGCCGAGCTTGTCCTTGTCCGACAGCACCGGTGGGTGCTGCAACCCCCAGTCGATGGCCAGTTGCGGGTCGTCCCAGCGGATGCAGCGGTCGGCGCCGGGGTTGTAGTAATCGGTGGTCTTGTAGAGGAACTCGGCCGATTCGCTCATCACCGCAAAACCGTGGGCGAAACCGGGAGGTACCCATAGCTGGCGGTGGTTGTCGGCAGACAGGTGCACGGCGACCCACTGGCCAAAGGTTGGCGAGCTTTTGCGCACGTCCACGGCGACATCGCGGATTTCCCCGTGTACCACCCGCACCAGCTTGCCTTGGGTGTTCTCGACCTGATAGTGCAGCCCGCGCAGTACACCCTTGATGGAGCGAGAGTGGTTGTCCTGCACGAACTCGGTGCGCACGCCAGTTTGCCGCGCGAACTCACGCGCGTTGAATGCCTCGAAGAAAAAACCACGGCTGTCACCGAACACCTTCGGCTCGATGATCAGTACTTCAGGGATTGCGGTAGGGATGATGTTCATAGTGGCTCGCTGGCCCGTTGCCCAAGTATTGACCCTAGTCGGCCGCGCTGGAATTTTCCGCATGCCGATGCAACAGGATGCATAAGGTGTGGCTATGGTAGACGTCAGACCGGTAGCGGCACCAGGCACGGCTTTGCATGATTCGATTGTTATCGATTTAATTGCGCCTAATTCGCGAGTCATTCCCGACTGCCGGGCTTCAAATATCGATATATATCGGTTATAAATTGGCAAACGCCCCAGCACACTCCGGCTCAGGGCCATCATAGAGGTCACCCATGAAAACCCTCAACTCCACGCCCCGTGCCGATGGTTTCCACATGCCCGCCGAGTGGGCCCCGCAAACCCAGGTGTGGATGGTCTGGCCGGAGCGCCCGGACAACTGGCGCCTGGGCGGCAAGCCGGCACAGGCTGCGCATGTGACCCTGGCCAAGGCCATTGCCCGCTTCGAACCTGTCACCGTCGCGGCCTCCGCCGGCCAGTACGAAAATGCCCGTCGCCAACTCGACCAGCCGAACATTCGCGTGGTCGAAATCAGCAACGACGACGCCTGGGTGCGTGATACCGGCCCAACCTTCGTCATCAACGACCAAGGTGAAGTGCGTGGTGTGGACTGGGGCTTCAATGCCTGGGGCGGCTTCGACGGCGGCCTGTATGCGCCGTGGAACCGCGACGAGGAACTGGCCGCCAAGGTGCTGGAAATGGAGCGCTGCCAGCGCTACCAAACCGAAGGCTTCGTACTTGAAGGCGGTTCGATCCACGTGGACGGTGAGGGCACCGTGATCACCACCGAGGAATGCCTGCTCAACCGTAACCGCAACCCGCACCTCAACCGCGAGCAGATCGAAGCCGTGCTGCGTGACCAACTGGCGGTCGACACCGTGGTGTGGCTGCCGGATGGCCTGTACAACGACGAAACCGACGGCCACGTCGACAACTTCTGCTGTTACGTGCGCCCGGGTGAAGTGTTACTGGCCTGGACCGATGATTCCAACGACCCCAACTATGCGCGCTGCCACGCGGCCATGGAGGTGTTGAAGAACACCCGCGATGCCAAGGGCCGCGAGTTCATCGTGCACAAGATGCCGATCCCAGGCCCGCTGTTTGCCACCGCTGAAGAGTGTGCCGGTGTCGATCAGGTGGCCGGCAGCCAGGAGCGAGACCCGTCGGTGCGCCTTGCCGGTTCGTACGTGAACTTCCTGATCGTCAACGGCGGCATCATTGCGCCAAGCTTCGACGACCCGGCAGATGCCGAAGCCAGAGCGATCCTGGCAAAGATCTTCCCTGACCACGAAGTAGTGATGATCCCTGGCCGCGAATTGTTGCTGGGTGGCGGCAACATCCACTGCCTGACTCAGCAGCAGCCGGCGCCGGTCAAGCGTTGAGCCCAGCGTGAATTAAAAAAAGGCCCGTCATTTGACGGGCTTTTTTTCTGGCGACACCCGGCGCCCAGGCTGGCATAGGTTTTGTATTGTTTTTCAATCAGATAGCTCGGCCGGGCCGCGCTCTCGGATCTGTAACATTACCTACGTAAATTAGCCGCTCACGGGCCAGGGAGTACGTGTAGACATGAACGCAGCAAGTGAGTCGGCTTTGCGCCCATCGGCAGTGAATCACCAGTCGCTCAAGGTTGTGGCGAAGTGGTTGAAACACCATGGAAGCATCAGGGTCAGGACGACCGACCCACGACGTCTGCTTGCCGGGCGCTACCCCCAAGGGCTGATCAGCGAAGCAGAAATGCAGGCGCTGATGGCGGTGTGGCACTGATCGAATTGGTATTTCTGTGCCGGCCTCTTCGCGGGTGAACCCGCTCCCACAGGTACTCCACATGTCTCGAAACCTGTGGTGACCCTGTGGGAGCGGCTTCAGCCGCGAAGAGGCCGGTACAGCAATAAAGATCAGAAGGTGTAGCTACCCGTGACCACCAGGCTACGCGGGTCCCCCACCTGAATCTGCGCCGCACTGGTCGCCGAGCTGTAGTAGGTCTTGTCGGCAATGTTGCTCAACGCCGCCCGCACATCCCAGTCATGGGTGCGGTACCCCGCCAGCGCATCCCAACGGCCATACCCTGGCAACACCGTGGTGTTCTGGTTGTCCGCATAACGCTCACCTACAAGCGTAACGCCGGTTTCGGCGTACCAGCCCAGCTCTGGTTTCCAGGTCACGAACAGGCTGGCGTTGCGCTTGGCCACATCGTTGATGCGGTTGCCTTCCTGGCCGTTGTTGTCCTTGACGATGATCGCATCCTGCAGGCCGATGCCGCCGCGTACATACCAGTTGCCGACGATGTTGCCGGTGGCCGTCAACTCGATGCCGCGCGAACGCTGCAAGCCGCTGAGCAAGATGTTTTCCGGGATGAGCGGGTCGCGGGTACGGCGGTTGTACAACTCCAGTTCGTAGATGGCCACCGTGGTGGTCAGGCGCTGGTCGAGCCAGTCGCTCTTCACCCCGATTTCCTTCTGGCGCGTTTCCTCCGGCTTGGTGTCGTTGGTGTTGCCCTGCGAACCCGGAGTAATGCCGATGAGGCCGCCGCCCACCGGCGAGAAGGTCTTGCTCCACGAGGCGTAGAACGAATGGTCACGCCACGGTGTGTACACCACGCCCAGGCGTGGGCTGGTGCTGTTGCTGTCCTGCGACTCGGACAGGTTGCGCACGTTGGTGGTTTCAACCTCGAACTGGTCGAAGCGCACCCCGGCAAGGATCTGCCATTGATCGTTCAGGCGGATCTGATCCTGCAGATAAATGCCGCGGCTATCGACCACCGTGTGGTTGTCACTCGACAGCACCAGGCGGCCGTTGTGCTGCTGGCTGCGGTTCGGTTGGCCCAAGCCCGGCAGCGGCTGGCTACCAGCGGTATACAGCACAGGGTCACGCTTCTGGTTGCCGAACTCCAGGCCCAGCAGCAGCTTGTGCTCCAGGCCCAAGGTGTCGAAATCGCCCTCGGCTTCCAGGTTGTTGAACAGGTTGCGGGTGTTCAGGTCCTGCTGCCAGCGCTGGCGGGTCAGGACATTGGTGCTGGCGTTGTAGCCCGTGACGTAGGTGTTGTCGAACTCGCTGTCGAGCTTGAACAGGCCCAGGGTATGGCGCAGCTGCCAGGTTTCGTTCAGCTGGTAGTTCAGGCGTGAGCGCAGGGACTGGGCGCGATCATCGATGTAGTCGCGCTGGTCGCCGTAGGTGGTGCTGCGGCTGACGTCGGCCGGGCGGCCATTCACCCCGGGGATGCCCCGGTCGGGCGTGCGGTTGTAGCGGCTGTATTCGTACTGCACCAGCCAGTTCAGGTCGGGGGTGATCTGCCAGCTGACCGACGGGGCGAACAGCTGGCGGCTGCCGTCGATACCCTTGCGGAAGCTGTTGTTGTCCTGGTTGCCCATGTTCAGGCGCAGGCTGACGGTGTCGCTGGGGTCGGCGCTGAGGTCGGCATACAGGCTGCGCAGGTCTTCGCTGCCGGCCTGTGCTTCGATGCTTGAGCGGCGCCCCTGCTCCGGAGCCTTGCTGACCCGGTTGACGATGCCGCCCTGGCTGCCACGGCCATACAGCACCGCCGCTGGCCCCTTCAGCACCTCGACCCGCTCGATGTTGTGCAGGTCGCGGATGTACTGGCTGTCGTCGCGAATGCCGTCCAGGTAGAAGTCGTTGCTGGCCTCGAAGCCGCGGATGCGCACGCTGTCAAAGCGGGTGTCGGCGCCGCTGCTTACGTTGGGGATCCCCTCCAGCGCCTTGCCCAGGGTGTTGTTGCCGTAGTCCAGCACATTGGCGGTTTTCACCGTGTCGATGGCCTGTGGCACATAGCGTACCGGCGTCGAGGTGCGGGTGGCGGTGCTCACCTCCTTGACGCGCGGGTTGTCCTTCTCACGCTCGCTGTCGGCGGTAACCGACGACTCTGGCAGCGTGGTGGTGGCGGCACTGGCCAGGCCGGCGCTGAACAGCAGCGACAGGCCAAGCGTCAAGGGGGAAAGGCGGCAAGGTACAAGCATGGACACATCCGGACCGGGCAGGTGAAAAATAAGGTGCGAATGGTAATGCTTGCTATTTGCTCTTGCTTGGGTATTTGTAAAGGGTTGTCTTTACATATGTGTCTCTTTGTAACAGCCTCTGCCGCCACGGTTTGCCTGCTCTCGGGAAATTGTCCGTTCGATCAAAAGGTAATTTCCCACACGAGATAAATTGCCCGCTGATAGCGCAAACCTGCATGGAAATGCACCAGCTCTGCCGATAATTTGGTTATATCAACCTGCATTTCACGACTTTTTGACATTTGTAATCGCACACGGCTAGGATTCGGCCAACGCCTGCTGGCCATTATCTTGGCCATGCTGCTGCCGAGGGCTGCCGTGGACTTACCGGCTGGCCCACCAGGCGGGATCCGCATAGCGTCGAACCTACGAAGGGGCGTTGGTTCCTGGCGTCATAGTGCAGAGCGTTTTTGATTAAGAAATAAGGAAAACAACATGTTGAAAACCAGGATCAGCCTGGTCGCCTTGGCGATGATCGCCGCGACCCAGGCACAGGCCAATGACCAGGCCGACAGCAAGGGCTTCATCGAGGACAGCCACGCCAACGTCCTTCTGCGCAACGCCTACATCAACCGTGACAAGAAGCACGGCACCGACGACCAGATCGAATGGGGCCAGGCGTTCATCGCCAACTTCTCCTCCGGCTTCACCCAGGGCACCGTGGGCGTCGGCGTCGACGCATTCGGCCTGTACGCCGTCCGCCTTGATGGCGGCAAAGGCCACAACGGTGGCGGCGGCGTCGACTTCTTCAAGCCGCACGAAACCACCAATGCCGAAGGCAACGCCAGCTCGCCGCACAACCTGGCCCGTGGTGGCGCAGCAGTAAAATTCCGCATTTCCAACACCGTGCTGAAGTACGGTGACCAGATGCCAGCTCTGCCAGTGTTGCAGTACGACGACGCGCGTCTGCTGCCAGAAAGTTTCACCGGTACCCTGATCACCTCGAAAGAGATCGAGGGCCTGGAACTGAACGCCGGCCGCTTCACCCAGGAAGCGCGCAAAAGCGCCGAGCGCCGTGACGGTGGCGGCCTGAAGTCGATCAACGTCTTCGGTGGTAGCTACAAGTTCACCGACAACTTCACCGCTTCGCTGTACACCGCAGACAACGAAGACGTGATGAAGAAGCACTACCTGGGCTTGAACTACGTCTTCCCGATCGCCAGCGACCAGTCCCTGACCCTGGACTTCAACGGCTACAAGTCGGACATCGACAGCAAGTACGTACAAGCCGCTGGCCTGAATGGCGACTCCAACACCATCTGGAGCCTGGCAGCCACTTACGCGTACGGTGCGCACTCGTTCACCCTCGCGCATCAGCGCAGCACCGGCAGCACCGGTTACAACTATGGCTTCTACCAGAACGCCGGTGGCGTGGGTGACGGTGGTTCGACCATCTACCTGGCCAACTCGTACTGGTCCGACTTCAACGCCGAAGACGAGCGCTCCTGGCAGCTGGGCTACGGCCTGGACTTCGGTGCCTACGGCATCCCGGGCCTGACCTACAAGCTGGCCTACGTGGTGGGTGACAACATCAACACCCGCAACGTCGCCAACCCGCAGGGCTTCGGCGAAGGTAAAGAGCGCGAGATCTTCAACCAGATCCGTTACGTGGTGCAGGACGGTCCCGCCAAGGACCTGTCCATCAAGCTGCGTAGCTCGTTCCTGCGTACCAACAATGCCGTGCAGCAGAACGGTTACAACGACGACGGCAACGAAGTCCGCGTATTCGTCGAGTACCCGATCAGCATCTTCTGATCCTGATCTGAAGCATCGAACAGCCCTGGCTTATGCCGGGGCTGTTTCTTTTCGGCGCACGGCTTTTGCCGCAACGGGCATCAGTTCCCCCGTTTCCGGCGCAAAACTGTCGCTACGTGCCATCCGCCACATCCGCGCATAAAACTCGCTTTCAATCGAGCCACTGAGCAATTCGCCTGGCTTTAGGAACGTGTGCAGGTCCGAGAACAGCCCGATTTCGCTGGGGCTGATACGCCGAGCCAGGTGCTTGGGCTTGAGCTCCGAAGGGTGCTCCAGGCCCGCAGCGGCCAGCATTTCGGCCAGTGCGTGCAGCGTGTTGCGATGAAAGCTGGCCACCCGCTCGGCCTTGTCTGGCACCACCAGGGCGCGCTGGCGCAGTGGGTCTTGCGTGGCCACGCCGGTCGGGCATTTGTTGGTGTGGCAGCTTTGCGACTGGATGCAGCCAATGGCGAACATGAAGCCGCGTGCCGAGTTGACCCAGTCAGCGCCGATGGCCAGTACGCTGGCGATGTCGAAGGCACTGACGATCTTGCCCGCAGCGCCAATACGAATGCTGGAGCGCAGGTTCAGGCCGACCAGGGTGTTGTGCACGAACATCAGGCCTTCGCGCATGGGCACACCCATGTTGTCGCTGAACTCGCGAGGTGCCGCGCCGGTACCGCCTTCCTTGCCATCGACAACGATGAAGTCCGGGGTGATGCCGGTGGCCAGCATGGCCTTGGCAATGCCCATGAACTCCCACGGGTGGCCCAGGCAGAACTTGAAACCTACGGGCTTGCCACCCGACAGCTCGCGCAGGCTGGCCACGAATTGCAGCAACCCGGCTGGCGTGCGGAAGGCACTGTGCGCGGCCGGGGAGATGCAGTCTTCACCTGCGCGCACGCCACGGGTCTCGGCAATTTCGGCGCTGACCTTGTGCCCTGGCAGGATACCGCCGTGGCCTGGCTTGGCGCCTTGGCTGAGCTTGATCTCGATCATCTTCACCTGCGGCGAGCGGGCCTGTTCGGCGAAGCGGTGCGGGTCGAAACGACCGTCCTCGGTACGGCAGCCGAAGTAGCCACTGCCGATTTCCCAGATCAGGTCACCGCCATGTTCGCGGTGGTAGGGGCTGATGCTGCCTTCACCCGTGTCATGGGCAAAACGGCCCATGCGCGCACCGCGGTTTAGCGCGGCGATGGCATTGGCGCTGAGGGCGCCAAAGCTCATGGCGGAGATGTTGAAGATCGAGGCCGAGTAGGGCAGGCGGCATTGCGGCCCGCCAATGGCGATGCGGAACGAGGCCGGGTCTGGTGTGGACACTGGCAGCATCGAATGGCTGATGAATTCGAAACCGGGTTTGTAGGCATCGTTCAGGGTACCGAAGGCTTTCTCGGCGCTTTCGTTCTTGGCGCGTGCGTAAACGAGCGAGCGCTGCGAGCGGGAGAACGGCAGCTTGTCGTCGTCACCCTCGATCAGGTACTGGCGGATTTCCGGGCGGATGGTTTCGATCAGGTAGCGGATATTGCCCAGGATCGGGTAGTTGCGGCGCACGGCGTGGTGGCTCTGGCGCAGGTCGTTGAGCCCGACGAGGCTGAGCAGGGCAGTGATCAGTGTGATTGGCCAGAGCCAGGCATGTTGGGGCAGCAGCGGCAGGCTGGCAAAGGTGAACAACAGGCAGATGACGAGGCAGGCGTAGCGGCTGGGCA
This sequence comes from Pseudomonas sp. BN505, assembly GCF_029873175.1. NCBI lineage: Bacteria > Pseudomonadati > Pseudomonadota > Gammaproteobacteria > Pseudomonadales > Pseudomonadaceae > Pseudomonas > Pseudomonas sp. BN505. The sequence goes on from NZ_SSOI01000013.1 coordinate 129,843, forward strand.
GAGAGTGATTCATGGGTCCATCGCAGGCAGGATGACCGGGCATAGGATAGGCAAAGGCGGGGAGGGGAAAACCTGGGTAATCGGTAAAAGACTGTTACCTGATTGCGCAGTCCCACAGAAAAATAGCGTTAGCCAGGCAGCAGTATGCTGACCCGCAACCCACCGCCTTCGCGGTTCGACAGCATCAGCTCACCGCCATGGCTGGCGGCAATCCGCTGGGCAATGCTCAACCCCAGCCCATACCCGCCAGAGGCCTGGTTACGCGAGCCTTCCCCGCGCACGAACGGGTCGGTGATGGTTGCCATCAGCTCCGGCGCGATCCCCGGCCCGCGGTCGTCGATATGGATGAACACCCCAGTGTCGGACCGTTCCAGTGTCACCGAGATGCCCCTGGCATAGCGCAGTGCATTGACCAGCAGGTTCTGCAGGCAACGCTGCAACAGCAAGGCATCTACCCGCAAGCTGCCCGCCTGGCCGTGCAGCGGCAGTGGTTCTTCGGCCGTGGCCAGGTCCGCACACTGGCGTGCAACCAGTCGGTCCAGGTCCACCTGTTGCAAATTCTGCTGCTCCCCCGCACGCAGGTAGTCCAGAACCTGGCCGATCATGTCGTCCATCTGGGTAATGTTCTGTCGCAGGCGCTGACGATGTTCGTCGTCCGGTAGCCGCTCCAGGCGCAGGCGCATGCGGGTCAGCGGGGTGCGCAGGTCGTGGGACACGGCGGCCAGGAAGTAGGCCTTGTCATTGACCATGGCAATCAGCCGCTGCTGCATGGCGTTGAACGCCTGGGCCGCCTGGCGCACTTCTTCCGGGCCATCCAGCACCAGGGGAGGCTGCTCGAGGTTGCCGCCCAGGCCGCGCGCTGCGTCGGCCAGGCGCCGCAACGGGCGCAGGCACAGGCGCACGGCAATCAGGCACACCAGCAATACCGCGACAATCCGCAGCGCATACACCCGCAACAGGTAGTCGCTGATCAGCACCCAGGCCGATTCGCCACTCCAGCCCTGCAGTTCCTGGCCCTCGATGGTCAGCCAGTGGCCGTCGGCCAACGGTACCGCGAACTGCACATGCGCCTGGGCCGTGCGCAGGCCGAACAGGCTGCGCCAGACAATCGGCTGGCCCAGCTCATCGGTCAGCCGCACCTTCAGCAGGCGCACGTCCTGGGCATACCCCAGTTCGTACCTGAGGGCCTGCTGCAGCAACAGCTCGACGCGCCTGCGCCCTCGGCGCTCGTCATGTTCAGGTGTGGGTAGCGTTTCGGCGCAGCGCAACTGATAGTGGGCGGGCACCTTCAGCGCGCCGGCGCGGCAACTGGCCTGGGCGATCAGTGGCGCACTGCGCGCGGCGATCAGGCGAATGGGCGCCTCGAGTACCTGGGCGAAACGCACATCGAACCAGATGCTGCTCGACATCAACTGGATCACCAGCGTGCCGCTGATCATGATCAGCAGCAGCTGGCCAAACAAGGTGCGCGGCCACAGCCGGCGAAGCCAGCGCATGTCAGGCATCGGCCGCGAGGTTGGCGATACTCAGCAGGTAGCCTTCGTTGCGGATGGTGAGAATTTGAGCAGCCCCCGCCGGCGCACGGCGTAGTTGCTGGCGCAGGCGGCTGACGCACATGTCCACCGAACGGTCGTCGGGCAGGTGGTCGCGGCCAAACGCGCTGCGGGTCAGCTGGTCGCGGGAGACCACCCGGTTGTTGGCTTCCAGCAGTTCGCGCAGCACGCGATAGTCGGAGCGCGGCAGGGTCAGGGTTTCGCCATCGGGGCGGGTGAGCAGACGCTTGACGTGTTCAAGGCGAAAGCCTGCGAACAGCTGGGCGTCCGCCACGGCGGGCTCTTCGGCGGGAGTGTCCAGGCGTTGCGGGCGACGCAGCACGGCCTTGATCCGGGCGATCAGCTCGCGCGGCTCGAAGGGTTTGGCCAGGTAGTCGTCGGCACCCACTTCCAGGCCGATGATGCGGTCCAGCGTGCTGCCCTTGGCCGACAGCATGATTACTGCCAACCCCGGCGTCGCTTGCAACTGGCGGCACAGGCTAAGGCCATCTTCACCCGGCAGCATGAGGTCGAGCACCACCAGGTCCACCTTGTGCCGGGCCAGCTGTTCGCGCATCTGTTCACCGTCTGCTGCGGCTAGCACTTTGTAGCCGGCATCGGTCAGGTAATCACAAAGAAGTTCGCGGATTTCGTCGTCATCGTCGACAACCAGCAAGGTCGTACTCATGCGGAAAAACACCTGTTCGGTGAGGGCCGGTGGCGCTCGTTACGTTCAATTACATCCCCGTACATGTCGGGTCTGGAGCCGGGAGGGCCGATCCCTAGAATCCTAACAAAAAATCATCTGCAAATACGAAGCCTTCCCAAATGAATCCCAAGCGCATCCCGAAAGTGTTCACCCCCATCAGCCAAAGTGGCAATCGCCTCAAGCCGTTGGCGTTCTTCGTTGCCGTCGCCATCAGTGGCGGGGCCATGGCTGCCGATGGCAAACCTCTGGAGCTGGACGCCACGCAGATCGAAGACAGCGCTCTGCTGCCGGCCGACGATGCTGGCCAGCTAGGCTACACGGTCGAGAGCACACGTAGCTCCACCGGCCTGGCGCTGACGCCACGCCAGACGCCGCAATCGGTCACCACCATTACCCGCCAGCAGATGGATGACCGCGACATCCACACCATCGAGCAGGCGCTGGAAACCACGCCAGGCGTAACGGCCAACAAGTCCGAGGTGGGTGGGCGTACGGACTACCGTGCCCGGGGCTATTCGATCAGCAACTGGAAGGTCGATGGCCTGCAGACCCAGGGCGGTTCGGACTTCAGCGGCAGTGGCAACGCACTGAATATGGACCTGTACGAACGCATCGACATCGTGCGCGGCGCCAACGGCCTGCTGGGCGGCACCGGCGACCCCTCGGCCACCGTCAACCTGATCCGCAAGGCACCGACCAAGACATTCGGCGGCAGCGCCTACGCCACGTACGGCAGCTGGGACAAACGTCGCCTGGGTGCTGACCTGAATCTGCCCCTGTCCGCGGATGGCCGCCTGCGCTCGCGCTTCGTGATGACCCAGCAGGACGCCAACTCCTTCCGCGACAACCAGTCCGATCGCTCCCGCGCCGCGTTGGCCAATTTCGAGTTCGATCTGGACGACGCCACCACCTTGGGCGCCGGTTACCAGTATGAGTACAACAAGGTTGTCGGCGGCGGCTGGGGCGCGAACATCCCCATCTGGTACCGCGACGGTAGCAAGACCGATTTGCCGCGCAGCACCAACGTGGTGCCCAGCTGGAGCTTTGGCGAGTACACCACCCGTACCGCGTTCGGCTCTCTGGAGCACCGCTTCGACAACGACTGGACACTGGACCTGAAAGCAGCCCAGGCGACTACCGAAGCCTTGAACCACCGGGGCCTTGCCAAGGTGAACTCGGCTGGGCGCGGCAGCTTCGGCGGCTATTGGGACCAGAACGGCAGCGGCGCGGTGCTGAACGGTTTGCACAGCTCCAGCGACACCACCCAGCAGTCGGCGCAGATCGACCTGTCCGGCCCGTTCCAGCTGTTCGGCCGCACCCACCAGGCCATGGTCGGCTATAACGACAGCCGCACCGTAGGCTGGTCGCCCCAGTACACCTGCACCATGGTCGGCGATGGCATGGCCAGCGCGCCTGCACTGGGTTGCCAGTTCCGCGCCAATAACGGCTTCCCGGTCACGGACTGGCACAATGGCGTGGATGACGACTACGACCTCATCGCCTCGCGCACCGGCCTTCACAGCAAGACCACCACCCGCCTGCAGGGCATGTACGCCGCCACCCGCCTGAGCATCACCGACCCGCTATCGGTAATCGTTGGCGTGCGCACCAGCAACTATTCCTCGGTGACCCGCAGCGTGGCCGGCGAGCGCAGCAGCCAGGAAGAAAACGGCATTGTCACCCCCTACCTGGGCGCGGTGTATGACCTCAACGACAATTACTCGTTGTATGCCAGCTACACCGATATCTTCACCCCGCAAACCTCTGAAACCAGCAGCGGCAGCAAGGTCGAGCCGATTCGTGGGCAAAGCTACGAAACAGGTATCAAGGGTGAGTGGTTCGATGGCCGCCTGAACGCCTCGGCGGCGTACTTCCGCACCAAGCAGGAAAACAAAGCCGTGCTCGACGGCGACCTGACCACCCCGACCGGGGCCAGCGCCTACAAGGCGGGCTCTGGCGTGGAAACCGACGGTATCGACCTGGAAGTGGCAGGCGCGCTGACGCCCAACTGGAACGTTTACGCCGGCTACACCTACCTGCACTTCCGTCGCGTCGACAGCGATGGCCGCAGCGACCCGTCGCACCTGTTCAAGGCTTCGACCACCTACCGCCTCAGCGGCCCGCTCGACCGCCTGACCCTGGGTGCCGGCGTGACCGCGCAAACCAACATCCGCGCCATTTCCAGCCCGGCTGGCCAGCCCACCAACGGTGTAAGCAATGGTGCCACTGATGTGAACTGGTCCGGTTATGCCATCTGGAATGCCATGGCCAAGTACCAGCTGACCGATGAAACCAGCGTCAGCCTCAACGCCAACAACCTGTTCGACAAGCACTACTACACCCAGTACGGGTTCTATGCCGGGGCCATCTACGGCGACCCGCGTAACCTGTCGGTGACGGTAAGCACCGCGTTCTGACCAACCGTTCCCACAGGTCTGCGCGCGGTCCCTGTGGGAGCGGCTTTAGCCGCGAACACCGGCGAAGCCGGTGCCATGCACCGCGTTGGACTCTTCGCGGGCACGCCCGCTCCCACAGGTACCGCGCAGACTTCAGGTCTATGCAGTATCTGTCGGGGCAACTGAATTGCAAAACATCTGAAAGCGAGCGCGATCACTGTGGGAGCGGGCTCGCCCGCGAACACGGGCGAAGCCCGTGCCATCCACCACGGTGTCGGTTTCGGGGTATGCCCGCTCCCAAGCGGCCCTTTCTCAGGTGGGCTCTGCCGCGTGCCCTGCATCAGCTGGCTTCTCCAAATGGCCCTCGAAGCTATCCCAATCTTCGCCAAACAGCTCCACCGGATGCATGGTCCGGTCTGCGCCATTGCCACAGGCTAGCGCCTTGGCCGGGCAGTACAGGTCGCAACCCCAGCAGATACGCTCGGGGTGGCGAGGGTTTGTGGGAAATCTCTTGGCCATGCTCATCCTCCCTCAGGGCTACTTGGCCTGAACGTAAACCCCTGGCCCAGCCCCTCGGTTGACCGACATCAATCCATTGGCGGTTGCGAAGTCATCGCGCATCCAGATATCTATTTGACAGATATCTGGATCACAGACAATTTCCACCTTATGTTGGGGCGCCGCGACAACACAATGCGGGTCAAGAAAAACGAATGCCGCCACATCGCGTGTCTCAATGCGCGAACGGGCACTCTGTACATCAAGGCCATTTTGTCGCACGCCGAGTACGACAAATGGTGCCGAAGCGATATCAGGTAGCAACCTGGGCAGCGCGATATTTCAATTCGACAGGTGACAACATGAAGCGGGATAAAATCGAAGCCAATGGACTAGATGCCTTCATCGCTAATATTTCACCCATGCTCGATGGCCTGAACACTCAGATGGCAACCATGGCCCATCTTCTGGCCGCCTGCCATGATCCCATCAAGGACGATGCCGAGCTTCAAGCACGCATGGCATTGATCGACGAGCTTTACTCCCATGCGGACAGTGATGGCCACGCTGCGGCACGCTTTGCGGAGATGGTAGCGGACCGCGTCTACGAGTATGAGAGTGAGTCCGTATTGGTGCCGTTCGCGACCCAGGCCGAGGCGTTGGCCTTTCTGCTGTCGGACAGGGGGGTGAAGCAGAAGGACCTGTCGGCGATAGCGACCCAGAGCGCGGTTTCGGAGATTCTGAACAACAAGCGGAAGATGACGGTTGCCCAGATAAAGGGCTTTGCTGAGTTTTTCAGCGTACCGGTCGAGTTCTTCATGCATGGGGTGGTTTGACAGCGGAGACAGGGTGGGAGCAGCGCAGTGAAAGCCGAAAAAAAAAAGGCCCACCTTTCGGTGAGCCTTTTTTGATACTGCGTATTGTGCGGCACCAGGAGTCGAAAAAGATCGTAAGGTGATGATTTATATGATTTATATTTTCGTGTCGTAAGGTTCTATCTCTAAAACTATCTTTAGACACTTACTGACCTTCCTTAACAATCACGCCAATGTCAGAAATGATTTGGAGGCTCTGGAGTACAGATCTTCAAGAGTTTGATGCCATATGTTGTTAGTTTTCATGGTGTTTATGACTTTTGAGAATGTTTCGTCTGTCAGAGCAATCGTAGCTGTGGTTGCAGAGTATATTGCCGCTGGCTGGCATTCTTGTAATATGGTTTCCACTATCCCTGATAATCTATTTTTTCTACGCGTCGATTGGTTTTCTAAATAGAGTTCAAGCCTTTCGGCTGCCAGTTCAATGGATCTTTCAAGTTGCTGGCCAACTTCAAACCTCTTGAGCACTAAGCGCTCAGAGTTGTTTAAGTCCGTGGCTTCAATTGTTGATATACCAAGCTCAGTGCGGCCTTTTAACTTGTAGAGTCTAAATGTGAAGTGAGTTTGTGGATTTGTATCGTAAGGATTGATTATCGGCTCATCCTCAACATCGTGACTGCCTTTTGCAATGTTGCATCGTTTGCAGGCAGGTAGAAGATTATTCCAGTTCACGACGAGTTCTGCGTATTTGTCCTTGAATCTAAAGTGCTCTACCTCCATGTATTTGCTTTCTTCAGAAAGACTGCATTCGCAGTATGCGCACTTTCCATGGCTAGACTGCAGAAGTGGATTTTTGATTTGATCATGATTCCAGACGCTCTCGCCTGTTGTTTTGAATTTTTCTGTGAGTTCCAAACATTTGGATTCTGAAAGAAAATCTGGCTTACTTGACCTTTCTAGTTTTATCATTGGACTTATCCTTTCAGTGCGCCCAATTGGAAGGCCAGCAGTTTCCTTAAGTGGTTCTCGGGGTGTAGCAATTTATTAAGTTCTTCATATGCTTCTTTTGCGTTATTGTAATTTTCTTCGTCTACTGCATTTTCAAATTGGCTCAGGGTATTGCGATAAACCGGAGTGCGGGTATCCTGCATTCCCATGACATCTCTTAATACTTCTTCTATTGTCCAGCCTTGGAATCCGTATTGGGTATCTGGTAACTCCCTTCGGAATACTGTTCCATCATGTGCCTCCAAAGCAATTACTTCGTTGGGTTTTGCGGCTTGGATTACGTGAGGGCTATGAGTTGAGACAATGAACTGGGCCTTCGGGAAAGCCTTTGTTAAAACTTTTGCGATCTTTACTTGCCAGTCAGGGTGTAAGTGAAGCTCTATCTCGTCGATTAGTATGACTCCTCGAAAGTCATCGGCTTTTGCATTTGAATCTTTAAATCTGAACTCTAGCTCTTTGACGATTCCGAATAAAATGGAAAGGCACGATTTAAAGCCTGAGGATAAGTACTCGTATAGTATTTCCCCGGCTGGAGTGTTCACCATAATTTCATTGGAGGAAGCGTCGACTCGGCTGAACTTATAGTCGGAGTTGAGAAGCCCAAAAAATTCCTTGGCTACTTGTACATTGTGCATCTGTGTTTCGGTTAGTGAGCCCGCATGTGCAGAAAATAAATGCCTGTTGATAAACCAGTTTTTCACTTCGGCAATATTCAAGCCATTCTTATTTTCATTAGCGATATTGTTAATGTCTTTTGTGACGTCTCGTGATATTGCGTTTAGTGGCTGATGTATGAACGTTCTGGCTACTTTAAAAGATAATAGATTTTTTGCCGCTTCTTCATTCGGAGAGCACCAGTCCTTGCCCATAATAGGCAAGAGTTCTGTAACAGAGAATTCTGAATAGCTCTCTGATTCATCTCGATTTATCCAAGCTTTCACGGCTCCGCTATCTGAGTCTGCTCGGCGTTTAAGTATGTTTACATACTGACCTGAAAAACTTTGTGCGATACACTCTAGAATTGTAGTTTTCCCAATTCCGTTTGGTCCGCATATGATGTTCATGCCGGCGCTAAAATTTATACTTAAACTGTCGATGCTGGCTACGTTGTGTATGTCGATTTTTTTTAGATTCATGGCTGTTGTTTCCATTGGAGTTGTGAGGAACTAGTATCCCGACTTGGCAGTAAGCACATGTTTGGGCTGTCTGTGATATATTTTAATTGATCTTTCTGGTGAGGTAATATTGCTGCATGAATATCCCGGTGGTAACCAGACTCTGCGAACATAGAAAAGGAGACAGATTTATTTAATGGCACACATAAATCAGCGCCGAAATAGATCTGTCCATTTTTCTCCTTCTCTAAAGCCATACTAATTAGCCTTGATAAGGCGTAAAGCATTACTTGTAAGTTATGGGTTGACCTAAGGTCTTTCTATTTTTGGTGCAGCTGAAATAGATACGGTATAACCACGCTGAGAAAGATTGTCGTAGGCGCGCACTAAATTTACCTTGCTAAAAAAAGGTAAGTTATCTTTTACTGTGGTTGGCTCATCTCCAAGTATTAAAAATACTACCTCGTAATCCGAGCTTTTAAAATTATCAATTGGTATGAGTTCTCGAGCGGCATTGCCGAACGTGCCAAGAACTTTTCTGGCTGATTTTCTAAAGTCACGGTCTCCGAGCAATATTTCTGCAGCGACATTGCCTTGAGCAAAAAGATGACTCAATCCGGCTGAGCCACCTTTTCGATGCTTTACATGAATAAACTGTTTTGCTGATGTAAGCAGGTCGCATAGTTCAACGGGGCTTGTTGACTTGTTACTTTTAATAAGTCTTTTATCTAATAAGTAATAACTATGAGCTTGAGCCGCTCTGATGTTGTAGTCACCCTCTGCTTCGATTTTGGATTTATTGCTTTCTTCCCATGTATGTATTTGCGGGAATCGAAGAGGTGAAATGGCGATCTGCGCCAAGCTTAAATTTGTTCTTCCCATGAAAGAATTGTCAATTTCATACCATGTGCCACCAAAAATTATGGTGGTTTTGTTTGCCTCCGAGACTTCGTAGTATATGCATTTGTAAATCGAGTGGCTAAACTCATTCTCGTGTATGTCAAAAACGTGTAGCTGGTCCCGTTTAATTGATTCGATAGAGACCTTAGTGGTGTCGATATTAGTCAAATATAGGACAGTGGAAATTGTAGGCGTTTGATTGGATTTTGTGCGTGTAAAGCTGAATCCCGCGATTGAATCCCATTTTTCAATTTCGGGCAAAGTTAAAACTATATTTGAGTCGCGAGCTTTAATGGCTGCCAATAGAATAGCATCGAAATGATCTATTCGAGACTTTTCTTTGACTTTTCTGACGTTGTCAACCCACAGAAAGTTAGCTTTGTAGTCATTTTTTTGATATTGAATTTTCAGCGTCCTGGCTATATCGGTTAGATCTTCTATCTCCATTTCCATACCGAAAGAAAACATAGCGTCACCACCTGATATGTTCTTAAATACGACGCCAATTTTTGGAGTGCCTGTGACCGCTCGCAAAATGTCTTTAGAAATATCGATGCCAAAAACACTTATTTCAGAGTCTCGCGTGGCTTGTGACTTTTTTTGCACAGGCTGATCGTCAAGGGTATGTATGTCAACACTTCGAAGGCTTTCATGATCAAGAGTGTTTAGTGCTGTTTTAAGTCCAAAATCTTGGACAAAAAATGATAGATCTATTAAGTGCCTGCCATAACCGAAAGCTATTGCAAATACATCATTATCAACCCTTATGAACAGAACTGCGGAGCTGGATTTGTTACCGATATCCGTAACGGTTTGTCCAGCAATTTCGTCAGCTATATCTGACCAATTTGGCTTTTTTTCAGTTGCACGCTTTACGTATAACACGCCATTAAGGTCAAGATTTGAGGCAGTCTCATATGCCACTACGTCTTTGTCCGCAGCGAGAAGTTCAGCGAAGCCATTGTAGGTGACTTCGGGTTTTTTCAAGAAAATATTGAGGTGGCGATATTTTTTCCCTGGCATCGCTTCTTCCCTTAACTTAAGGTAGTGGCTATTAGCCTTTATTCATTGATATTGCTTCAATCTGCTAGCTTTGACAACCCCTGCTTAGTCAGCCCACCGGCCAATGGTAGCGGAATAGGGGACTGATTTATTTATTGTGCTGACGGTCTGCTTTGGGCTGCAATAGTTGTATGTCATGATCATTAGGATTAGGTTACCTTCAGGGCTTGAAAACCCATGACGTTTGCAGACGTTGAGCAAGCAGCCGGATCGTCAGCATGTAGTAATACCGTGTCGCCTCACTTCGTTGGCTCAGGTGGTGTTCCAGAAACCAAGCCAGATGCTTTCTCTGCCAAGCCCATGGTGTTTCTCGCTGCCAGCGCGTTGCGATTTCGGCCTGGATGATTTTTGCCTGACGTAAATGACGTTGTCGGGTCGCGTGCGACCCGTTCAGTACGCTAGCCAAGAACAGTTCCATATCGAAGGGCTTACTCATGTCGGCCACCGATATAGGTCGCAACTACATCAATCCGACCATGCCCCAGCTCATAGCTGATTTGCTTTCGAGCATCACGATCAAGGTACCTATCTATCTCGTAGCAGCGACCGCCGTTGATAGGCGCCCGGTGCTGGGTGATCTGCTTATAGCGTTCACATGCGTAAGCAGCTCGCAGCTCATGAAAGCCTTTGAGGTCATGCGTGTGCAGGACATCCCGCGCTGGTCGTACTACGTGTTGCCGCACGCTCATGTAGCTTTCGTCGGGCGCAATCAGATTTCGGCTACCCGCTGGCGAAACCCGCTCTGCAAATCCAAGCGCATCGCGAACATGTTGATCCACTGCAATCCAGCGTGGCGCTGATGCACCGGCACGGCCGCCTTTGGTGCCTTCCTGAATATTGATCTTGCCGAGATTTTTGGCCTCCCGGCATAGCCGTGGTAGGTCAGCCAGGATAGCCTCACGCAAGCGCATGCCGGTGGCTCGTGCCAATTGGACGATGGCAGCGGCACGTGGTATCTGCTTCTCGCAGAGTGCGTCGACTATCCGCCTAACCTGCTCCCAGGCTTGGCCTTGTGGCACTGAGCGGCGAGTACCGGTTCGCTGCATACTCAACGCCTTGCTCGGGCTCGGCACTTTCACATGCTGATCACCGCGAAGCGCCGCCATCGTTCGGTTCACGCTGGATAGTCGGTTTTGCGCGGTGGCGATGGCGAGTTCGCCTTGTTCAACGTGCTGACGAAGATATCTGGCGTAATCCAGCAAGGTCTGTTGGTCGATCTGCCGTGCATCATTAAACCCCGGTCATCGTCCGACCGGCACCAGCGTACGAACGCCTGCCACCGATCGGCGTGTGCTTTTACCGTGCCGTAATGCCCGCCGCCAAACATGGCCTGCAACGCCTGCGGTCCGGCATAACTCAATTGCCGGCCATAGCCAAAATTTCGCCCATCCCGCCTGCCTACCAATGCCATGGTCAATCCCCGCTCGAAGCCAAGCTTTGAAACCTTTCCCACGTCATCCCGCCAAGAATGCTGAGTGTTATCAGGGATCGAGGCCCCTGCGGCCTGTGGGGTTGTCCTTTCACGCGGGACGGGCGGCTCCTTACGACCGGGAGCAAGGGCATCTCATGATCTGGCCTCCTGAGCACCGTTACCGGTGGGCGGGTGGAGGCAGCATTGGCTGACGAAACCAGTGCCTGAAGATCCTGAGCCAGGTGCAAGCAGCACTGCGATGACCGGGGCATGCCTGACTGTCAGTCAGGTGCAGTCCATTCCCTGGTCTGCGGCACCATCATCTACAGCGCTGTTGCTGGTGGCATCGGCGTTTGTCACGCCGATTGTCACGAGGGGGAATGCCGCAAAGCCTTGTGCGATCAGGGCTGCAGCAGTGGTAGAAGTGCCCGTCTCTTTCCAGAAGAAAGAGACGGGCACAGGTTGGCGCATTAGTCGGCCAAGCGGATAGGTTGCTGCAGGGCAGCGAGGTACGGTGTGTCTGGCGCACGAGGGCCATATGTGTAAGAGCATCCATCACATGGGTAGTGACCGGGCGAGCTGCCGGATGCGAATCGCCATTGGGAAGAACCACCGCGGGAGCGGCGTGACCTTCAGGGTTCGGGTCACCTAGGGTGCTGTCATCGACAGCGTTTGCAACTCCCGGTCTACGCCTGTGGACAATATTCGTTAAGCAACGCGATATCAGAGATTTAGCGCCTGTGGATAAAACTATCCCCCGGTGGACATCAGTGGTTTTCCACAGACGTAAGCTGTGCCAGCAGTTTTTTTTGTTAGGTATGGTCCTTTCAAACGGGGCGGCTTTGCAGCCCCGTTTGAAAGGACCCGCGCGGAGGAGCTTGATGCGGAGCTGTGGGTAACTTCACAGCGAGTTTGAGGTGGTGGTGCGGCGGGCTACTCGCTCCTCTTGGCACTGCGAAGGCGCGTGACGTTCTCGCCCGTCTGCTTGGCAAACTCATGCGGCGTCACATGGTCCTCGCGGTTCGCCTCTAGAAACCGGCTCCACCAGGTCATGATCATCCGGCGCTCTTCGAGGAACTCGGCCTTGTGGGTATAGGCGGCGCGCACGTTGTTGCGTTCCTTGTGGCTCATCTGCCGCTCGATAGCCGTCTTCGACCACAGCCCGGACTCGACCAGCGCACTGCACGCCATGGCTCGGAAGCCATGTCCGCAGATATCCACCTTGGTGTCGTAGCCCATCGTCCTGAGCGCGGCAAACCCCGGCCCCAAATGAGGTCGAACTGATTTCAGCGGGCGAGAGAAACACGATATTTCAGGGTCAAACCGCGAAACCACTCTAATTCCGCCAACTGCAAGCCACTGCGCTAAATTCCCTCCCTCCTGGCATCCATGCCGTCCACTAATCCAGCATCTCGCCGTGGGTAGACCGTTGAAAAAGTTTGCGTTTGTGAGTGCAGCTGCTGAGCGTGAATACAAAGACCTTCCCAAGGACGTTCAGGACGATTTTGGTAAAGACCTGCGACGCATCCAGTATGGCCAGGACCCAGAGCGGCCGATCAAGTCGTTAACCGAGTCGGTAGGGACGGGTGCGATTGAGCTCATCATCAACGGCAGCCCTGCATTCCGATGCGTCTATGTGGCCAAATTTGCAGACATGGTCGTCGTGTTGCATTCGTTCGTAAAAACGACCAACAGGTCCGACCGGCACGCGATGCAGGTCGCTGAAGAGCGGATGAAGGAGTTGAAGCACGAACTGAGAAAAATGGGGTACAGGGTTTAGCTGCCAGGTGTTTGGGTGATCACGATCTGGGGCTGTGAACCGGCATCGTTCGAGGGCAGGGTCAGGGTTGTGCGAAAGCCGAGCTTGTCCAGCATGTCCATCATGGCGTCCAAGGTGAATTTCTCGATCTTGCCGTTTGCAAGCTCGGATATGCGGGATTGGGTTACGTTCAGCTTGGCTGCGGCATCATGCTGTTTGAGGCCCATTTTTTTGATGCAGTCAGTGATGAAAATGGACAAGTCCATTTTCAAGGCCATTTTGCTGGCGGTTTCTGCGTCGTGGGTGGCGTGGAAAGGGCTTTCGTGGAATTGAAGCGCCATTGGCTTGCCTCGGCAGAAATATCTAAAATTTGCGATAAATCGTAGTGGGGATTGGTTGGCGAGTCAAAGCGTTTGTGTTGGAGGGTGTGTCTGTTTGTGAGCTGGGCTGGTGATCAGAAAATTGCTTCTGCTTGGGGTGGTTGGGGCTGCTGCGCAGCCCATCGCAGGCAAGCCAGCTCCTACACCGATCGTGGTGGCTTCAGGGCATCTGTAAGGCAGGGGATTGGGGGCTGCGGGGGTTAAAACAAAAAAGGCCCACCTTTCGGTGAGCCTTTTTTGATACTGCGTATGGTGCCGGCACCAGGAATCGAACCCGGGACCTACTGATTACAAGTCAGTTGCTCTACCATCTGAGCTATACCGGCAATGGGGCGTCATTATAACGATCGTTTGGCGCCTGTAAACCACTTCCTTGCGAATGTTCGAAAAAGACCTAAGTCACCGGCCTAAAAGGAGAATTTTCCTACCAGCCGCGGTGGATAGTGTTGACGCTTGGCTCGCTTTTGCCCGGGTTGAAGAACAACTTGTCGTTGTCGCAGCCGCGCTTGCGGCAGGGGCTTTCGGTGCGCAGGGGCAGGCCGTTGTCACCGCCCAGTTGCATGCCGGGGTGGTTCCAGCCCAGGTTGCTGTTTGGGTGCGGCGAGGTGCCGCTGGCGCAGCCGGTCAGGGCCAGGGCGAGGGTCAACAGGGCGAGGGGTTTGGCTCGGGTCACGATGGTCAGGTCCGTTGGTCCATTGTCGGTTCTGGCGCAACGCCAGAAGGCCGCGAGCCTGGCGGGCAGCGCGCGACGTCACTTTTTAATGATTTGGGGGGCGGATGATACACCGTTACGGCGGTGGGGCATTAGCCTTGTGTTGCCTGATAGGGCCTCTTCGCGGGTGAACCCGCTCCCACAGGGATGGTGTAAGTGCGGCAATTTGCGTAAGGAAATTCTGAACTATGGGGGCAAAAGCTTCAGGGTTTGGAGGGTTCGGAAGTATCCTACGCGCGCCGCCGAAGTATCGCTGTTGTCGGGGAAGTGGCTCACAGATACCGTTTTCGGGTCGCTCAGGCGACCGGGTGTGAGAGCCCGACTTTGAATAAGCGCTACCTGTCATGGTGGCCGTACGTGGGCAGACCTCGGTCTGGCCGGGCTTCCTTATTCACTCGGTTTCTCACCCCGCGTACGGCTGCCGCCTCAAATCCGTGAGAAAGATTTTTGGCAGCCTCCTTTCGTGAATGAGGATTTGCCATGAAACAAGATGAGCCAATCACCACCGCAGGCGTGGAAACTTTCCTCGCAGCCGGTAACCCATCCCTCAATCTGCTACGCGTGGAGCCCGGTGTCCCTGTGGATGCTGCCTACGAGCATGTCTCGATCCTGATGGGCTACATCAAGCACCTGGTGCGTGAGGGAGATATGGAAGACGACCATAAATTCCTGGGTGCTGCCGATTACCTGTGCGACATGGCCAAGGCGCTGATGAACGATATCGAGATCGCCAAAGGTAAGGCGCACTGAAATTTTTGCTCCCACAAAAGCCGCTTGCGCCAACCACAAGAAATGTTTATGCACAAGTGGCATTTGGGACTTGCGCGAAAGGCATGCCGGATCGCTGCGCCGCTGGTCTTTGCGCAAACGCCTGTTTTTACTGGCCTTGAGCTGCAACCCGGAATAAGCCAAACGCTTGAAATAGCGCTTGGATCCAACAGGTAATCAAAAGCTTGTTCACAGACTTATCCACAGGTTGTGCTGCGGCTAACGGTCGCGTTCCGCGAGGATAAGCAGGTTGCGTGGGGTCAGTGGATAGTCGCAAAACAGGCCTAGGCGAACGGCGTAGCCTTGTTCTTCGAGGAACAGGGCGCGATCGAGTACCAACCACAACTCCAGCGGCCGGCGGAACAGGTTGCGTACGCGCTCCAGGTTGCGTACCTCGGCCAGGCGCTGCCAGCCGGCGAGCTCGAGGGCGGCCCAGTCCGGGTTGCCGGTCAAGGGCATTTGTTTGAGATCGGCCAGGTCGCGACAGTACTGCTCGAAGGGCTTTTCCAGCCAGGCTACCGGCAGCGACGGCGTTGGCAGGTACTCGCCGCTCTGGCGCTGCTGGCGTTGCAGCAGATCAAAGCCCAGGCGACGGGCCATCGAGGTGTCGCGCTGGCGCCGCACGCGGGCGCCGGCTGTGACGGTTTCGCTCAGGGGCAGGCCCAGGTCATCCAGCGACAGCTGCAGGCTTGATGCCTGCGCGGCTGTGGATAACGCTTGGTACTGCGGCGCCGCGATGCGGTTGTAGCAGCAGGGGGCTACGGCGAGTTGCCGACAGCCTTGCTGGCTGGCCAGCTGCATCAGGCGCACATGCAGGTCGCCGCAGGCATGCAGGGCTACCACACTTTTGTCGCCGCCCAGGTGGCGGGCGCTGTCGCTGGCCATCACATCCTGGTGTACGTGCTGTGCTGGCAAGTGATGGTGGCCGCTCAGGGCCAGGCCGGCGACGACCAGTTCGGCGTCGTACTCCAGGCAGGTCAGCTGTTGGCCGGGTTGCAGCAGGCGACGGCCGAGGTGGCCTTTGCCGGAGCACCAGTCCAGCCAGTGGCGGGGTGGGTCGCGGAAGGCCAGGTGGCTGGCGAAGGCTTCGATCTGCTGCCATTTGCGGCCGGGGACGGCGACGTCCAGGCGGTGGGCGGCGGGTGGCAGGTCGGTCTGAGGGAGGCTGCCGAGGGCGGCGAGCTTCTGGGCTTGTTCGGCCAGTTGCGGGAAGGGCGCGGGCAAGCGGTCAGCGGCGCTATCGGCTTCGGCGTCTGCCAGGGAACATTGGCGCAGGTGGGTGGCGAGTTCGGGGTGGGTGGTTTCCCAGGCCAGTTGCAGGGTGGTGAAGGGGCGGGGTTTCCACAGCTGATGGTGCTCGATCAGGAACTGGTCGAGGGCCTTGAAGCGGGTGCTTAGGTGGTGGCTGTGGAGGTGGTTGGGCATGGGAAGAAGTGTGTTGGGTTTGAGGGCCTCTTCGCGGGTGAACCCGCTCCCACAGGATTAGCACAGGTTTCAAGGCCTGTGATGTACCTGTGGGAGCGGGTTTACCCGCGAAATGGCCAGTAAGGTCTCAACGACCCTGGCAGGCATCCACGCGCAGCCAGCGCTCCAGCAGCTTGAAGCCCTGCACCAGCAGGAACGAGATCACCAGGTAGAACACGCCTGCGGCAAAGAAGATCTCCACCGGCAGGTAGGTGCGGGCAATGATGGTACGGGCCATGCCGGTCAGTTCCAGCAGGGTCACGGTACTGGCCAGCGCACTGGCCTTGAGCATCAGGATCACTTCGTTGCTGTACGCCGGCAGGCCGATGCGCGCAGCACGGGGCAGCATGATGTAGAACAGCGCCTTGCCACGCGACATGCCCAGCGCCCGCGCCGCTTCGATCTCACCTTTGGGGATCGACTGAAGCGCGCCACGCAGGATCTCGGCGATGTAGGCAGCGGTGTGCAGGGTCATGGTCAGCACCGTGCACCAGAACGGATCGCGCAGGTACGGCCACAGCGAGCTGGAACGCACCGCATCGAACTGTGCCAGGCCGTAGTAGACCAGAAACAGCTGCACCAGCAGCGGCGTGCCGCGGAAGAAGAAGATGTAGCTGAACGGCACGGCGCGCACGTACCAGTGGCGCGAGGAGCGGGCGATGCCCAGCGGGATGGCCAGGATCAAACCGGCAACCACGGCAATGGCTACCAGCTCCAGGGTCAGGACCGCACCCTCGGCCAGGCGTGGCAGCCATTTGAAGATGACTTCCCAATTCATTATTCAGCCCTCGCAAAGCCGCGAGCGGCGCGTTTTTCCATGAAGTACATGCCGGTCATGGCAATGACGGTCAGGCCCAGGTAGATGCAGGCCGCGACCATGTAGAAGGTGAAGGGCTCCTTGGTCACGGTCACGCCAATTTGCGAGTGACGCATGATTTCTTCCAGGCCGATCACCGACACCAGGGCGGTGTCCTTCATCAGGATCATGAACAGGTTGCCAAGGCCGGGCAGGGCGATGCGCCACATCTGCGGCAGGATGATCCGCGAAAGGATGCGGCCCTTGGACAAGCCCAGCGCCAGGCCAGCTTCACGATGGCCCTTGGGGATCGCCAGGATGGCCCCACGGAACACTTCGGTGGCGTAGGCGCCAAAGCACAGGCCCAGGGCGATTACACCCGCCGCGAAGGCGCTAAGCTCCAGGCCCGGCATGTTCAGGGCTTCGCCGAGGCTGTTCATCAGCCCGACGGTGCCGAAATAAATGAGCAGCACCCACAGCAGTTCGGGCACGCCGCGAACCAGGGTCGAGTAGAAGCCGCCAAGCCATTGCAGCGGCTTGAGCGGTGAGGTTTTGGCCAGGGCGCCGAGCAGGCCCAGCACCAGCCCCAGCAGCAAGGCGCAAAGCGCCAGTTTTACGGTCATCAGGGTGCCGGCCATCATGGCCGGACCGAATCCGTGCAGGTCGATATTCATGGGCAGGTCATTTTAGGGACTGGCGCGCCACGGGGGCGCGCCGGTCAGGGCGGGTCATTCGATGCTGAACGGGAAGTACTTGTCGTTGATTTTCTTGTACGTGCCGTCGGCCTTGATCTCGGCCAGGGCTTTGTTCAGCTCGTCGCGCAGCTTGGTGTCACCTTTGCGCACGGCAATGCCGATCTTGTCGCTGTCCATCACCGGCTCGCCCTTGAACTCGAAGTTCGAGCCGTCTTTGCTCTTCAGCCACTCGTACTGCACGTACTTGTCGGCCAGGATGCCGTCGATGCGGCCGGACACCAGGTCCAGGTAGGCGTTTTCCTGGGTGTCGTAAAGTTTGACATCGACATCCGGGTAGTTGTCTTCAAGGTAGGTGCCGGCCAAGGTGGCGCGCTGGGTGCCGATGACCTTGCCTTTCAGCGACGCTTTGTCGGTCTTGAAGTCGACGTTCTTCGCTGCGATGAACTGCAGTTTGTTGGAGTAGTACGGATTGGTGAAGTCCACAGCCTGCTTGCGTTCGTCGGTGATCGACAGCGACGACACCAGGAAGTCGAACTTCTTGGCGTTCAGGGCCGGGATGATGCCGTCCCAGTCGGAGGTAACGACCGAGCACTCGACTTTCATCTTGGCGCACAGGGCGTCGCCAATGTCTTTGTCGAAGCCAACCACGTTACCGCTGGCATCCTTGTTGTTGAACGGTGGGTAGGCGGCTTCGATGCCCATGCGCAGTTTTTCTGCGGCCATGGCGTTTGCCGACATCACCAGCGTGGCAGCAGCTGCCAGGAGAAACTTCTTGTAGGTGTGCATGTATTGCTCCGTTAGCGGTGGCTTGACATGAATTGCTTGCAACGCGCCGAGTTCGGGTTCTCGAAGACCTGCTGCGGCGATCCCTGCTCTTCGACCAGGCCCTGGTGCAGGAAGACGACTTCACTGGACACATGGCGGGCAAAGCTCATCTCGTGCGTTACCAACAGCATGGTACGGCCTTCTTCGGCCAATGCGCGGATAACGTTTAGCACTTCCTGGACCATTTCCGGATCGAGGGCCGAAGTGGGCTCGTCGAACAGGATGACTTTAGGCTTCATGGCCAGGGTACGGGCAATGGCGGCACGCTGTTGCTGGCCACCGGAAAGCTGGGCGGGGTAGCTGTGGCGCTTGTCGTAGATGCCAACCT
The DNA here is from genome assembly GCF_029873175.1 of Pseudomonas sp. BN505. NCBI lineage: Bacteria > Pseudomonadati > Pseudomonadota > Gammaproteobacteria > Pseudomonadales > Pseudomonadaceae > Pseudomonas > Pseudomonas sp. BN505. Next base: position 149,016 of record NZ_SSOI01000013.1, read on the forward strand.
TGTTCAGCAGCGCTTCGGCGGCTTCGATGGCCTCGGCCTTGCTCTGGCCGAGCACGCGGCGTGGCGCCTCGATGATGTTGTCGAGGATCGACATGTGCGGCCACAGGTTGAAGTTCTGGAAGACAAAGCCGATTTCGCTGCGCAGGCGGTTGATCTGGCGGTTGTCGGCGGCGACCAGGTCGCCGTTTTTGGCAGCCTTGAGCTTGAGGGCTTCGCCGGCCACCAGGATTTCGCCCTGGTGCGGGTTCTCGAGCAGGTTGATGCAACGCAGCAGGGTGGACTTGCCGGAGCCGGACGACCCCAGGATGGAGATCACGTCACCGTCGCGTGCGGTCAGCGAAATGCCCTTGAGAATTTCCTGCTCGCCGTAGCGTTTGTGCAGATTGCGGATTTCCAGCGCGGGCGTGGCCTGAGCCATGTGCGGTCCTCATGTGTTCGGGTGCGTTCCCAGCTATTGGCGGCCTTCCTGGCGTGCGCCAAGCTAGCATAGCGGCATTATGGCGGCCAACAGGGTTGCCAGGGACTCGGGGCACTGGTGGGGCAGTTTGTCGCATCGCTGCAGCGCAACGTCGCGCAGATGTCCGCGAAGGTGTCGCCCAGCACCAGAGCCTTGATGAAAAAAGGCGCGATGGTGCCAGCTTTAGCCTGCTCATGGAAGCGGTTTTGGCCCATTCGAGGGGTAAACCAGACCTTTAGGTCAGGCCAGTCCAGTGTGAGCGGGGTTACCCGCGAATACGCACGCAGGCTAAAAGGTTGTACCTCAAGGTTGCACTTTTTGGCATTGCGGTGGTGCACAGGTGTTACCGGGGAGCACCTTTGGTGCGTTTGTAAGTGGGTATTTCAGTAATCCGACGATTTGGCGTCCTTTCGGTCAAGGTCTGGCCGAAAGCCCTCCAAACCGCGTCCTAAAAGGCCCGCAGAAATTTCTGACGAATGCATTCAGCTGGTGGCGCGCTTATTGCCAGTAGGAAACCGCCGATTGCAGCGACGCCTAGATCAACCCCTGGCGCGCTCCGTTTCCGCAGTCGGAGTGGTCCACTCCTTACAAAGGTAGTTTTAATGAGCGGTAACAATTCCAATGACCTCGCTCAGGGGCTCAAACAACGGCATGTGACCATGCTGTCCATCGCTGGCGTCATCGGTGCCGGCCTGTTCGTAGGCTCCGGCCACGCCATCGCAGCTGCCGGCCCGGCCGTGCTGCTGGCTTACGCCGCTGCCGGTACGCTGGTCGTGCTGGTGATGCGCATGCTGGGTGAAATGGCGGTCGCCTCGCCAGACACCGGTTCGTTCTCAACCTATGCCGACCGCGCCATTGGGCGTTGGGCCGGTTTTACCATTGGCTGGCTGTACTGGTGGTTCTGGGTGCTGGTGATTCCGCTGGAAGCCAACGCCGCCGCGGCCATTCTGCATGCCTGGTTCCCTGCAGTTGACCTGTGGGCCTTCTCCCTCATCATTACCCTGGCGCTTACCCTGACCAACCTGTGCAGCGTGAAGAACTACGGTGAGTTCGAGTTCTGGTTCGCCCTGCTCAAGGTGCTGGCGATCGTCGGCTTCATCGCCGTGGGCTGTGCGGCCTTGTTCGGCTTTGTGCCGAGCAGCCAGGTGAGCGGTGCCAGCCACCTGTTCGACACCCAAGGCTTCATGCCTAACGGCCTGGGCGCAGTGCTGGCAGCCATGCTGACCACTATGTTCTCGTTCATGGGTACCGAAATTGTCACCATCGCCGCTGCCGAGTCGAAGGACCCGGGCAAGCAGATCAGCCGCGCCACCAACTCGGTCATCTGGCGTATCTGCCTGTTCTACCTGGTGTCGATCTTCCTGGTCGTTGCCCTGGTGCCGTGGAACGACCCGGCCCTGGCCGAAACCGGTTCCTACCAGACCGTGCTGAGCCGTATCGGCGTGCCGAATGCCAAGCTGATTGTCGACATCGTCGTGCTGATTGCCGTGACCAGCTGCCTGAACTCGGCGCTGTACACCTCTTCGCGCATGCTGTTCTCGCTGAGCAAGCGTGGCGACGCCCCGGCCATTGCCCAGCGCACCACCAAGGCGGCGACCCCGTACGTGGCGGTATTGCTGTCCACTGCAGCGGCATTCCTCTGCGTGTTCGCCAACTTCGTGGCCCCGGCCCAGGTGTTCGAATTCCTGCTGGCAAGTTCTGGTGCCATTGCGCTGCTGGTGTACCTGGTGATTGCCATTTCGCAGCTGCGCATGCGTGCCAAGCGTGAAGCCAGTGGCGAGAAGATTGCCTTCAAGATGTGGCTGTTCCCGGGCCTGACCTGGGCGACCATTGCCTTTATCGTTGCCATTCTTGTGGTAATGGCGCTGCGTGAGGATCACCGTGCGGAGATCATCGCGACTGCGTTGCTGAGCATTGGTGTAGTAGCGGCTGGCTTGCTGGTGCACCGCAAGCGCGAAGCTGCCGGGCGGGTGGCGCTGGATAACTGATCCGCGCTGGCTGAAATGAAAAGGCCGCGCCCTGTGAAGGGTGCGGCCTTTTTTTGTAGCCTGCACCGGCCCTATCGCCGGCAAGCCAGCTCCCACAGGAATGTTGCTGCACTCAGGCCTGTCATGAACCTGCGGGAGCTGGCTTGCCGGCGATAGGGCCCTTGCAGGTTAAATGGCCCTGTCAGCCAAACTGCTTCTGCTGTTGCTGCTGCTTGGCCACCAGTTCGGATGCGGCGATGTAGGCATCCTGGAACTCATCGCTTTCCAGCCAGGCCATGGTGGCCTCTTCGTCAGCGCCGTCCAGCCATTTGCGGTAGGCGTTGAACACCAGCACGATGTAGTCGGTAGCGTGCTCTTCCTTGTGCCCCTTGAGCACCAGGGCCAGCAGCGGGTCCACCAGGAATACCGAGATCATCGGCACCAGGCCGCCTGCCTGGGCTTCCTTCATCTTCTCGAACATCGCGTCGTAGCTGCCCGACTCCATCGCCTTGTTGAACACCTGCTCGACGCTGGCGCTGTCGCCGGCACTGGGCTTGACCGCCTGGCCGCTGCGCACCATGCGGTTCTGCTTGGCCTTGCTGGCGGCGCGCTTGGCGCGTTTCTGTTGCTTGGTAGGGGTGGCCATGGGGGCTTGAGTCCTTGGGTGGTGCTGGAAAAGTGCGTATTGAATCGCAGATGGCAGTGAAACCCAAGCGGCATTGGCGGGTCTGAGTCAGGCTGCCGGACATTCGGCATTCGCGCAAAGGACATTCACGGATGAAAGCACCCGTCATGCTCGGCCTGCTGGCCGCCGCTCTTGCCGGCTGCGGCAACATTGCCGCAGTCAAATCTTTCAATACCCCCTACGGCTCGCCCATTGGCGGTGACACCGCACGCCTGCGGGTAATCGCCGACGGTATGGTACGTGCGGTACCGGAGAAGGATTGTGTGGACTGGTACAGCCCCGGTGCCGGAGTGATTGCAGTACCCACCAAAGGCTTCGCCGACCGCAATGGCGAAACCTTGGGCATGCCGGCCAGTGTATCTGCCCAGGCGGGTGACGCAGTCAGCGAAGTGCTGGTGCCTGCCGGTAAGCCGTTTACCCTGCATTTTCTCGATGGGGGCCGCTCGGCCGGCTATGACACGGTGCAGAACTGCCTGGGCATGTTCTCGTTTGTGCCGCAAAAAGGCGCCGACTATGAGCTGGTGGTGCACGGCTATAGCGCTTGCGGCGGCACGCTCAAGCGCCTGGACAAGGCCGAGGACGTGGCCCGGCGCAAAGCTGATTATTGCAGTGCCATGGCCAACTTCTAGGCCCTTCAGGCTGGTTGGGCGACCAGCTCGTCTTCCTCGAAGCCGCGAGCGGCCTTGCCGACCAGCAGCGCATCCGGGGCGTGGGCCACGCTGTGGTCCTTGCCTGGGTAGTCCAGTGAATGCAGGAAGTGGCGGATGCAGTTGATCCGTGCGCGCTTCTTGTCATCGGACTTGATCACCGTCCACGGCGCATCGGCGGTGTCGGTGTGGAAGAACATCGCTTCCTTGGCCGCGGTGTAGTCTTCCCACTTGTCCAGCGACTTGATGTCGATGGGCGACAGCTTCCAGTGTTTGAGCGGGTCGTCCCGGCGTGAAATGAAGCGCCGCAGTTGCTCTTCGCGGTTCACCGAAAACCAGTACTTGAACAGCAGGATGCCGCTGTTGCACAGCATGCGCTCCAGGTCCGGTGTCTGGCGCATGAACTCCAGGTACTGCAGCGGTGTGCAGAAATCCATCACCTTCTCGACGCCCGCGCGGTTGTACCAGGAGCGGTCGAAGAACACCATTTCACCTGCTGTGGGCAGGTGCTGGATGTAGCGCTGGAAATACCACTGGCCCTGTTCCTGCTCGGAAGGCTTCTCCAGTGCGACGATGCGTGCGCCACGTGGGTTGAGGTGCTCCATGAAGCGCTTGATGGTGCCGCCCTTGCCTGCGGCATCGCGCCCCTCGAACAGGATCACCACACGCTGGCCGGTTTCCTTCACCCAGCTTTGTACCTTCAACAGCTCGATCTGCAGCGCGTGCTTGGCCTTTTCGTAGTCCTGGCGTCGCAGGCGGGTGCGGTAGGGGTAGCTGGCCGGCAGGTGGGCCGAGGTGCTGTCTTCGTTGCTGCCCTTCGGGGCGGTGGCAACTTCCAGTGCAGCGGGTTGCTGGCTGATACGGGTGATCGCCGGTTCCGGCTTGCGCTGGCGTGGGCGGCGCGTGCGGACTGGAGTGATGGCGGGTTCGCTGGGGGCGGGGAGCAGGAGGGGTGATTCTTCGCTCATGGAGGTCCTTGCTAGTCGATACGGATGTCCATTCAGTACCTTATGGTGTGGCGAGCGGTGGCCATTTGATGCTGGTCAATGGCGTGCTGACAAACAGTTTGAAACAGCTACAAATTGGCTGTAGTGTGAACTGCGGTTTACATTTTTCCCATGCGTACATTAATACAATCCGAAACGTACCGAAGGTGGTTCGCTGCTTTGCGGGATCCGCGTGCGAAAGCTCGCATTAATGTCCGGTTGCGTCGAGTGGAGCTTGGCGTGATGGGGGACTGTAAGCCGGTTGCTGAGGGAGTGTCCGAGCTTCGGATCGACTATGGCCCGGGCTATCGGGTGTATTTCGTTCAGCGGGGTTATGAAGTGATCATCCTCCTGGCGGGTGGCGACAAAGCTAGCCAGGCCAGAGATATAAAATCTGCTATCAAGCTGGCTCGCGACCTCTAGGAGGCCACCATGACAACTATCAAACTGACCAAATGGGACGCTGTGGACCATTTGAAGACAGAAGAGGACATGGCCTTGTACCTTGAAGCCTGTCTTGAAGAAAACGACCCGGCGCTGCTCGCTGCTGCATTGGGTGATATCGCTCGCGCGCGTGGCATGGCCCAACTGGCACGTGATACCGGGCTGACGCGGGAAGGGTTGTACAAGGCGCTGTCCGCTGAAGGTAACCCGAGCCTGGCGACCATCATGAAAGTGATGGCAGCGCTTGGGGTGAGGCTGCATGCCGAGGTGTTGCCACGCTCTACCGGGTAAAGCCTTGTTCGGGTTTGGCAGCAGGTGGGATAGCTGCCGAATCCACAGCACAAATCACAGACAACAAAAAACCCGCACTAGGCGGGTTTCTTGTTGTCGCTTCGGGTAACTTTGCAACCACCAGAAGCTGAAGGTGGTGCCCAGAGACGGAGTCGAACCGCCGACACGAGGATTTTCAATCCTCTGCTCTACCGACTGAGCTATCTGGGCGACGAGGTGAATTAAATAGATTTCCGGACCGCTCGTCAACGACTTTTTGAAAAAATTTTAAATTAATTCCGTCGCTTACGATTTTTGGGGTCATTCGGCCGGTGGAACGTAGCCTTCCGCCTGGGCGTATTCTTCGCCGGCGAAAAACTTGTCCATCTCTGCCTGGAGGAATTTGCGGTCCTCGGCATTCATCATGTTCAGGCGTTTTTCGTTGATCAGCATGGTCTGGTGCTTCTGCCAGTCTGCCCAGGCTTTCTGCGAGATGTGTTCGAAGATGTCCTGGCCCTTGGCGCCGGGGTAGGGCGGGCGCTCCAGGCCTGGCAGTTCTTCTTTGTACTTGCGGCACATCACGGTGCGGGTCATCGGGCGTCTCCTGCAATCAGTTCGTCGGCTGCGCGTTCAAGCAGCTTTTTGACCGGGGCGGCGAGGCCCAGGCGCGGCGGGGTGGCGAGGTTATACCAGAGCCAGTCGGCCTCGGCCACGTGCTCGCCGACCAAGTCGACGCGCACCAGCCAAGGCTCGATGGCCAGCTGGAAATGGCTGAAGGTATGGGTCAGGCCTGCCATGGCCCGGCTGCCTGCCAGGCGCAAGCCGTGCTGATAGGCCAGGTCGTCGAGCTGTGCGAGGTCGTCCAGCTCCGGCAGGCTCCACAAGCCACCCCAAAGGCCGCTGGAGGGGCGGCGATAGAGCAGGATGGCGCCTTCGTGGTTGGCCAGCAGTGGCATCAGCGTGCGCCGTTGTGGCAACGCCTTGCGCGGCTTGGGCTCCGGGTAGCGGGTTTCTTCACCGTGCAGGTGCGCCTCGCAGCCGCGCTGCAACGGGCAGATCAGGCAACTGGGCTTGCTGCGGGTGCACAGCGTGGCACCCATGTCCATCATGGCCTGGCTGTAATGGTTGGCGCGCTGCAGCGGGGTAAAACGCTCGGCCGTGGCCCACAGCTGGTTGGCCACCTTGGGCTCGCCAGGGTAGCCGGCCTGGGCGGTGTAGCGGGCCAGCACGCGCTTGACGTTACCGTCCAGGATCGGCGCGCGTATGCCCATGCTGATGCTGGCGATGGCGCCGGCGGTGGAGCGGCCGATGCCGGGCAGCTCGGTGAGCTGCTCGACACTGCGCGGGAACTCGCCGCCATGTTGCGCGACGACGATTTTTGCCGCCTTTTGCAGGTTGCGTGCGCGGGTGTAGTAGCCCAGCCCCGTCCACAGGTGCAGCACTTCGTCCTCCGGCGCTTCGGCCAAGGCTTGCACGGTCGGCAGGGCCTGCATGAACCGGTCGAAGTAGTTGAGCACGGTGCTGACCTGGGTCTGCTGCAACATGATTTCCGACACCCACACCCGGTACGGGGTGATGCCCTGTTGCCAGGGCAGGTCGTGCCGGCCGTGCTCGTCGTACCAGTCCAGCACAGCGCTGGAGAACTGCTCGGGGCTCATCGCTTGAACAGCCCCTTGAGTGCGTCTTTTACTTCCGGGCTCACTTTGTCTCCGAGTTTCTCTTCGAGCTTTTCATCAATCTTGTCTTTCAGACGGTTGCCGGCCAGCTTGGCGGCAACTTTGCCCATGCCGCCCTGGTCCAGGCGGCAGGCCTTGGCGCCCAGCTCCAGCGGGCCACGGCAGCGCAGCGGCACTTCAACGCCCACGTAGCGTTCGTTGACCTGGCAGGCCGGGTCCGGCATGGCGCGCTGGTCGCCTTCGACAATCACGCCAACGTTGTAGTCCATGCCCAGCACGCGCAGGTCGAGGTCGCCATGGCCGTTGACGGTCAGGCCCGGGATGCGCGCTTTGAGGTCCGGGTTGCTGGCAACGCCATTTCGCACCACCAGGCTGCCGCGCAGTTCCTGGAACGGGGTGTCCTTGCCACGTGGCTCGCCGCTCAGGGTCTTGCGGTTGAGGGTGGCGATGGCCTGGCACAGCTGCTGTTCCAGGTTGGCATTGACCAGCACGCCATCATTGATGGTGAAGTTGGCGCTGCCGTTCAGGGTGTCGACCAGGGCTTTCTGGCTGTTGCCGCTGGCGGTCAGGTCGCTGGTCAGTGTCAGCAGGCCTTTGACGGGTGGTACCTGGTCCTTGCCTTCGGTCTTGATGAAGTGCTCTACCGGCACCCGCTGGATGTTGGTGTTCACACCCAGTTGCGGTACGGCAGGGCGCACGTCGACCGTGCCCTTGGCTTCGAAGGTGCCGTTGTACAGCTCGCCGCGCAGGGTTTGCAGGGTCAGCAGGCCGCCTTGGCCAATGGCCTTGAGCTGGGCGTCTTCGATCGGCAGCTTGTCCACGGTCAGCGAGCCAAAGGCCAGGTCTGCTTGCAGGTCGAGGGCGCGCAGGCGGTCGACCGGCAGCAGTTTGTCGTCGCTCCAGGCCACCTGGGTCGGGGCGTTGGGCAGTGGTGTGGTGCCGGCACCGGCCACGGCGCTGGCTTCTTGCTGCTTGACCTCGGCCTGGCGCGCGGCAGTGGCGCCCTTGGCCTCTTCGCTCTTGGCTGGCAGGTAGCGGTCAGCGTCGAAGGTATCGCCCTTCAGTTGCAGGCGCAGGGCCTGCTTGGCGAAGTCTTCCACGGCCACACGGCCACTGAAGGTACTGTCGTCCAGCTTCACGGCCAGGTCTTCCAGGGCCAGGCTGTTTGCCGTGCCCTGCAGACGGGTCACCAGCTCCAGCTTGGCGAAGGCTGCCGGGTCGTTGGTGGCCGGCAGCGAGCGGCCGATGCTGTCGAGGAAGGTGCGCAGGTTGAACTGGGCGATGGACAGGCCACCGCTCAGCTGTGGTGCCTTGTCCAGGTCGCGCACATTCAGCTCGCCCAGGGCGCGCAGCTGGTTGGCCGAGACTTTCAGGCCGTTCCACGAGGCGACATTGGCTGCCAGGTCGACCAGCAGCTGGCCCTGGGCGGCGAAGGTCACGGTCTTGCCGCCGGTTGGCTCACCCGAGGTTTCGCCCGACAGGCGCATGTCTTCGAAGTTGTAGCGCTTGAGCTTGCGGTCAAAACGCAGCTCGCCGGCCAGTTCGGTGCGGGCCTTGATATTCGGCTCGCTGGCGCTGATGAAGGCACTGGCCTTGAGCGGAATGTTGGCGCCTTCGTGGACCGGCCCCGTGCTCAGCTGGATGCTCTCGGCGCTGTAGCTGTGGCCGGTCTTGGCATCGGTGTACTGCAGGCGTGCGTTGTTCACGGTCAGGCTGTCGATGTCCAGCTTGATGGCGCGGTCGTTGCTGTCGGCGGTAGCAGGCTTCTGCTCAGCAGGTGCCTGTGCGGGTGCATCGGCGCTTGCACCGTTCTGTACGGGCAGCGGCTTGCCGATGTCTTCCCAGTTGCCATGGCCCAGCTCGTCGCGGGCCAGGGTCAGGTTAAGGCCTTCGACGCGCACGTCGCTCATCTGCACCTCGCGGCGCAGCAGCGGCAGCACACGCACGGACAGGCCGAGCATTTGCAGGTCGGCGAACGGCTCCTTGGGTTTGGCCAAGGTGGCGATGCTTGCCTCGTGCAACTCCAGGCCCAGCCACGGGAGCAGGCTCCAGCCGATGTCGCCGTTGAGGCTCAACTCGACGTGAGCCTTGTCCCGTGCCAACTGGCGAATCTCGTCTTTGTAGTCGTTGGGATCAAAGAGGTGGGTCAGGGCGAAGCCCAGCGCCACGATGATCAGCAGCAACCCGAGAAGCCCCAGCCCCAGGATTTTGCCGAACGCTTTCATGGGCGAGTCCTTGTAGTCCGTTAGTGAATTCAGGCGACAGAGTATAACGCCGCGGGGGTTGTCCCTGCTTATTCGACTAGAGATACAGGGCATTTCCTACGGTTGAAGCAGATGGTACGGCTTTCGGTGGGCAAATGTTTGCCTGTGCCGGCCTCTTCGCGGGCATGCCCGCTCCCACAGGTACTGCACAGGCCTGAAGGGTGTTGAAAATCCTGTGGGAGCGGGCGAGCCCGCTAAGAGGCCGGCACAGGAGAGAGGACCGTTTCAGCAACGCGAAAAATCACGATATCAGATTGCTTTCACGTCACTTGGCTCTGCTAATCTTGCGCCGCTTTGCGAGCACCCACCCTATAAGAAGGATCAGATCCATGACCAGTACCGTCGCGGCGGGGGCCTCGGCCAGTGCGCCAGGCTTCCTGTCGAAGGAGCGCATCATCGCCCGCCCGGGCTTCAACCGCTGGCTGGTCCCGCCAGCCGCCCTGGCCATCCACCTGTGCATCGGCATGGCCTACGGTTTTTCGGTGTTCTGGCTGCCGTTGTCGCAAGCCCTCGGCATCACCGCGCCCGTCGCCTGTGCGCCAGACATGGGCTTCATTGCCCGTCTGTTCAGCGCCGAATGCGACTGGCCGATCTCGATGCTGAGCTGGATCTACACCCTGTTCTTCGTCTTCCTCGGCTGCTCCGCGGCAGTACTGGGTGGTTGGCTGGAGCACGCCGGGCCGCGTAAGGCGGGCCTGGTGTCGGCACTGTGCTGGTGTGGCGGCATGCTGATCTCGGCCATTGGCGTAAAAACCCACCAACTGTGGCTGATGTGGCTGGGCTCCGGCGTGATCGGCGGTATCGGCCTGGGCCTGGGCTATATCTCCCCTGTGTCCACGCTGATCAAGTGGTTCCCGGACAAACGCGGTATGGCCACCGGCATGGCGATCATGGGCTTCGGTGGCGGGGCCATGGTGGGTGCACCGCTGGCCACTGCGCTGATGGGGCATTTTGGCAATGAACACGAAGTGGGCGTATGGCAGAGCTTCGTCGCCATGGCGGCGATCTACTTCGTGTTCATGACTGCCGGTGCGCTGGCTTACCGAGTGCCGCCGACCGGCTGGAAGCCCGAAGGCTGGAGCGCCCCGGCGAAAAAAGCCGGTAACACCATGGTCACCGACCGCCATGTACATGTCAGTGTGGCGTGGAAAACCCCTCAGTTCGCGCTGATCTGGCTGGTGCTGTGCCTGAACGTGTCGGCGGGTATCGGTATTCTCGGCATGGCGTCGCCCCTGCTGCAGGAAGTGTTCGCCGGCAAATTGCTGGGCAACGAACTGACCTTCAGCCAGCTGAATGCGGCCCAGTTGGCACAGATTGCCGCGATCGCCGCCGGCTTCACTGGCCTGCTGAGCCTGTTCAATATCGGCGGGCGGTTCTTCTGGGCGTCGTTCTCCGACTACATCGGCCGCAAGAACACCTACTTTGCCTTCTTCGCCTTGGGCGTCGGCCTTTACAGCCTGGTGCCGAACATGGGGCACCTGGGTAACGTGGCGCTGTTCGTGGCCGCGTTCTGCATCATCCTGTCGATGTATGGCGGCGGTTTCGCGACCGTGCCGGCGTACCTGGCTGACCTGTTCGGCACGCAGATGGTCGGCGCCATTCATGGTCGCCTGCTGACTGCCTGGGCTGCGGCGGGCGTGCTGGGGCCGGTGTTGATCACTTACCTGCGCGAGTCTCAGCTGGCAGCGGGTGTAGAGCGCGCAGCGTCTTACGACATGACCTTGTATATCCTCGCCGGCCTGCTGGTGCTGGGCTTTATCTGCAACATGCTGGTGCGCCCGGTGGCCGACAAGCACTTCATGAGCGATGCCGAACTGGCGGCCGAGCGCGCGCTGAGCCATGACAAGGGTGCCGATGGGGCGCGGTCGCTGGAGTGGAAGGCGGCGCCGGGGAGCCTGCCGTTGGTGCTGCTGGCCTGGGCGGTGGTGGTCGTGCCGCTGGCCTGGGGTGTGTGGGTGACACTGCAGAAGACTGCTGTCCTGTTCCATTGATGTAACTGCATGGGGGCGCAAAGCAGCCCCCATTACGCAGTTGTATAGACCTGTAGCAGCATCCAGCCCCCGTAATTCCTCGCTTTGCCATATGTCATCCGCGTTTCAAGCTGGCACGTTCTGGGCCTATAATGGAGCCCTTTTCGCCCAATGATTTTGCGGAGCTGGTGATGGTCGAACGTAAGGCTTCCGTCGAGCGCAATACCCTGGAAACCCAGGTCAAGTGCTCGATCAACCTCGATGGCAGTGGCAAGGCCCGATTCGATATCGGCGTGCCTTTTCTTGAACACATGCTGGACCAGATCGCCCGCCATGGCCTGATCGATCTGGATATCGAGTGCAAGGGTGACACGCATATCGACGATCACCATACCGTCGAGGACGTCGGTATTACCCTGGGTATGGCTTTCGCCCAGGCCATCGGTGACAAGAAAGGTATCTTCCGCTACGGCCACGCCTACGTGCCGCTGGATGAAGCGCTGTCGCGTGTGGTCATCGACTTCTCCGGTCGCCCTGGCCTGCAGATGCATGTGCCGTATACCCGTGCCAGTGTTGGCGGCTTCGATGTCGACCTGTTCCAGGAATTCTTCCAGGGCTTCGTCAACCACGCGCTGGTAACCCTGCACATCGACAACCTGCGTGGCCACAACACCCACCACCAGATCGAAACCGTGTTCAAGGCATTCGGCCGCGCGCTGCGCATGGCTGTCACCCTCGACGAGCGCATGGCCGGGCAGATGCCGTCGACCAAAGGGTGCCTGTAAATGCAGACGGTAGCCGTAATCGACTATGGCATGGGCAACCTGCACTCGGTGGCCAAGGCGCTTGAGCACGTTGGTGCCGGTAAAGTGCTGGTCACCAGCGATGCCGCAGTCATTCGTGAAGCCGACCGCGTGGTATTTCCGGGCGTAGGTGCGATCCGCGATTGCATGGCCGAAATCCGCCGCCTGGGCTTCGACAGCCTGGTGCGCGAAGTCAGCCAGGACCGCCCGTTCCTCGGTATTTGCGTGGGCATGCAGGCGCTGCTTGAACACAGCGAGGAAAACGCCGGTGTCGACTGCATCGGCATGTTCCCGGGCCAGGTGCGTTTCTTCGGCAAAGGTCTGCAAGAAGACGGTGAGCACCTGAAGGTGCCGCACATGGGCTGGAACGAAGTCAGCCAGACCATCCACCACCCACTGTGGCACGACATCCCCGACCAGGCGCGTTTCTACTTCGTGCACAGCTATTACATCAATGCCGGCAAGCCGGGCCAGGTAGTCGGCCGCGGCCACTACGGCGTCGATTTTGCCGCTGCGCTGGCGGACGGCTCGCGCTTTGCCGTGCAGTTCCACCCGGAGAAGAGCCATACCCATGGCCTGCAGTTGCTGCAGAACTTCGTCGCCTGGGACGGGCGCTGGTAAATGAGCAGGTCGAAAGCCAAGGCCCCGGTCATCACGCTGGCCCCCGAGCAGGAGCGCGATGCGCTCGACACGCTCAAGCGCTTCCTCGAAGACCGTTTCGAGCTGGAGCTGGGGTCGTTCGAGGTGGCCGAGGTGCTTGAGCTGTTCAGCAAAGAAATTGCACCCCTTTACTACAACAGGGCGATTGCCGATGTTCAGCTGCACCTCAAGGAGCGGTTCGAGAGCATCGAAAGCGATCTGTGGGCGCTCGAAAAGCCCTGAAACCCTAAGAACAGACAGGTTCCCAAGATGCTGATTATCCCCGCTATCGATCTGAAGGACGGTGCTTGCGTGCGCCTGCGCCAGGGCCGCATGGAAGACTCCACGGTATTTTCCGACGACCCGGTGAGCATGGCCGCCAAGTGGGTCGAGGGTGGCTGCCGCCGCCTGCACCTGGTCGACCTCAACGGCGCCTTCGAAGGCCAGCCGGTCAACGGTGAAGTGGTTACCGCCATTGCCAAGCGCTACCCGACCCTGCCGATCCAGATCGGCGGTGGCATCCGTTCGCTGGAAACCATCGAGCATTACGTCAAGGCTGGCGTCAGCTACGTGATCATCGGCACCAAGGCGGTGAAGCAGCCAGAGTTCGTCGCCGAAGCGTGCAAGGCCTTCCCCGGCAAGGTCATCGTTGGCCTGGATGCCAAGGACGGCTTCGTCGCCACCGACGGCTGGGCCGAAGTGAGCACCGTGCAGGTCATCGACCTGGCCAAGCGTTTCGAGGCCGATGGCGTCTCGGCGATCGTCTACACCGACATCGCCAAGGACGGCATGATGCAAGGCTGCAACGTGCCTTTCACCAAGGCACTGGCTGAAGCCACCCGCATTCCGGTGATCGCCTCGGGCGGCATCCACAACCTGGGCGACATCAAGGCCCTGCTGGACGCCAAGGCCCCTGGCATCATTGGCGCCATCACCGGCCGTGCCATCTACGAAGGCACACTCGATGTCGCCGAGGCCCAGGCCTTCTGCGACAACTACCAAGGCTGAGGACTGAACCATGGCACTGGCCAAGCGCATCATCCCTTGCCTGGACGTGGACAACGGCCGGGTGGTCAAGGGCGTCAAGTTCGAGAACATCCGTGATGCCGGCGACCCGGTGGAAATCGCCCGTCGCTACAACGAGCAGGGTGCCGACGAAATCACCTTCCTCGACATCACCGCCAGCGTCGATGGCCGCGACACCACCCTGCATACCGTCGAGCGCATGGCCAGCCAGGTGTTCATCCCGCTGACCGTGGGCGGTGGCGTGCGCACCGTGCAGGACATCCGCAACCTGCTCAACGCCGGTGCCGACAAGGTTTCGATCAACACGGCTGCGGTGTTCAACCCGGAGTTTGTGGGCGAGGCGGCGGACCGTTTCGGTTCGCAGTGCATCGTTGTCGCCATCGATGCCAAGAAGGTGTCCGGGCCAGGTGAAACGCCACGCTGGGAAATCTTCACCCACGGCGGGCGCAAGCCGACCGGGCTGGATGCAGTCGAGTGGGCAAAGAAGATGGAAGGCCTGGGCGCTGGCGAGATCCTGCTGACCAGCATGGACCAGGACGGCATGAAGAACGGCTTCGACCTGGGTGTTACCCGCGCGATCAGTGATGCGCTGGGCATTCCGGTGATTGCCTCGGGGGGTGTGGGTAACCTGCAGCACCTGGCTGACGGCATTCTGGAAGGGCATGCCAGCGCGGTGCTGGCGGCCAGTATCTTCCACTTTGGCGAGTACACGGTGCCGGAGGCCAAGGCCTACATGGCTTCGCGCGGCATCGTCGTTCGCTGACAGATTGCCGGGAGGGCTTTGCCCTCCATTCGCAGCACAAGGCTGCTCCTACAGGGATACGCATTCCCCTGTAGGAGCAGCCTTGTGCTGCGAATGGCCCGCAAAGCGGGCCCGGGGGCATCACCCGTGGTTCTTGCCGAGCAACGCGTGATAAAGCTCGGTATCCCCAAGAATCCCCACCACCCTGTTGTTATCCTGCAACACCAGCTTGTTGCCGGTCTGATAACGAATCTGCAGCGCCTCGCGCATGCCGATGTCGGCGTGCACCACGGTCGGCCTGCGCTCCAGCAGCTCCACATCCTGCCCCGGTGCCCAGTTCTGCATGTCCAGCCCGTTCTGGCCCTGGCGTGCACGCTTGAGCGCGCCACCTTCGCCCAGGTCCAGCCACGAATCGATACCCGGGTCCAGGCACACCGAGCCATTGACTCGCTTGCAGTTGTCCAGGCTGCGCATCAGGCTGCGGCCGCACAGCACGTTCAGCGGGTTGGTGTGGGCGACGAAGGTACGCACATACTCGTCGGCCGGGTTGAGCACGATCTCCTCCGGCTTGCTGTACTGGATGATCCGCCCGTCCTTCATGATCGCAATGCGGGTACCCAGCTTCAGTGCCTCGTCCAGGTCGTGGCTGACGAACACGATGGTCTTGCTCAGCTTGGCCTGCAGGCCCAGCAGCTCGTCTTGCAGGCCTTGGCGGATCAGCGGGTCGAGGGCCGAGAACGGTTCGTCCATCAGCAGGATGTCGGCATCCATCGCCAGCGCCCGGGCCAGGCCCACGCGCTGCTGCATGCCGCCAGACAGCTCGTCCGGCTTCTTGTTGCGCCACTGGGTCAGGCCCACCAGCTCAAGCTTCTCGTCCACCAGCTTGCGCCGTTCCTTTTCAGGGCGGCCCTGCATTTCCAGGCCAAAGCTGATGTTCTCGCGCACCGTCAGCCAGGGCATCAGGGCAAACTTCTGGAACACCATGGCAATGCGCTTGGTGCGCATCATTTTCAGTTCGGCCGGGCTGCAGTGGGCAATGTCGATGTGCTTGCCTTCGTGCTCGACAAACAGCTTGCCGCGGCTGACGGTGTTCAGGCCGTTGATGCAGCGCAGCAGGCTCGATTTGCCCGAGCCGGACAAGCCCATCAGCACGCAGATCTCACCCTTGTTGATATCAAGGTTAGCCTTTTCGACGCCGACCACCAGGCCGGTCTGCTTGAGGATCTGTTCGCGGGTCTTGCCCTGATCCAGCAGCGACAGCGCCTCGCGCGGCTTATTGGAGAAAATGACGTCGACGTCTTCGAAACGAATGATGCTCATGCCTCACCCCTTACCGGCAGTTCCGGTTGCTTGCAGATACGGTCGAGCATGATTGCCAGCAGCACGATCGCCAGGCCCGCTTCGAAGCCCAGGGAGATATCGGCGGTGTTCAGTGCGTTGACCACAGGTTTGCCCAGGCCGTCAGCGCCCACCAGGGCGGCGATCACCACCATCGACAGCGACAGCATGATGCACTGGGTGACGCCGGCGGCGATGCTGGGCATCGCATGCGGCAGTTCGATACGGGTAAGCAATTGGCGACGCGAGCAGCCAAAGGCCTTGCCAGCGTCCATCAGCTCTTGCGGGACGTCGCAGATGCCCAGGTAGGTGAGGCGGATTGGTGCCGCAATGGCGAAGACCACGGTAGAGATCAGCCCCGGTACCACACCCAGGCCGAACAGGGTCAGGGTAGGGATCAGGTAGACGAAGGTGGGCACCGTCTGCATCAGGTCGAGTACCGGGCGCATGGCGGTATAGAACATTGGTTTGTGCGCAGCCAGGATGCCCAGGGGCACGCCAATCACCACGCACACCACCGTGGCGAAGGTCACCTGCGCCAGGGTTTCCATGGTTTCCTGCCAGTAACCCAGGTTGAAGATCAGCAGGAATGACAGGGCAACGAACGCGGTCAGCCCCCACTTGCGCTGGATCAGGTGTGCCAGGCCGGCGAACAGGGCGATGAGGACGAACGGGTTGAACCAGGTCAGGGCACTGGTGACCCCATGGATCATGAATTCCAGGCCTTGCGCGATGGCGTCGAAGTAATTTGCGCCGTTCTGGGTCAGCCACTCGACGAACGACGCGATGTACTGGCCCAGGGGTATTTTCTGATCGATAAGCATGATAGCGAGCTTCCACCTGCATAGATTGAAATCAACCCGGGGCAGGCACGGTCCTGCCCCGAGGTAGCGCTATTGCGTGCTGCGTTATTGCGCCAGCTTGGCCTTGGCCGCCTCAAGGCCGGGTTTGCCATCAACAGTGGTAACGCCGGCAAGCCAGGTGTCCAGCTTGCCGGGGTTGTCTTTAAGCCACTTCTTGGCGGCTGCTTCGGGTTTCATCTTGTCGTCCAGGACATAGCCCATCATGGTGCTTTCATCCTTGAGCTCGAACGACAGGTTCTTGAGCAGTTGGCCAACGTTGCTGCATTCCTGCGCGTAGCCCTTGCGGGTATTGGTCAATACGGTCGCTTTGCCGAAATCGGGCCCGAAGAAATCGTCCCCGCCGGTCAGGTACTGCATCTTGAAGCGGGTGTTCATCGGGTGCGGTTCCCAGCCCAGGAACACCAGGGCCTCGCCGCGTTTTTGCGCGCGGTCGACCTGCGACAGCATGCCGGCCTCGCTCGATTGCACAATCTTGAAACCGGCGTCCTTCAGGCCAAAGGCGTTCTTGTCGATCATGCTCTGGATGGTGCGGTTGCCATCGTTGCCGGGCTCGATGCCGTAGATCTTGCCGTCCAGTTCCTTCTTGAACTTGGGAATGTCGGCGAAATCTTTCAGGCCCTTGTCGTACAGCGCCTGAGGCACGGCCAAGGTGTACTTGGCGTTTTCCAGGTTGGCGCGCACCGTTTCCACGGTGCCAGCGTCGCGGTACTGCTTGATGTCGTTCTCCATGGTCGGCATCCAGTTGCCGAGAAACACGTCCAGGTCCTTGCCGGTGGCCAGCGACTTGTAGGTCACGGGTACCGAGATCATGGTGGTGTGGGTTTTGTAACCCAGGGCTTCGAGCACAACGCTGGTGGTCGCGGTCGTGACTGTGATGTCGGTCCAGCCGACGTCGGAGAAACGTACCGTCTGACACTGCTCGGGTTCGGCGGCCTGGGCCAGCAAGGGCGTGGACAGCAACGCAACCAGCAACAGCGAGGGTGAACCTTTCATGGATGGACTCCTGAGATATTGTCTTCGGGTTCGCGTGGGTCGCCGGGCTTTCTGAGGGTCCGGTCGACCAGGCCTGCAGAGGGCAGGATGCGTGGCCGTGCTTTACGAGTCGCTTTCGATAATCCTCCAGCGCCGGGCAATCGCCTACTGGTAGGGTCGTATCCAGTACGGAACGGGTCGTATCCAGTAAGGGCGATGTCGCTTATGGGTTTATCCACCCCCTCGGCCGCATTTTTGCGTCACCAGGCCGCCGGAAAGCGGCGTGGTGAGGGCCGCTCCTTGAGCAAAAACAGCGCGGCGCGGCTGGACAAAAGTACGTCGGTTGCAGACGGCGAGGGGTGCGGTAAAAGCCCGATGATGCTGGCATTCAAGGCGGCCCGCTGTTTGAGCCTAGCAGTTGCCCCGCCCTGCGCATGGCGCGCAGAGACAAGCCCAGCAAGAGGTGATTCGACAATGGCCATCAGCGTGTTCGACCTGTTCAAGATCGGTGTCGGGCCTTCCAGCTCCCACACCGTCGGCCCCATGCGTGCTGGCGCCCTGTTTGTTCAGGGCCTTCGCGAACGCGGCGAGCTGGAGCGTGTAAAACGGATCGAAGTGCGCCTGTATGGCTCGCTGTCGGCCACCGGCATCGGTCACGGCACCGACAACGCCACGGTCATGGGCCTGATGGGCGAATGGCCTGACGCGATTGACCCGACCCAGATCGTGCCGCGCATCGCCGACCTGCGCGAAACCAACACGCTGCAGCTTGATAGCCGCTTGCCGATCGAGTTTGTCTGGGCCCGCGACATGCTGCTGCTGGACGAGAACCTGCCGTATCACCCCAACGCCATGACCCTGATTGCCGAAGGCGAGCAGGGCGAGTTGCACCGCGACACCTACTACTCGGTGGGTGGCGGCTTTGTGGTCGATGCCGCCCAGGCCGCCAGCGGTGTGCTGGATGCCGACCAGACGGTGCTGCCGTACGACTTCAACAGCGCCGCCGAACTGCTGCGGCTGTGCAAGCAAAACGACCTCAGCGTGTCGCAATTGATGATGGCCAACGAGAAGGTCTGGCGCAGCGAAGAAGAGATCCGCGCCGGCCTGCACAAGCTCTGGGAAGCCATGCAGGAATGCGTCAACAACGGGCTTAAATACGAAGGCACGCTGCCCGGCGGGCTGAACGTGCGCCGCCGCGCTGCCAAGCTGCACCGCAGCCTGCAGGAGATCGGCAAGCCCAACGTGATCGGCTCGACCATGAGCGCCATGGAATGGGTCAACCTGTTCGCCCTGGCCGTCAACGAAGAGAACGCCGCCGGTGGGCGCATGGTTACCGCACCCACCAATGGCGCGGCCGGCATCATCCCGGCGGTGCTGCACTACTACATGCGCTTCAGCGATGAGGTGAACGAGTCCAGCATTGTCGATTACTTCCTGGCTGCGGCTGCCGTGGGCATCCTGTGCAAGAAGAACGCGTCGATTTCCGGTGCCGAAGTGGGCTGCCAGGGTGAAGTCGGCTCGGCCTGCGCCATGGCGGCGGCAGGGCTTGCCGAAGTGTTGGGCGCCACCCCGCCACAGGTGGAGAACGCGGCCGAAATTGCCTTGGAACACAACCTCGGCCTGACCTGCGACCCGGTCGGCGGGTTGGTGCAGGTGCCATGCATCGAGCGCAACGCGATTGCTGCGGTAAAAGCCATCAACGCGGTGCAAATGGCGCTGCGCGGTGACGGCGAGCACTTCATTTCCCTCGACCAGGTGATCCGCACCATGCGCGATACCGGGGCCGACATGCACGACAAATACAAAGAGACCTCGCGCGGTGGCCTGGCGGTCAGCGCTATCGAGTGCTGATCGTTACCAGGTTTGCTGGCCTCTTGGCGGGTGAACCCGCTCCCACAGGCATTGCGCAGTACGTGTGGGAGCGGGTTCACCCGCGAAGAGGCCTTTGAAGGTTGATGCAGGTGCAACATAACTACCTATGCCTCCTTATGGTGCGCCCGCCGCCTACCGATCGTCGGGTGTCGCGATCAGTGTCGGCATTGTCGGTGACACTCAAGAGTGTCGTTTCTGGGCAACTTACGCTGCACGTGTCACCAAATTGCTCAGCCGTTACACGCACGGCGCCTAGCACGCCTGTTTTGCGACTATCTGCCAACTCGGCCGAAGCCCCTGATTTGTCTGATGCAGGTGTCGTTTTCAGGTTTTTTTGGATAGCCGTTCAATTTCAGGCACGGCGTTTGCGTTGAGATTGGCAACCTACCCCCGGAAAATGACCGAGGGGTCATAACAAGAAATCAGTGCCCGCCTGAGGCACACCCTGCATTTGTGTGAGGAGAAATCGCGATGACGTCGTACACCTCCGGGACCCCAACCCAGAACCGCACAGCACCCCAGTCCATCGGGTTTCTTCTACTGGACAATTTCACCCTGATTTCCCTGGCATCGGCCGTCGAGCCGCTGCGCATGGCCAACCAGCTGTCCGGCCGCGAGCTGTACCGCTGGCACACCCTGACGGTCGACGGCGGCCAGGTCTGGGCCAGCGACGGCCTGCAGATCACCCCCGATGCCGCCATGCACAGCGCCCCGCCCATCGATACCGTGATCGTCTGCGGCGGCGTGGGCATCCAGCGCACTGTTACCCGTGAGCATGTCACCTGGCTGCAGGCCCAGGCCCGTCAGTCGCGCCGCCTTGGCGCGGTGTGCACCGGCAGCTGGGCCCTGGCCTGTGCCGGGCTGCTCGACGGTTTCGATTGCAGTGTGCACTGGGAGTGCCTGGCGGCCATGCAGGAGGCCTACCCGCGGGTGAACATGAGCACCCGGCTGTTCACCCTCGACCGTAACCGCTTCACCAGCTCCGGCGGCACTGCGCCGCTGGACATGATGTTGCACCTGATCAGCCGCGATCATGGCCGCGAGCTGTCGGCGGCCATCTCCGAGATGTTCGTCTATGAGCGCATCCGCAACGAGCAGGACCACCAGCGCGTGCCGCTCAAGCACATGCTCGGTACCAACCAGCCGAAGTTGCAGGAAATCGTCGCGCTGATGGAGGCCAACCTCGAAGAGCCGATCGACCTGGACGAACTGGCGGTGTACGTGGCGGTGTCGCGACGCCAGCTTGAGCGGCTGTTCCAGAAGTACCTGCACTGCTCGCCATCGCGCTACTACCTGAAACTGCGCCTGATCCGTGCGCGGCAGCTGCTCAAGCAGACACCGATGTCGATCATCGAAGTGGCGTCGGTGTGTGGTTTTGTGTCCACGCCGCACTTCTCCAAGTGCTACCGCGAGTACTTCGGCATACCGCCGCGTGACGAGCGTGTGGGTTCCAACACCGCGCAGCAGGTAGCGATGATGCCGATTCCGCAGGCCATGACCCTGTCGCCGCACAGTGGGCCGATGGCCGCGCTTAGCCAGGCGCGCAACGAGTCGACCTTTGCCAGCGTAAGGCTCTGACAACGCGCCGGGCTTTTCGCGGGCACGCCCGCTCCCACAGGTACTGCACAGGCCTCGAGCTGTGTGTAGTCACTGTGGGAGCTGGCTTGCAGGCGATAGGGCCAGTACAGGAAAAAGAATCAGGCCCGCTTATTGAAACTCGCCAGCGCTGGCAACAGCTGCTTGTCGATGGCCTGGCGCACAGCAGGCAGGATCGTCGCACTACCGGTGTACATCTGCTCCACCATCCCCTTCAGCGCCCGCGCATTAGGCTCGGTCAGCCCACGCACCACCGCTTCGCACGCCTGTTCGGCACTGGCCCCGGCAGGAATATCGAAACCGCGGGCGCGCAGGTGGCCGGCGAGGTCGTCCTGGTCAATCAAATCCGCATGCATCATGGCTGTTGTCCCTTTTATCGCTAAGAGAGTGCTGCTGTGATCCAGGACCGATTCTGTGACGTGCGCAACAGCCTCGCAAGGACAGAATGTCGCCATGGCTGCTTTGGCTAAGAACAGGTCGTTTACGGCTAAATCCCCCGCCCGGCAAGCACGCACACTGAAGCCATTCACGGTACCCGAGGGTTTGGTCACCCTCGCTCACGCACAGTGGATGTTGCTCGCTCTTGGCCCCGGTAGCTCACGGCTTTCCGGGGTTATTTTTTGCAACTGTTATTTATGTCAGTTGTTAGGAATCGATGCCCATGGTCCAGTAAGGCTCCGATATCTGGAGCATGAACATGAACCGGAAACAATTGAAATTCTGCTTGATAGGAGCTGTGATTCTTTTTGGAGGCTGCACAGCTTCGGACCCTACAAACCATCTCGACAGTTCGGCGGATACGCTGTTTCAGATCAAGCCAGACCAGAACCGCGCCGCCCTTGAGAGGCAATCCGGTACTGACCAATATTTGAAACTTTTGTTGAATGTGGCAGAAGACGCTGAAGTTAAAGAAGTGCAGGTCAAGCCTGGACTTGTATCGAAAGGTACGACGATGCTATCAATGCCTCTGACTGACGGCAGAACAGTGAGTTTCAAGTTGTCAAGAAGCGATAATGTTACTTCGGGAATGGTAGGGTGGGTTGGCGATATGCCTTCCAATCGCAGACAACTCTACCCCTCACCTGCGGAAATAGATATGGATCCGCTCAACTGGGTTTCGTTGGTGAGCGACGGCAACCTGGTCGTTGGGGATATACGGGTGGAGGGGCAGCTCTACCGGTTAACGGCGGTTGGCAAAGGCCAGCAAGTCTTGGTCAAGGTTGATGAAACAAAACTACCACCAGAAGCAGCGCCGATAGCTGTTCCTGTGCAACCACAGGGTAATACCCCGTCACTCACTGCGCCTCTGTCGTCAAAAAGTAAGATTAGGGTGCTATTCGTGACAACCCGGCAGTCCAGGGCGCTATATCCGAATTACGGGCTCGAATTGATACTTGCGTTACTGAAGGCCAACCTGTACTTGAGTAACAGTAATGTCGAGGCTTTGTACGAACTGGGTGGATTTTACGATTCTGACTACGATGAAACAGGCAAGGAACCCCAGGCTCAGCTTAATGATATGATGGCTGATAAACCATTAGGGGCCGCAATTCATATCGAACGTGAAAAAGCGCGCGCCGATCTGGTATCGATGCTTTCCACGTATAGTATTTACTGTGGTATAGCAAAAATGCCAGCGCGCAAAGAGACGGCTTTCTCGTCCATTAGTTGTTTTGGTGCGTTAGGCCACGAATTAGGGCATAATATGGGGGCTATGCATAGTGACGAGTCTCCCGTTCAGGGCATACCCGCTTACGCTTATGGCTACAAGCATACAGCGCCAAATTTCCATACGCAGATGCGAACGTCGCATGGCGCCATTCCCTATCATTCAAACCCGCGGTTGCAATATGAAGGAGTTCCGATAGGTACGGTGGATAAGAATGATGTGGCGCGCACCTTTAATGAGCGCAGGGAAGTCGTTGAAAATTTTTACCCCACCTTGAGGATGCAGGTGTTCACTGATTTAAATTTTCAGGGTGATATGTGTGCCATGTCTCTCGAGTCAGGTGTGGGTAAGCCACCCTGCGACCAGCCAAAGTCTGCAAAAGTTTTTAATTTTGTCCCGGGTATGAGACTTTGCTTCCGATCGGAGAACTATAAAGAAGTTTGTTATGGCGGTTCGTTTGCTGGTAGCTTTGAGGTGCCTGATCTTAAAGCAGCAGGTGCGCTACCGTCGGGGTTGTATCGCGAGGGGAAGGTTGGCGATGACGCATTTAACGGTGACGTTCAACATGTTGAATATAAAAATGATTATATGTTGACCATTCAGTTGCATTCGCTTCCGGATCATCAGGGAGCATCTTGCGAGTTTCGTCTGGGCAGGGGTTCTGGAGGCAGCCTGTCCGACTGGCCGCAGTGTGCAGCGCTCAGTGACGGAAAGTCACGCTCCGCTAAGGTATTTGCTTTTGGGGGGGGCGACAGCAAGCTTTGCTTTTACAATGCGGATTTTGTTCAAAGCCTCTGTTTCACCGGAGCCTACCAAGGTAATTTCTCGATCAAAAATTGGGACGAGGGTAGCGGGTTGCCCGCGGGGCTGGTCAGGACTCCGGGTGGTGGCGGTTCTATGAACGGTTCCGTGCATCACAGCTTCTATGGATTTGGTCCAGCGAGACGGCCTCCCGCACCTTGAGTGTTACCGTAAATTCGGGGCGTAATATGCGCCCCGGATTCCATTACTCACCCAATTACCGTCAAGAAAGTTGTCGGCGATGAAATCGGGCAGTGCCTTGCGCACATGCAGCGGGTGCATGCCGGGCGTGGTGGAGAGGGTTTGGTCACCCTCGCTCACGCACACGCACAGTGGAGGTGCTCGCTCTTGGCCTCGGTAGCTCACGGCTTTTAGGCATAAATTTTTGCAACTGTTATTTATGTCAGTTGTTGGGGGCGATGCCCGTGGTCAAGTAAGGCTCCGATAGTTGGAGCATGGACATGAAACGGAAACAATTGAAATTCTGCTTGCTTGGTACTGTGTTTCTTTTTGGAGGATGCACAGCTTCGGATCCTACACACTATCTCGAAAGTTCGGCGGATACGCTGTTTCAGATCAAGCCAGACCAGGACCGCGCCGCCCTTGAGAGGCAATCGGGTACTGACCAGCCTCTGTCGTCAAAAAGTACGATTAGGGTGCTATTCGTGACAACCCGGCAGTCCAAGGCGCTATTTCCGAATCACAAGATCGAATTGGTTCAGGCGTTACAGACGCCAACCAATACTTGATCAATAGCAAAGTCGATGCCGTGTACGAGCTGTCGGATATTTACAACGCCAGCGTACCTGGACAAGGCTTTCTCGGTCATTTAGTTGCTATGGTGCGTTAGCCCATGAACGAGGGCATAACATGTGGGCCTCATCATAACGATGAGGATCCAGGTGAGTCCCTACCCCTTACGCTTATGGCTACAAGCATACAGCGCCAAATTTCCATACGCAGATGCGAACGTCGCATGGCGCCATTCCCTATCATTCAAACCCGCGGTTGCAGTATCAAGGGGGTCCCATAGGTACGGTAGATAAAAATGATGTGGCGCGGACTTTCAACGAAAATCGGGACACTGTTGCCAATTTTTATCCGGACCCTGCTCATCGCGTTCGTTTGTGGTTGTATGGGGCGAACCGGGGTTGCTTCATTGATTTAAAACCGGGTGAACAAGCGCTGCTCTCTTGGTATACGGAATGCAAGGATAATGATGTCGATCCCGTACGGGTAGAGGTAAAAGACTTCTACAGCGGTTCGACTCCGAGAAAATTATGCTTCTCCAACATTTTTTACACAGTAAGGAGCTGCTATACGGGCAGTAACTTTTCTGGGGATTTTGTTATCACGAGCGTTCATTCTGGCGGTGGTAAACCAGAGGGGTTCACATTTACGAGAAGACTGATAGGGCCAGTCTATAGGGTGTCATACGAGTGATCGTTATGATTATCCGCTTCTACTCTGTCTGATTGTGGCGAGTGAAGGCGCCAAGGTGCTTCGTATCTATGGAGACCCTGGCGCCGGTTTTCTGGTTTTTCAGGAAGGAAGTTTTATCGTACGCCCCATATATTGCGGCGCCTGCGCCCCCTCCTGTTGCTCTACCAAGTGATTCAATCGGCAAACAGTCGTGTGCCCAAAAGGCGCTGACTTCGGCCCCGCAAGGTCCACGTGCAGTAACATCTGCTCGCTCGCCGCCAGCACCTCGTCGAACCCTGCCCGGTGCAGGCTGTGATACACGTGAAGACGCTTGCGATCAAAGCCGATGATCTGCGTCTGCACCCACACCTCGGTGCCCAGCTTCACCTCGTGCAGATAATTGATATGCGCCTCCAGCGTGAACAGTGAATTACCGCTTTGCCCGCGGCTGTCGGCGTCCAGGCCAATGCGCTCCATCAGGGCATCGGTCGCGTAGCTGAAGATCAGCAGGTAGAAGGCATCCCGCAGGTGGCCGTTGTAATCGACCCAGTCCTCCTGGACCGTGGTGCGGTAGGTGATCAGAGCGGGCATCTTGGTCTCCTTAATCGCTAAACGACATGCCGTGGCTGGCCTTGCTGGTTTTCACCGCTTCCAGTACCGCCAGCAGGGTGTCGTCACGGTAGCGCTCCAGTGCAGCGATACTGCGCTCGCCCTGTTGCTCAGAGGTACCGTTCACCACATCGTCGATCAGCTTGTCGGTCAGTTCCGGTGCTGGCAGGTAGGTCCAGGGCAGCTTCAGGGCGGGGCCGAACTGTGACATGAAGTGGCGCATGCCGGCATCGCCACCGGCCAGGGTGTAGGTAAGGAACGTGCCCATAAACGACCAGCGCAAGCCTGCGCCGAAGCGAATCGCGTCGTCGATTTCGCCCGTGGTGGCAATGCCGTCGTTGACCAGGTGCAAGGCCTCGCGCCAGAGCGCTTCGAGCAGGCGGTCGGCGATGAAGCCTGGCACTTCCTTGCGCACATGCAGCGGGCGCATGCCGAGTGCGGTGTAGATGGTTTTGGCAGCTTCAATGGCCTGGGGTGAGGTGCGGCTACCGCCGACAATCTCGACCAGCGGCAGCAGGTACACCGGATTGAACGGGTGGCCGACAACGCAGCGTTCTGGGTGAGTCGACGACTCATAGAATTCGCTGGGCAGCAGGCCTGAAGTGCTGGAACCGATGATGGCATCGGGCTTGGCGGCGGCGCTGATTTTTGCGTGCAGGTCGAGCTTGAGGTCCAGCCGCTCCGGTGCGCTTTCCTGGATGAAATCGGCGTTGCGCACGCATTCGTCGATGGTGCTGACGAACTTCAGCCGGTCCTGGGAGGCACTTTGGGCCAGGCCTTGTTTTTCAAGCGCCGGCCAGGCGTTGGCGATACGTTTGCGCAGCGCCTGTTCGGCACCGGGCGCCGGGTCCCAGGCGACCACATCCAGTCCGTGGGCGAGGGCGCGGGCGACCCAGCCGCTGCCGATCACGCCGCTACCCAGGGCGGCAAAGGTCTTTATCTCGGTGATGAAGGGCATATCGGTCTCCTGAATGGATCAGCGGCGCTTGAGGTTCATTTTTTCCCGGCCTTCTGCCGGGCTGAGCACGCGGCCACCCATGCGGGTGATGATCTCGCTTGCGCGTTCCACCAGTTGGCCATTGCTGGCCAGCACCCCACGGTCCAGATACAAGTTGTCTTCCAGGCCCACCCGCACATTGCCGCCGAGCAAAACGGCCTGGGCGGCCATGGGCATCTGCATGCGGCCGATGCCGAAGCCGGCCCAAGTGACGTTGGCAGGCAGGTTGTCCACCATCGCCTTCATGGTGGTGGTGTCGGCCGGTGCGCCCCACGGGATGCCCAGGCACAGCTGGAACAGCGGGTCTTCGAGCAGGCCTTCCTTCATCATTTGCTTGGCGAACCACAGGTGGCCGGTGTCGAAGATTTCCAGTTCGGCTTTCACGCCCAGTTCGGTGATGCGTTTGGCGCCGGCGCGCAGTTGGGCCGGGGTGGACACGTAGATCGAGTTGCCGTCGCCGAAGTTGAGGGTGCCGCAGTCGAGGGTGCAGATTTCCGGCAGCAGCGCTTCGACATGGGCCAGGCGCTCCAGCGGGCCGATCAGGTCGGTGCCCGGGCCGAACTCCAGCGGCGTTTCACCCGGGCCGATTTCCAGGTCGCCGCCCATGCCGGCAGTGAGGTTGACGATGATGTCCACGTCGGCTTCACGGATGCGTTCCATGACTTCGCGGTACAGCGCCACATCGCGGCTGAAGCGGCCGGTCTGCGGGTCGCGGACGTGGCAGTGGACCACGGTGGCGCCGGCCTTGGCGGCCTCGACGGCGGCTTCGGCGATCTGTTTGGGGGTGACCGGGACCAGGTGGCTTTTCGAGGCGGTGTCACCGGCGCCGGTGAGGGCGCAGGTGATGATGACGTCGTGGTTCATGGCGGGGTTCCTTGTGTTGTCTGTGCTGGCCCTATCGCCGGCAAGCCAGCTCCCACAGGGTTCGCGTGAACCCTGGGCGTAGGGAGAACCTGTGGGAGCGGGCGTGCCCGCGAAAGGGCCGGATCAGTTGGCAGTAAGCTTGAGGTTGTCTGCGGCCGGCTTGCCATCGAAGGTGGTCACGCCCTCAAGCCAGCGGGCTTTGTCATCGGGGTGGTCCTTGAGCCACTGGCGGGCCGATTCCAGCGCATCCTTGTGGTCGAGCAGCGGCTGCATCATGCGGCTCTCGTCCTCGGCGCTGAAGTTCAGGTTGGCCAACAGGCGGTGGGCGTTGGGGCAGCGTTCGGCGTAGTCCGGGGCAGTCACTGTCCACACCGTTGCGCGGCCTTCGTCCGGGCCCAGGGCGTCCTGGCTCTCGCCCAGGTAGGCCATGTCGATGTTCACGTTCATCGGGTGCGGCGCCCAGCCGAAGAACACCACGGCCTCCTTGCGCCGCACGGCGCGGTCGACGGCAGCAAGCATGCCGGCCTCGCTGGACTCGACCAGCTGGAACTTGCCCAGGCCGAACTGGTTCTTGGTGATCATCGCCTTGATCTGGGTGTTGGCGCCGGAACCGGGCTCGATGCCGTAGATCTTGCCGCCCAGCTCCTTCTCGAACTTGTGGATGTCGGCGAAGGTCTTCAGGCCTTTGTCATACAGGTACTTCGGCACTGCCAGGGTCGCCCGGGCATCTTCCAGGCTGGGCTTTTCCAGCACCTTCACCTGCTGGGCATCGATGAACGGGGTGATGGTCTGGGTCATGATCGGGTTCCAGTAACCCAGGAACATATCCAGGCGCTTGTCGCGGATGCCGGCGAAGATGATCTGCTGCGAGGCGCTGGTCTGTTTGGTCTGGTAGCCCAGGCCGTCGAGCAGCACCTGCGCCATGGCGCTGGTGGCGATGACGTCGGTCCAGTTGACCACGCCCAGGCGGACATTCTTGCAGGCCGCAGGTTCGGCGGCGTAAAGCGGGGAGGTGGCGATGCTGCTCAGGGCAAGGGTCAACAGGCTGCGGCGGATCAAGCTGTGCATGGTGGCTCTCCATCGGCAGTGCATATTGTTATGGGGTTCGGTCTCTCTGGGCCGTGTGAACACGCTACGCTGCACGCAGGGTGAAAAATCGCACCCTGGCGACCAACACTTGCACGGAGGCGACCACCTTTGCCGTGGAGCATGCAATGCTGCAAAACATTCAATTTCTGCTGTTGCCCGGGTTCTCGGCCATGGGCTTCATCAGTGCCCTGGAGCCGCTGCGGGTAGCCAACCGGTTCAAGGGGCCGTCCTACCGTTGGCAGGTATTGAGCCTGGATGGCGGTGCGGTGCAGGCTAGCAACGGCATGTCGGTAAACGCCGATGCGGCGCTGGCCGCGGGCGAGCCTGCCGGCATCCTGCTGATCGTGGCCGGTTTCGATCCCCTGGCCTGTTATGGCCAGGCGCTGCAACAGGTGCTACGCCGCCTGGATCATGAAGGGGTGATACTCGGCGGCATCGACACGGGTGCAGTGGTACTGGCCGAGGCCGGCCTGCTCGACGGCCACCGCGCCACCGTGCACTGGGAGGCGCTGGAAGCGTTCAAGGAAAACTACCCGAGCCTGCAGGCGACCCAGGAGCTGTTCGAGATCGACCGGCGGCGCATCACTTGCGCTGGCGGCACGGCGTCCATTGACCTGATGCTCGACCTGATTGCACAGGCCCACGGCAGTGAACTGGCGGTGCAGGTGTCGGAGCAATTCGTGCTCGGGCGTATCCGCCAGCGACAGGACCACCAGCGCATGCAGATCGCCAGCCGCTATGGCATCAGCAACAAGAAGCTGGTGAAGGTGATTGGCGAAATGGAGCGCAACACCGAACAGCCGCTCAATACCCAGGTGCTGGCTGAAGCGGTGCAGGTGACCCGGCGCCAGCTGGAACGGCTGTTTCGTGTGCACTTGGACGACACGCCCAGTGGTTTCTATCTGCGACTGCGGCTGGACAAGGCGCGGCAGTTGTTGCGCCAGACCGACATGAGTGTGCTGGAGGTGGGGGTGGCTTGCGGGTTCGAGTCGGCTTCGTACTTTACCCGTTGTTACCGGGCGCGGTACCAGCGTTGCCCGCGGGAGGACAGGTTGGCCAGGGCAGTTTGATTTCCTCCTGCACTGGCCCTATCGCTGGCAAGCCAGCTCCCACAGGTATTGCACAGCCTTTGAATGCCATGGGGTACCTGTGGGAGCTGGCTTGCCGGCGATAGGGCCTGCGCAGGAAACAGGGTTTTCACTGCTGGCCGATGGACTGCAAATACTCCGACCGGTCGTCACTGCGCTGGGCCACGCAGGTATCCCAGGCCGCCTGGAATGCCTTGCTCCCTTGCTTCTCGGCATAGGTCTCGACCTTGCAATCAGCATCGCGCAGTTGCATCCACAGCTTCTCTGCCGCGTCCATGCGCCCGATCAGGGCAGTGGCCTGGTCGTTTTCGTCGGCATATTGATCGCGAATGCGCTGGATCAAGTCATCGTAAGCCGACTTCAGCTCCCGCTCGGCCGTCTGCTTGTTGAACGCAGCGCAGGCGTAGGTCTGTTGGTCGGTGTCGACGTTGTCGCACGGGGTGCTTTCTTCCTCGCCGGCCTGGGCGCCCGATACGACGGCCAGCAGCGCCAGCCATGCCAATGATTTCATCCCTTTTCTCCTCAACAGGCTGACGAATCGCAGGGATTCTCGCTCAGACGAAGGCGCCTGGGTAGCCACCTGTCCAAATGTTCATAAAGCAGCCCGAAAGGTCGTTAACGCGACTGCCTCTCATCGCCAGACGGCGTGCCAGAGGGCGTGTTGTCGCGCATTGACGCTTTCGGCAAACCCCCTGTCGTTTTTGCATCGGGGCGCCTTTGGGCACAGGCATATGCTGGCCCCAAAGCGCCGGCACAAGGTTTGGCGCCAACCATTCAATAAAAGGGGACAGCCTGATGAGCCCAGCCGAACTTCACGCCGACAGCATCGTCATCGACGGCCTGATCATTGCCAAATGGAACCGCGAGCTGTTCGAGGACATGCGCAAAGGCGGGCTGACTGCGGCCAACTGCACGGTGTCGGTCTGGGAAGGCTTCAAGGCAACCGTTGACCAGATCGCCGCCAGCCAGAAGCTCATCCGCGACAACAGCGACCTGGTGATGCCGGTGCGTACCACCGCCGACATCCGCAAGGCCAAGGAACTGGGCAAGACCGGCATCCTCTTCGGCTTCCAGAACGCCCATGCGTTCGAAGACCAGATCGCCTATGTGGACGTGTTCAAGCAGCTGGGCGTGGGCATCGTGCAGATGTGCTACAACACCCAGAACCTGGTGGGCACCGGCTGCTACGAGCGTGACGGCGGGCTGTCGGGCTTCGGCCGCGAGATCGTGGCGGAAATGAACCGCGTCGGCATCATGTGCGACCTGTCCCACGTCGGCTCCAAGACCTCCGAAGAGGTGATCCTCGAATCGAAAAAACCGGTCTGCTACTCCCACTGCCTGCCGTCGGGCCTTAAAGAGCACCCGCGCAACAAGTCGGACGCAGAGCTGAAATTCATCGCCGACCACGGCGGCTTCGTCGGCGTGACCATGTTCGCGCCGTTCCTGGCCAAAGGCATCGACTCGACCATTGACGACTACGCCGAAGCCATCGAGTACACCATGAACATCGTCGGTGAAGACGCCATCGGTATCGGCACCGACTTCACCCAGGGCCATGGGCAGGACTTCTTCGAGTACCTGACCCACGACAAGGGCTACGCCCGTCGCCTGACCAACTTCGGCAAGATCATCAACCCGCTGGGCATCCGCACCGTGGGCGAATTCCCCAACCTCACCGAAACCTTGCTCAAGCGCGGCCACTCCGAGCGTGTGGTGCGCAAGATCATGGGCGAGAACTGGGTCAACGTCCTCAAGGACGTCTGGGGCGAGTAAGCCGCTCTCCAAGCCTGATAGCCCCTGCCAGCAACGCCGGGGCACCCACATAAAATTTGTATGGAGTTGAGTTTCCATGGCCAAGATCGCCCCGCAATTGCCAATTGAAGTCGACAGCGAGACCGGTGTCTGGACCAGCGACGCCTTGCCGATGCTGTACGTGCCGCGCCATTTCTTCGTCAACAACCACATCGGCATCGAGGAAGTTCTGGGCGCCGACGCCTATGCCGAGATCCTCTACAAGGCCG
Organism: Pseudomonas sp. BN505; assembly: GCF_029873175.1. Classification (NCBI taxonomy): domain Bacteria; kingdom Pseudomonadati; phylum Pseudomonadota; class Gammaproteobacteria; order Pseudomonadales; family Pseudomonadaceae; genus Pseudomonas; species Pseudomonas sp. BN505. Next base: position 180,793 of record NZ_SSOI01000013.1, read on the forward strand.
GCTACAAGTCCGCCTGGCACTGGTGTGAAAAGGAAGCCGAGTGCCATGGCCTGGAAGGCGTGGCGGTGTTCGAGCACTACATGAAGCGCCTGAGCCAGCGTGGCTGGGGCCTGTTCGAGATCCAGGACATCGACCTGGACAAAGGCACCTGCAGCGTCAAACTCAAGCATTCGGCGTTCGTGTACGTGTACGGCAAGGTTGGCCGCAAGGTCGACTACATGTTCACCGGCTGGTTCGCCGGCGCAATGGACCAGATTCTTGCTGCCCGCGGCAGCTCGATCCGCACCGTGGCCGAACAGGTCTACGGCGGTTCGGAAGAAGGCCACGAAGATGGCCTGTTCGTTACAAAGCCGTTGTAAGCCGGAGATAGCGTCATGGCATTCGAAGCAATGTTCCAGCCGATCCAGATCGGCAAACTGACCATCCGCAACCGTGTGCTCAGCACCGCGCACGCCGAGGTCTACGCCACTGACGGCGGCATGACGACCGACCGCTACGTGAAGTACTACGAAGAGAAGGCCAAGGGCGGTATCGGCCTGGCGATCTGCGGCGGCTCGTCCGTGGTCGCCATCGACAGCCCGCAGGAATGGTGGGCGTCGGTCAACCTGTCGACCGACCGCATCATCCCGCACTTCCAGAACCTGGCCGACGCCATGCACAAGCATGGCGCCAAGATCATGATCCAGATTACCCACATGGGCCGTCGCTCGCGCTGGGACGGCTTCAACTGGCCGACCCTGATGTCGCCGTCGGGCATCCGCGAACCGGTGCACCGCGCCACCTGCAAGACCATCGAGGTGGAAGAGATCTGGCGTGTCATCGGCAACTACGCCCAGGCTGCGCGGCGTGCCAAAGAGGGCGGCCTGGACGGCGTGGAACTGTCGGCCGTGCACCAGCACATGATCGACCAGTTCTGGAGCCCGCGGGTCAACAAGCGTACCGACGAATGGGGCGGCACGTTTGAAGGCCGCATGAAGTTCGGCCTGGAAGTACTCAAAGCCGTGCGCGCCGAAGTGGGCGACGACTTCTGCGTGGGCATGCGCATCTGTGGTGACGAGTTCCACCCCGATGGCCTCAGCCACGAGGACATGAAGCAGATTGCCGCCTACTACGACGGCACCGGCATGCTCGACTTCATCGGCGTGGTCGGCTCGGGCTGCGACACCCACAACACCCTGGCGAACGTCATCCCCAACATGAGCTACCCGCCAGAGCCGTTCCTGCACCTGGCAGCCGGCATCAAGGAAGTGGTCAAGGTCCCGGTGCTGCACGCGCAGAACATCAAGGACCCGAACCAGGCCACGCGCATTCTTGAAGGCGGCTACGTGGACATGGTCGGCATGACCCGTGCGCACATGGCCGACCCGCACCTGATCGCCAAGATCAAGATGGGCCAGATTGACCAGATCAAGCAGTGCGTCGGTGCCAACTACTGCATCGACCGCCAGTATCAGGGCCTGGATGTGCTGTGCATCCAGAACGCCGCGACCTCCCGTGAATACATGGGTGTGCCGCACATCATCGAAAAAACCACCGGCGTCAAACGCAAGGTGGTGGTGGTTGGCGCCGGCCCTGCCGGCATGGAAGCAGCCCGCGTGGCTGCCGAACGTGGGCACGATGTGACCCTGTTCGAGAAGAAAGACCAGATCGGCGGGCAGATCACCATTGCCGCCAAGGCACCGCAGCGTGACCAGATCGCCGGCATCACCCGCTGGTACCAGCTGGAGCTGGCGCGCCTGAAAGTGGACCTGCGCCTGGGCACCGCTGCCAGCGTGGACGCCATCCAGGACCTGCGCCCGGACGTTATCGTGCTGGCGGTGGGCGGCCATCCGTTTGTCGAGCAGAACGAGCACTGGGGCGCTGCCGAAGGGCTGGTGGTCAGCAGCTGGGACGTGCTCGACGGCAAGGTTGCGCCGGGCAAGAACGTGCTGGTGTACGACACCATTTGTGAATTCACCGGCATGTCGGCAGCAGACTACATTGCCGACAAAGGCAGCCAGGTTGAAATCGTCACCGACGACATCAAGCCGGGCGTGGCCATGGGCGGCACGACCTTCCCGACCTACTACCGCAGCATGTACCCGAAAGAAGTGATCATGACCGGCGACATGATGCTGGAAAAGGTCTACCGCGAAGGCGACAAGCTGGTGGCGGTGCTGGAGAACGAGTACACCGGCGCCAAGGAAGAACGCGTGGTCGACCAGGTGGTGATCGAGAACGGCGTGCGGCCTGATGAACAGCTGTACTACGCGCTGAAAGAGGGCTCGCGCAACAAGGGCCAGATCGATGTGGAGGCGCTGTTTGCCATCAAGCCACAGCCGATCCTCAGCCAGCCGGGCGAAGGTTACCTGCTGTACCGCATCGGCGACTGCGTGGCCCAGCGCAACGTGCATGCGGCGATCTACGACGCCTTGCGCCTGTGCAAGGATTTCTGATCGCACCGCCTTTCTAGAGGCGGGACTGGCCCCCCTGTAGGAGCGGCCTTGTGCCGCGAAAGGGTCGCGAAGCGGCCCCCAGCATTTCATCGGTATCAAGGATGCTGGGGCCGCTACGCAGCCCTTTCGCGGCACAAGGCCGCTCCTACAGGGGTCCGCGCTGGCCTTTGGGGTGGCGCAAGAATCTAGCTGTTGTGGGAGCCTCCCATGTTGAACACCCTTCTACCCATCCTGCTGTTCGCTGCCCTTGGCCTGGCGGTGCTCGGCGCCCTGCGCCGGGTGCGCATGTGGCGGCGTGGCCGGGCCTCCAAGGTCGACCTGATCGGCGGCCTGCTGGCCATGCCGCGCCGTTACCTGGTGGACCTGCACCACGTCGTCGAGCGCGACAAGTACATGTCCAAGACCCACGTGGCCACCGCTGGCGGCTTCGTGCTGTCGGCCGCGCTGGCGATTCTGGTGCATGGCTTTGGCCTGCAGAGCAAAATCCTCGGCTACGCGCTGCTGGTGGCCACGGTGATCATGTTCACTGGCGCCATCTTTGTCTTCAAGCGCCGCCTCAACCCGCCTGCGCGCCTGTCCAAAGGCCCGTGGATGCGCTTGCCGAAGAGCCTGCTGGTGTTCGCTGCAAGCTTCTTCATTGCCACCCTGCCGGTCGCCGGCATCCTGCCTGCCAACACGGGTGGCTGGGTGATGGTCGCAGTGCTCGGCCTGGGCGTGCTGTGGGGCGTGTCGGAGCTGTTCTTCGGCATGACCTGGGGCGGCCCGATGAAGCACGCCTTCGCCGGTGCGCTGCACCTGGCCTGGCACCGCCGCGCCGAGCGCTTTGGCGGCGGCCGTTCCACCGGCCTCAAGCCGCTGGACCTGGAAGACCCCAACGCGCCGCTGGGCGTGGAAAAACCGGCTGACTTCACTTGGAACCAGCTGCTGGGCTTCGATGCCTGCGTGCAGTGCGGTAAATGTGAAGCCATGTGCCCGGCTTTTGCTGCTGGCCAGCCGCTGAACCCGAAAAAGCTCATCCAGGACATGGTCATCGGCCTGGCCGGTGGCACGGACGCCAAGTTCGCCGGTAGCCCTTACCCCGGCAAGCCGATCGGTGAGCACGGCGGCCATCCGCACCAGCCTATCGTCAATGGCCTGGTCGACGCTGAAACGCTGTGGTCGTGCACCACCTGCCGTGCCTGCGTCGAGGAATGCCCGATGATGATCGAGCACGTCGATGCCATCGTCGACATGCGCCGCCACCTCACCCTGGAAAAGGGCGCCACTCCGAACAAGGGCGCCGAGGTGCTGGACAACCTGATCGCCACCGACAACCCCGGCGGCTTCGCCCCCGGCGGTCGCATGAACTGGGCTGCCGACCTCAACCTGAAACTGCTGTCGGAGGTGAAAACCACCGAAGTGCTGTTCTGGGTTGGCGACGGTGCCTTCGACATGCGCAACCAGCGCACCCTGCGTTCGTTTGTCAAAGTACTGAAGGCCTCTGGCGTGGACTTTGCCGTGCTCGGGCTGGAAGAACGCGACAGTGGCGACGTGGCCCGCCGCCTGGGCGACGAAGCGACCTTCCAGCAACTGGCCAAACGCAACATCCAGACCCTGGCCAAATACAAGTTCCAGCGCATCGTCACCTGCGACCCGCACAGCTTCCATGTGCTGAAGAACGAGTACGGCGCATTGGGCGGCGAGTACCAGGTGCAGCACCACAGTACCTACATGGCCGAACTGATCGCGGCCAACAAGCTCAACCTGGGCCAGCACAAGGGCGGCAGCGTCACCTACCACGACCCGTGCTATCTGGGCCGCTACAACGGTGAGTACGAAGCGCCGCGTGAAGTGCTCAAGGCGCTGGGTATCGAAGTGCGCGAGATGCAGCGCTCGGGCTTCCGTTCCCGTTGCTGCGGCGGTGGCGGCGGTGCACCGATCACCGACATCCCGGGCAAGCAGCGTATCCCCGACATGCGCATGGACGACATTCGCGAAACCGAGGCCGAGTTGGTGGCCGTGGGTTGCCCACAGTGCACCGCCATGCTCGAAGGCGTGGTCGAGCCGCGCCCACAGATCAAGGACCTGGCGGAGCTGGTGGCCGACGTGCTGATCGAAGAGGATGCGCCGTCTGCCGCAAAGCCGCAAACGGCCAAACGTGAACCTGCGGAGGTGCACTGATGAGCGACATTATCCGCCGCGACCCCCGCGCCGAGTGGATCGCCCGTAACCGCCTGCACCCGCTGCACGCGGCCATGCAGACGCAACAAACCAGCTGGATGGGGCCCAATGGCGTCATCCGCAAGAACCCCCATGCGATTGCCGCAGGCTTCATCGGCCCGGCCGGCATCAAGCGCATCGACCGCAGCGGCGCCCAGCAGGGTACCGGTGTGGGCGGGCGGCGCACCGCGGCGGCAGAGGTCAAGCTGCCGCTGCACCAGGTACCGGCGCCGGCGTTCTACATCGCGGTGGTGCCGGACATGGTCGGTGGCCGCCTGAGCAGTCACGACCGCGACCTGCTCGGCCTGGCCCACAGCCTGGCCGGCAGTGACGGCGCGGTGCTGGCGGTGGTCTTTAACGAGCATAAGGAAAGCAACTTTTCCACAGCTGGCGTCGACCGCCTGCTGGTCGTCGAGGGCGAGGCCTTCGAGGGTTATGCACCGGAGCAACTGGTGCAGGGCCTGCGGGCTGTGGATAACCAGTTTACCCCGCGCCACTGGCTGCTGCCTGACAGCCGCACCGGTGGCGGCGAACTGGGCCGACGCCTGGGCGCGGCGCTGGGCGAGCGCCCGGCCACGCGCGTATGGCAGGTCAAGGACGGCCAGTGCATCGGCCGCGCCGGTGCTGGCCAGCAAGACCTGCAACGTGCGGTGCCACGGCTGATCCTGGCGGCTGCCGAGTGCGCCGAGCCGGTTAGCGAAACCCGTCACGAAGCCTTGCCGGTGGAGTTGTCCACAAGCGTGGCGCGCAGCCTGTCGCGCATCGAAGACCTGGGCTCGGTGGCCGTGGACCCGGCCACCATTGCCATGGCCGAGGCCGAGTTCATCATCTCGGGCGGCAACGGGGTCAAGGACTGGGACCTGTACCACCAGGCCACCGCAGCCCTTGGCGCCACCGAAGGCGCCTCGCGGGTGGCGGTGGACGACGGCTTCATGCCGCGCAACCGCCAGGTGGGTGCTACCGGCACCTGGGTTACCGCGCGCGTGTACGTGGCTGTGGGTATCTCGGGTGCCATCCAGCACCTTCAGGGCATCGGCGCCTGCGACAAGGTGGTGGCGATCAACATGGACCCGGGTTGCGACATGATCAAACGGGCGGACCTGTCGGTGATTGGCGACAGTTCGGCGATTCTCAAGGCATTGATCGAGGCTGTGGACAACTACCGCAGCGGCGGCCAGCGCGACGCGGCATAAGGGCACGAGCATGAGTACGAAAGTGATCAGCCTGGTTTCAATCGGTGCCCACCCAAGCTCCGGGCGCGCCCGGCGCGCCGAGCAGGATGCCCGCGCCGTGGAACTGGGTTTGCAGCTGGCTGGGGATAACTTGCAGGTGGTACATGCTGGCAATCCACAGGAAGAGGCTTTGCGCGCTTACCTGGGCATGGGTCTGGATCATCTTGACGTGCTGGAGCAGCCGGCCGGTGCCGATGTGCTGGGCGTGCTGGGGGATTACCTGCGCGACGCCGGAGCACAGCTGGTGCTGACCGGTAGCCAGGCCGAGACGGGTGAAGGGTCGGGCATGTTGCCATTCCTGCTGGCCGAAAAGCTTGGCTGGCCGTTGATCGTGGGGTTGGCCGAGGTGGAGTCGATCGAGAACGGCACCGCTCAGGTATTGCAGGCCTTGCCGCGGGGCCAGCGGCGCCGGCTGAAAGTGCGCCTGCCGTTGCTGGCGACTGTGGATAACGCTGCGCCCAAGCCGCGCCAGAGCGCATTCGGGCCCGCGCGACGTGGTGTGCTGGCGGCGCGTAATGTGGCTATTGTCGAAGATGAGTTGCTGGCCCATGCCGAGTTGCAACCGGCCCGCCCTCGGCCCAAGCGCCTGAAGGTGATCAAGGCCAAGAGCGGTGCAGACCGCATGAAAGCAGCAACAGCCAAGGCCAGTGGTGGCGGTGGCAAGGTGCTGAAGGACGTTTCGCCACAGGAAGGCGCTGAGGCCATCCTCAAGCTGCTGGTGGAAGAGGGCGTGCTGCGCTAAGACCTTTACTGGCCTCATCGCCGGCAAGCCAGCTCCCACAGGATCACCACTGCCTACGGGTTCAGTGAAATACCTGTGGGAGCTGGCTTGCCGGCAATTGGCCCTGACAGACTAATGATGTTCCCTGGCTACATTGAACGCCCAGTAGCCCAATGCCCCGCCCGTCATCGAACCACTTCACAGTGCCCTCCTGGCGGCTGTGCATAAGTTACTCCTGGGTAATGCCAAAGCAGTAACCAGTACCCCATCACATCGCTGCATTTCACGAAAATGGCAGAACTATCAGGTACGCCTGTGTTTTGCCCCCGGAATCTGTTCGCCAAGGTGTGGATAAAGTGTTGGTGCATGGCTGGGGACCATATATAACGGGGCTTGCAGGGTTTTGATCATAAACTGATCAACTCTGAGCCGGCTCCTCAGACACAGATATGCGTGCCTCCAGCTGGTTTTGCCCACAATCGCTGTTAGCGGGTCTGTGGATAATCTGTTCGGCACTGCCTGAAAGCCGCGCAGGTCGTGGCTTGTGAGGAGTTGATTGAAAAATGATCAAATGGGCATGAATATCTTCTGTTCCATGATTTTCAAGGCGTTGAATCGCTTATCCACATCCCAGGTGCTGCACATTCGTACTTTGCTCACAAACTCTGTTGGCGTTTCTGTGGACAAGTTGTATGAACATCGCTGTAGCCCAACAAGACTAAGGCTTTGCTTGTGTTGATCAAATAATGATCAGGTAATACCTGTTATTTGTGTCAGTACGCAATCTTCTGGGTTAGCGCTAAGGTAGTCGGGCACTTAGAGGAGTTGTGGATAACCATGGCACAAGCTTACTCACCTTACGGCGTTTCTGGGGGCCGCCCGGTTACAACACTGGGGTTTTGCGGCCAACGCCGTGATCCGCTTTTGGGGGGGGACCCGCTGGGGAATGGTTATCGCCACTACAGCCCTGCGTTAATGCGATTCGTAAGCCCCGATTCCCTTAGCCCGTTCGATCGTGGAGGGATGAATGCGTATGCCTATTGTGGAGGTGACCCCGTAAATCGAACCGACGAGTCGGGGCGGTTCTGGATCAAGTTTCTTACTCACTTGGCTTTTGGCACAAGTGCAATAGCAGGTACGGGCAACATGGTTGTTTCGCGTATGAGGGCCAGGATCAACAATGTGGCACTTCCGGATCGCGTGGTCGAACCAGCTCTGCCGAGCCTTCATCCTCGCGTGGCCGCTGCTGCAAATGTCCTTGATACGTACGCTTACACGACTTCGATCCTTCTGCGCGGACCGCATCTAGCCGAAACCTTTAATCCTGGGTACATGGCAAACCTTCAGCCAGTACTCAATGGGGCGGACCTGGGACGTGCAGGGGCAGGATTTCTGGGCTTCGCAGCCCTACCTATGAATGCCGGGCATGAGTGGCGTCGTGCGGGCGTACGAGGCATGCCTAGAGGGCGACTGCTCGGCGACGCAGTACTGGATGCTTACGGCTTGAGCTATATGTGGCAAGGGGTACAACAAGCCAGCAGGGCGGTGAGGAGAGCCGTGTCGGGTGCTTTCAGGGGGGTTGTCGAGAGAGTGAGGGGGCGTCGTAGGCCAGCTGATGTTGAGGCCGGTATCAGTGACACGCGTTTGTAAGCCGCTGGAGAGCCCCCGCCGCAGTACTGTGTACCTTGGCGGGGGTTCCGATTACTGCGCCTTCACCTCTTTCAGGTATGGAGCAGGCTCTGCACCCAAGTTGGCCAATACACGGTCGCTGTACCAGTCAATGAAGTTCACCACACCAAACTCGTAAGTCTTCGAGTAAGGCCCCGGCTGGTACGCCGTGGAGTTGATGCCACGCTGGTTTTCTTCCGCCAGGCGGCGGTCCTGGTCGTTGGTGGCGTCCCACACCTTGCGCATGCGCTCTGGGTCGTAGTCCACACCTTCCACGGCGTCCTTGTGCACCAGCCACTTGGTGGTGACCATGGTTTCCTGGGCGCTGATCGGCCACACGGTGAACACGATCATGTGGTCGCCCATGCAGTGGTTCCACGAGTGCGGCAGGTGCAGGATGCGCATCGAGCCCAGGTCCGGGTTCTTGATGCGGCCCATAAGCTTCTGGCAGGCCTGCTTGCCGTCCATGGTCATCGATACCGTGCCTTTGAGCAGCGGCATGCGCACGATACGGTTACGCAGGCCGTGGCTCTTGTGCAGGTACGGGATCTTTTCGGCTTCCCAGGCGGCGGCCGAAGCGGCCACGTGGTCCTTGAATTCCTGGCTCGCGCGCGGGTCGTTGGTGTCGTCCCACTCCAGCAGGGTTTGCAGCAGCTCCGGGTGCGAACCGCTGCAGTGGTAGCACTCGCGGTTGTTCTCCAGCACCAGCTTCCAGTTGGCCTTTTCCATCAAGGTGGTGTGCACCGCCACCTTGGTGTTCTCCATGTCGTACGGTTCCATGTAGTGTTCCAGGGTAGCCAGGAACTCGTCGATGGCAGGCGGGTTTTCTGCCAGGCTGATGAAGATATAGCCACCGGCCACCTTCACATGCACCGGCTTCAGGCCGTACTCCTTCATGTCGAAGTCGGCGCCCATTTCGGTGCCGGCGAACAGCAGGCGGCCGTCCAGTTCGTAGGTCCACTGGTGGTAATGGCAGACCAGCTTGGCCACCTTGCCTTTGTCGCTGACGCACAAACGCGAACCACGGTGGCGGCAGACGTTATGGAAGGCGTGCACCTTGCCTTCGGCACCACGCACCACCAGGATCGGGTTTTTGCCGATCTGCAAAGTGATGTAGTTACCTTTCGCCGGAATTTCGCAAGTCATGCCAGCGATCAACCATTCTTTCTGGAAGATCTCCTGCATGTCGATCTGGAACAGACGCTCGTCGGTGTAGAAAGGCTGGGGCAGCGAGTAGGTGCGCTCGCGGGTCTGCAGCATCTCGGCGGTAGCCTTGCGTGCAGGTTCAAGTGGATCGCCCAGGCTCAGGGTTGCGGTGACGTCCATCGTGTATTCCTCGGGGCCGTGTGCGGCCGGCAAAAGGTGGCTAATCGTTGTTGTTGCCGCAAGGCGGTTATCAGCGGCTTTTTGTTTAAACAGCAGGCTTGTTTATTTGCCGTGGAGTGTGCGTCCGAAGACGCCGCGAACCGTATCCATGGGCGACATGGCCGAATTGAATTACGACGCGCCAGCCCTTGTAGCGCGGGGCTGGTCGCGATAAGCACGCCGATGTCGCTGGCAGGAATGTACGTCGCTCTCAGCTTGCGCATTATCCAAGCCATAAAAAGCCCGATAGTCGGCTGCTGGAGATGAACATGTCCGATACCTTCCTCAATCCGGTCACCACCCAGACCTGGGCCAACGGCCGCCACATCGTGCGCTGCGTCAAGGTCATCCAGGAGACCTGGGACGTGCGCACTTTCTGCTTCATGGCCGATCAGCCGATCATGTTCTTCTTCAAGCCCGGGCAGTTCGTCACCCTGGAGCTGGAGATCGAAGGCAAGCCGGTGATGCGCTCCTACACCATCTCCAGTTCGCCGTCGGTGCCGTACAGCTTCTCGATCACCGTCAAGCGCGTGCCGGGCGGCTTGGTGTCAAACTTCCTGCACGACACCATGCACGAAGGCGCCGAGCTGCCGGTGCACGGCCCGGTGGGCCTGTTCAACGCCATCGACTTCCCGGCGGGCAAGGCGCTGTACCTGTCGGGCGGTGTGGGCATTACCCCGGTGATGTCGATGGCGCGCTGGTTCTACGACACCAACGCCAATGTCGACATGGTGTTCGTGCACAGCGCCCGTTCGCCGAAAGACATCATCTACCACCGCGAGCTGGAACAGATGGCTTCGCGCATCCCCAACTTCAGCCTGCACATCATTTGCGAAAAGCATGGCCTGGGCGAGCCATGGGCGGGGTACCGCGGTTACCTGAACCAGCGGCTGATGGAGCTGATTGCGCCGGACTACATGGAGCGCGTGGTGTTCTGCTGCGGCCCGACGCCTTACATGACGGCAGTCAAGCGCATGCTCGAAGCGGTCGGCTTCGACATGAAGAACTACCACGAGGAGTCGTTCGGCGCGACGCCACCAGAGGCCAAGGCCGATGCAGTGGAGCACGCCGAGCAGGCAGCCGATGCACCGGAGCTGGATATTTCCGACCTCAACCTGGTGGAGTTCATCGGCAGCGACAAGAGCATCCGCGTTGCCCCGGGCGAGACCGTGCATGCTGCGGCAGCCAAAGTTGGCCTGATGATCCCGAAAGCTTGCGGCATGGGCATCTGCGGCACCTGCAAGGTGCTCAAACTGGGCGGCGAAGTAGAGATGGAGCACAACGGCGGCATTACCGAAGAGGATGAAGCCGAGGGCTACATCCTGTCGTGTTGCAGCGTGCCGAAAGGGGATGTGCGGATCGATTACTGATTCCAGATAGCGGGGCCCCGACAGGTACCTCGCTAACCCCTTTGCGGCCTGTCATTTCTGTCAGTAATCATGAGGGGCGGTTGGCTATAGAATATGGTCTACAAAAAAGGGGGGCATGGTGGACGAAGAAATATCGCATCTCCATTTATCCAGCTCATTCTTGCCCGATGCTGTCCCGAGGGTCTGCGCATATAACCCTTATGGTGTAGATAATGATAATCGCGCTGCTACGATCGCATTCAATGCTGAACTGCGTGACAGAGCCACCAGTAATTATCTGCTCGGAAAAGGCAGGCGTATGTACAGCCCAGCATTAATGCGATTTCTCAGCGCGGATCGGCTAAGCCCCTTCTCGCGGGGAGGAATCAATGCATACGCTTACTGCCATGGGAATCCTGTTAATCGAGTGGACCCCACTGGCCAATACAGCGTCACCAAGGTAATTGCGAACACTGTATGGCTTGGAAAGCGTGCCAAAGCGTCTATGTCCAATCTTAAGGGGCTGAAGCGGCTAGACGACAGGAACAAATGGGTAAAGAAGGTCGGCGTAGTGATGGTTGCGGCGGGAGTGCCGGGTGCTAACTGGGTCAACGTGGCAAGCTTTGCTGTAAAAATGGGAAGCGCGACAGTTGATGTCGGCTTCTTCTTTGGCCGTAAGGCTGTTGACTATTTTGTCATGCATAAAGTCAGGCCCATGATAGCGGGGATTCTACCGCCCAGTGGGCTCTCGCATGTCAATAGTGCCCCTCCTGTGTCGCAGGTCACGCAAGTTCGGGAGGGGCACTTATCAAGGCGGCATAGCAGTGCCTTTTAGGCTCAGGTACGGAATCGCGCCACCAGACCATTAAGGTCCACCGCCAACCGCGACAGCTCTGCACTCGCCGCACTGGTCTGATGGGCACCGGTAGCGCTCTGCACCGACAGGTCATTGATGTTCACCAGGTTGCGGTCCACTTCCCGCGCCACCTGCGCCTGCTCTTCCGCCGCGCTGGCGATTACCAGGTTACGTTCGTTGATTTGCGCGACCGCACCGGCAATGGTGTCCAGCGCCATGCCGGCGCCTTTGGCGATGTTCAGCGTCGACTCGGCGCGCTCGGTGCTGGTGCGCATCGACTCCACCGCCTCTTCCGTACCGCCTTGAATGCTGCCGATCATCCGCTCGATTTCGCTGGTCGACTGCTGGGTGCGGTGCGCCAGTGCGCGCACCTCATCCGCAACCACGGCAAAACCACGGCCCGCTTCGCCGGCACGCGCCGCCTCGATGGCAGCGTTGAGCGCCAGCAGGTTGGTCTGGTCGGCCAGGCCACGGATCACGTCGAGTACCTTGCCAATGTCGCGCGACTGTTCGGCCAGGTGAGTGATCAGTTTGGCAGTGGCCTGCACATCACCGCTCATGCGCTCGATGGCGCCCACGGTCTCCATCACCAGGTCGCGACCGTCACCGGTGGAGCGGCTGGCTTCACTGGACGCTTCCGAGGTGCTCACGGCGTTGCGCGCCACTTCTTCCACAGCGCTGGTCATTTCGGTGACGGCGGTGGCGGCCTGTTCAATCTCGTTGTTCTGCTGCTGCAGGCCACGGGCACTTTCGTCGGTAACGGCATTCAGCTCTTCGGCGGCTGAGGCCAGCTGGGTGGCAGAGCCTGCTATCTGCTGCAGGGTGTCGCGCAGCTTGTCCTGCATGCGGGCCATGGCGCGCAGCAAACGCGCGGCTTCATCGGTACCCTCGGCGCGGATGACCTGGGTCAGGTCACCGTCGGCGACTTGCTCTGCGCACTTGAGCGCCTCATCGATCGGCTTGACGATGCTGCGGGTCAGCAGGAAGGCGCAGGCGAAGGTCAGCACGGTGGCGGCAACCAGCAGGCCGATAACCAAGGCAAAGGCCGCAGCGTATTGGCTGGCGGCTTTCTCGTTAGTGGCGCGGGTCTGGTCGGTATTGATGCGTACCAGCGTGTCCATGACCTTGTTGATCTGTTCGGAGTTGGCCAACAGGTCGCGGTTGAGCAGGTCGCGCAGTTCGTCGACGCGGTCGGCCTGGCTCAGGCTGCGCATGCGCGATTCCAGTTGGCGGTACTGTTCAAGCAACTGGCCGTACTGGTCGAACGCGGCCTGTTCGTCGGCGGCGCCGATCATTGGCAGGTAGGCCTGGCGTGCGCGGTCGATCTGGCTGTTGCGCTGGGCCAGCAGGTTGAGGGTATCGCTTTGGATTGCAGGCTCGCGGTTGGTCAGCAGGCGGTAGGAGAGGGTGCGCATGCGCAGGTTAAGCGCGGTGATTTCGTCGAGGATCTTGATGCTGGGCACACTGACTTGCTCGATGGCCACGCCCGCCTGACGGATGTTGCCCATCTGCACCAGCGAGAAGACACCGAGGCCAAGCATCAGCAGGCCGATAAGCGCAAAGCCGAGCAGCGCGCGCGGGGCGATATTCATGTTACGTAGAGACATGGAGAGGAAGATCCAGGCAAGGGATAAAGAGTGCGCAAAGTGCGACAAAACATGACTTGCCGGGCTATCGGTCGTGACTGGCCAGTCTTGAGTGCAACCCGCAAAAATTGTGAGGTAGCTAACCTTTTCCTGACCGGCGGTTGACCCAGGTCGGAACAAGGGGGTGATTACCCTGTCAATCTGCGGGCCAGACACCTTGTGAATCCGATTTTTAATGGCGATGGGCCGCGCTTTTCTTTATCGTGTGCGCCCCTCGCAACAACCTGAGATAGACCCATGCTGGAAGCTTCCCTGAATCAAATCGAGCAACTGGTCAGCGACCTGATGCAGAAAAACGCTCAACTCACCGAGCAGAACACCACCCTGGGCACGCAACTGGCCCAGGCCAAGGAAGAGAACGAAACCCTGCAGCTGTCGCTGATGGAGCAGGAAGAGAAGAACGGCAGCACCGCCGCTCGCCTGCAGGCCCTGGTTGATCGCGCCAGCGCTGGCGTTGTTGGCGCATGAGATTGCAAGAGCAGCCGGTCAATGTCGTGTCGATTCTCGGCATCGACTATTCGATCAAGGCGCCCGAAGGCCAGGAAGAAACCCTGGCCCAGGCGGTGCGGATGCTCAACACCGCCCTGAACGAAACCAAGCGTCAGTACCCGACCCTGATCGGTGACAAATTGCTGGTGCTGGCTGCCCTTAACCTGTGCTCCAAACAGGTTGAACTGCAGAAAGAACACCAGCAGACCCTTGCGCGTACCCAGGCGCAGATCGACGCCACGGTGGACGCCATCGTGCGGACTATTGCAGAGTCCTGATCGATAGCTGAAAGGCCCAAGGCCGCTCCTCCAAGGGTTATGCGTTCCCGTGTAGGAGCAGCCTTGTGCTGCGAATGGGCTGCGGAGCAGCCCCAAAGCTCCAACTCATTGTTCCAGGTCACTGGATTAACTGGATACGCAAGTGTATACACTTCTCGCAAAACAATAATGTGCGGGGGAGTAGGGGCATGCGTATCTGGCGTAAAAGCATCCAGTGGCAGTTGATCACCAGCATGGGCGCCGCCCTGCTGGCCAGCATCCTGGTGGTGGTCATCATCTTCACCGTGGCGCTCAACCGCCTCACCGACCGCTACCTGGTCGACACTGCCCTGCCCGCCAGTGTCGAGGCGATCCGCAACGACATCGAACGCATGCTCGGCCAGCCACTGGTGGCTGCGGCGGACATTGCCGGCAACACCCTGCTGCGCGACTGGCTGGCGGCCGGCGAAGACCCCGCCCAGGCTGCGGCATTCATCGAATACCTGGGCGCCGCCAAACAGCGTAACCGGGCCTTCACCACCTTGTTTGCCTCGACCGAAACCGGCCACTACTACAACGAGAATGGCCTGGACCGCACCCTCAGCCGCAGCAACCCCAAGGACAAATGGTTCTACGGCTACATCGACAGCGGCGCCGAACGGTTTATCAATATCGACATTGACGGTGCCACAGGCGAGCTGGCGCTGTTTATCGACTATCGCGTGGAAAAGGCCGGCAAGCTGGTGGGCGTGGCCGGCATGGGCCTGCGCATGACCGAGCTGTCGCAGCTGATTCACGACTTCAGCTTTGGCGAGCATGGCAAGGTCTTCCTGGTACGTAACGACGGCCTGATCCAGGTGCACCCGGACGCTGCTTTCAGCGGCAAGCGCCAGCTCGCCGAGCAGCTCGGCACGGACGCTGCCAAGGCCGTGATGACCGGCGGCGAAGGCCTGCGCAACAGCCGCTTCAGCCGTGACGGCGAGCGCTACCTGGCGCTGGGCCTGCCCCTGCGTGACCTCAACTGGACGCTGGTGGCCGAAGTGCCGGAGTCGGAAATCTACGCACAAATGCATCAGGCGGTATGGCTGACCAGCCTGATCGGTGGCGCCGTGGCGCTTGTGTCGCTGCTGCTGGTGGTGCTGCTGGCGCGGGGCCTGGTGCGCCCTGTGCGCCGCGTTACCGCTGCGCTGGTGCAGATTGGCAGTGGCGCAGGCGACCTTAGCCACCGCCTGGATGATTCGCGCCAGGACGAACTGGGTGACCTGGCCCGGGGCTTCAACCGCTTTCTCGACAGCCAGCGCAGCCTGATTGGCGAGGTGTTGCAGACTTCCGAACGGCTGCATCGGGCGGTTGAGCAGGTGACCCAGGTGGTGGAAAACACGGCCGAGCGCTCCGGGCGACAGCAGGAAATGACCGAAATGGTTGCCACTGCCGTACATGAAATGGGCCTGACCGTGCAGGACATTGCCCGCAATGCCGGTGATGCAGCGCAGGCCTCGCAGTCGGCACGGGATGAGGCCTTGCAGGCGCGCGAGGTGGTACGGCGTTCAATTCAGGGCATCGAGGGCATGTCGGGCGACATCGGCAAGGCAGCCGATGCAGTCAGCCAGTTGGCCAACGAAGTCGCCTCTATCGATGAAGTGCTGGCGGTTATCCGCAGTATTTCCGAGCAAACCAATTTGCTGGCGCTGAACGCCGCCATCGAGGCTGCGCGGGCAGGGGAAATGGGCCGCGGATTTGCTGTGGTGGCCGACGAAGTGCGCACGCTGGCGCGGCGCACGCAGCTATCCACCGACGAAGTGCAACAGATGATCCAACGCCTGAAGCAGGGCGCGGGTTCGGCGGTGAGCTCGATGCAGGCGGGGCAGCAGGCGACCGGCAGTGGGGTGGAATCGAGCCAGCGTACCGGGGCGTCGCTGGGGGCGATTACCGACCAGGTGGAACACATCAGCGACATGAACCATCAGGTCGCCACGGCGACCGAAGAGCAGTCGGCGGTGACTGAGGAAATCAACCGCACGGTGCAGGGCATTTCCGACCTGGCGCGGGAGACGGCGGCAGAGGTGCAGGGCTGCCGCGAGGAGTGCCAGGCGTTGCGTGGCTTGGCTGATGACCTGGCTCGGCAGATGGGCGGGTTCAGGCTTTAGATCGGTGTGGGCTTCATCGCCGGTAAGCCAGCTCCTACAGGATCACCACAGGCCTGAGCCTTGTGTGGTCCATGTGGGAGCTGGCTTGCCGGCGATTGGGGCCTGTCAGGCGGTGATGATGCTGCGGATATCCGCCGCCAGCTCGCGCACCCGCTCTTCCTCGGTATCCCAGGAACACATGAACCGCGCCCCGCCGCTGCCGATAAAGGTATAGAACCGCCAGCCCTTGGCGCGCAGCGCTTCAATCGCGTGCTCCGGCATTTGCAGGAACACCCCGTTGGCCTCCACCGGGAACATCAGTTCCACCCCCGGCAAGTCACTCACCAGCAACGCCAGCAGCTGCGCGCAATGGTTGGCGTGGTTGCCATGGCGCAACCACGCGCCATCTTCCAGCAGGCCCACCCACGGCGCGGACAGGAAGCGCATTTTCGACGCCAGTTGCCCGGCCTGCTTGCAGCGGTAGTCGAAGTCCTCGGCCAGTTGGCGATTGAAGAACAGGATCGCCTCGCCCACCGCCATGCCGTTCTTGGTGCCGCCAAAGCACAGCACGTCGACGCCGGCCTTCCAGGTCAGCTCAGCCGGGCTGCAGCCCAGGAACGCGCAGGCATTGGTAAAGCGCGCGCCGTCCATGTGCAGGTTCAGGCCCAGCTCCTTGCAGGTGGCGCTGATGGCCTTGAGCTCATCGGGGCGATACACGGTGCCCACTTCGGTGGCCTGGGTGATGGTCACCACGCGTGGCTTGGGGTAGTGGATGTCCTGGCGCTTCAGTGCCACTTCGCGGATCGACTGCGGGGTCAGCTTGCCGTTGACGCTGGCCGCCGTCAGCAGCTTGGAGCCGTTGGAGAAAAACTCCGGCGCGCCGCATTCGTCGGTTTCGACGTGGGCAGTCTCGGAACAGATCACGCTGTGGTAGCTCTGGCACAGCGAGGCCAGGGCCAGGGAGTTGGCTGCGGTACCGTTGAAGGCGAAAAACACCTCGCAGTCGGTTTCGAACAGGTTGCGGAAGTATTCCGAGGCGCGCTCGGTCCACTGATCGTCGCCATAGGCGCGGTCGTGGCCGTGGTTGGCCTTCTCCATCGCCGCCCAGGCTTCGGGGCAGATACCGGAATAGTTGTCGCTGGCGAATTGTTGGCTCTTATCTGTCATGACACGGTCCTGTGAACGACGCAGAACAGCACTCTAAACCATCGATTCAGCGGTTGCCTATACAAGCTGAGCATTGGCTGATTTTCAGCTTTGCCTGTACAGGCCCTATCGCCGGCAAGCCAGCTCCCACAGGTACTCCACAGGGCTTGAGGACGCTGCAATTTCTGTGGGAGCTGGCTTGCCGGCGATAGGGCCAGACAACCCAGTACAAAACGAATGTCGTAAACGCGCCATTGCAAGGCGTGCGCAGGCATCTGACCCGCCCCCGCCAGTCATACCATCGCCACAAAGGGCCACAGTGCCCCACGACAAAAAACGATCGCTGCCGGGAGATACACGATGTTCAGCAAGCAAGACCAGATCCAGGGTTACGACGACGCACTGCTGGCGGCGATGAATGCCGAAGAACAGCGCCAGGAAGATCACATCGAGCTGATCGCCTCGGAGAACTACACCAGCCAGCGCGTCATGCAGGCCCAAGGCAGCGGCCTCACCAACAAATACGCCGAAGGCTACCCGGGCAAGCGCTACTACGGTGGCTGCGAGCACGTGGACAAAGTAGAGGCCCTGGCCATCGAGCGCGCCAAGCAGCTGTTCGGTGCCGACTACGCCAACGTCCAGCCGCACTCCGGCTCGTCGGCCAACGGCGCCGTCTACCTGGCCCTGCTGCAAGCCGGTGACACCATCCTCGGCATGAGCCTGGCCCACGGTGGCCACCTGACCCACGGCGCAAAAGTGTCGTCCTCGGGCAAGCTGTACAACGCGGTGCAGTACGGCATCAACACCGACACCGGCCTGATCGACTACGACGAAGTCGAGCGCCTGGCGGTCGAGCACAAGCCGAAAATGATCGTTGCCGGTTTCTCGGCCTACTCCAAGACCCTCGACTTCCCACGCTTCCGCGCCATTGCCGACAAGGTCGGTGCGCTGCTGTTCGTCGACATGGCCCACGTAGCCGGCCTGGTTGCCGCTGGCCTGTACCCGAACCCGATCCCGTTCGCCGATGTGGTGACCACCACCACCCACAAGACCCTGCGCGGCCCTCGTGGCGGCCTGATCCTGGCCAAGTCGAACGAAGAGATCGAGAAGAAGCTGAACGCCGCTGTATTCCCGGGCGCCCAAGGCGGCCCGCTGATGCACGTGATTGCCGCCAAGGCCGTGTGCTTCAAGGAAGCGCTGGAGCCTGGCTTCAAGGCCTACCAGCAGCAAGTGATCGAAAACGCCCAGGCCATGGCCCAGGTCTTCATCGACCGCGGCTACGACGTGGTGTCCGGTGGCACCGATAACCACCTGTTCCTGGTCAGCCTGATCCGCCAGGGCCTCACCGGCAAAGATGCCGACGCCGCCCTGGGCCGCGCGCACATCACCGTCAACAAGAACGCCGTGCCGAACGACCCGCAGTCGCCGTTCGTCACCTCGGGCCTGCGCATCGGCACCCCGGCCGTCACCACCCGCGGCTTCAAGGTTGCGCAGTGCGTGGCCCTGGCCGGCTGGATCTGCGACATCCTCGACAACCTCGGTGACGCAGACGTCGAAGCCGATGTGGCGAAGAACGTCGCGGCGCTGTGCGCAGACTTCCCTGTTTACCGCTGAGTGGAGTAAACGACCATGCAACGCTACTCGGGCTTCGGCCTCTTCAAACACTCCCTCAGCCACCACGAAAACTGGCAGCGCATGTGGCGCACGCCAACCCCTAAAAAGGTTTACGACGTGGTTATCGTCGGCGGTGGCGGCCATGGCCTGGCCACGGCCTACTACCTGGCCAAAGAGCACGGCATCACCAACGTTGCCGTGATCGAGAAAGGTTACCTGGGCGGCGGCAACACCGCCCGTAACACCACCATTGTGCGTTCCAACTACCTGTGGGACGAGTCGGCGCAGCTGTACGAGCACGCCATGAAGCTGTGGGAAGGCCTGTCCCAGGACATCAACTACAACGTCATGTTCTCCCAGCGCGGCGTGTACAACCTGTGCCACACCCTGCAGGACATTCGTGACTCCGAGCGCCGCGTCAGCGCCAACCGCCTCAATGGTGTCGATGGCGAGCTGCTGAACACCGCCCAGGTCGCGGCCGAAATCCCGTACCTGGACTGCTCGAAGAACACCCGTTACCCGATCCTTGGCGCAACCGTTCAGCGCCGTGGTGGTGTAGCCCGCCACGACGCCGTGGCCTGGGGCTATGCCCGCGCTGCCGACGCCCTGGGCGTGGACCTGATCCAGCAGACCGAAGTGATCGGCTTCCGCAAGGAAAACGGCGCGGTCATCGGCGTGGAAACCAACAAAGGCTTCATCGGCGCCAAACGCGTCGGCGTGGTCACCGCGGGTAACTCCGGGCACATGGCCAAGCTGGCCGGTTTCCGCCTGCCGCTGGAATCGCACCCGCTGCAAGCGCTGGTATCCGAGCCGATCAAGCCGATCATCGACAGCGTGATCATGTCCAACGCCGTGCACGGCTACATCAGCCAGTCCGACAAGGGCGACCTGGTAATCGGTGCCGGTATCGACGGCTGGGTCGGCTACGGCCAGCGCGGTTCGTACCCGGTGATCGAGCACACCCTGCAGGCCATCGTGGAGATGTTCCCCAACCTCTCGCGCGTGCGCATGAACCGCCAGTGGGGCGGCATCGTCGACACCTCGCCGGACGCCTGCCCGATCATCACCAAGACCCCGGTCAAGAACATGTTCTTCAACTGCGGTTGGGGCACTGGCGGCTTCAAGGCGACCCCGGGTTCGGGCAACGTCTTCGCCGCGAGCCTGGCCAAGGGCGAAATGCACCCACTGGCCGCGCCGTTCTCCATGGACCGTTTCTACAACGGCGCACTGATCGACGAACACGGCGCCGCCGCCGTCGCCCACTAACCGGAGACACCGTCATGTTGCATATTTTCTGTCCCCACTGCGGCGAGCTGCGCTCCGAAGAAGAGTTCCACGCCTCTGGCCAGGCGCACATCGCCCGCCCGCTGGACCCTGCCGCCTGCTCCGACGAGGAGTGGGGTACCTACATGTTCTACCGTGATAACCCACGCGGTATTCACCATGAACTGTGGGACCACGTTGCCGGTTGCCGCCAGTACTTCAACGTCACCCGCGACACCGTGACCTACGAAATTCTGGAAACCTACAAGATTGGCGAAAAGCCGCAAGTGACCGCCAACGGTAAAGCTGCGAACGCACCGTCGACCGTCAAAGGCCAAGGGGAAAAAGTATGAGCCAGACCTATCGCCTCGCCAGCGGCGGCCGCATCGACCGCAGCAAGGTCCTGAACTTCACTTTCAACGGCAAGACCTACCAGGGTTATGCCGGTGACAGCCTGGCCGCTGCGTTGCTGGCCAACGGCGTCGACATCGTTGGCCGCAGCTTCAAGTACTCGCGCCCACGCGGCATCATCGCTGCCGGTACCGAAGAGCCGAACGCCATCCTGCAGATCGGTTCCAGCGAAGCCACCCAGATTCCGAACGTGCGCGCCACCCAACAGGCGCTGTACGCAGGCCTTGTTGCCACCAGCACCAATGGCTGGCCTAACGTCAACAACGACGTGATGGGCATCCTCGGCAAGGTGGGCGGCAGCATGATGCCCCCGGGCTTCTACTACAAAACCTTCATGTACCCGAAATCGTTCTGGATGACGTACGAAAAGTACATCCGTAAAGCGGCAGGCCTTGGCCGTGCACCGCTGCAGAACGACCCGGACAGTTACGACTACATGAACCAGCACTGCGACGTGCTGATCGTCGGCGCCGGCCCTGCTGGCCTGGCCGCTGCACTGGCTGCTGCGCGCAGCGGCGCCCGTGTGATCCTGGCTGACGAGCAGGAAGAGTTTGGCGGCAGCCTGCTCGACAGCCGCGAAACCCTCGACGGCAAGCCTGCCGCCGACTGGGTCAACGCCGTGATCAAAGAGCTGGAAGGCCTGCCGGAAGTGACCCTGCTGCCACGTGCCACGGTCAACGGCTACCACGACCACAACTTCTTGACCATTCACGAGCGCCTCACCGACCACCTCGGCGACCGCGCCCCGATCGGCCAGGTACGCCACCGTGTGCACCGTGTACGCGCCAAGCGCGTGGTACTGGCGCCCGGCGCCCACGAGCGCCCGCTGGTGTACGGCAACAACGACGTACCGGGCAACATGCTGGCTGGTGCTGTGTCCACCTACGTTCGCCGCTACGGCGTGGCACCGGGCCGCAAGCTGGTGCTGTCGACCAACAACGACCACGCCTACCGCGCCGCGCTGGACTGGCACGACGCTGGCCTGCAAGTGGTCGCCATCGCCGACGCCCGCCACAACCCACGTGGCTCGCTGGTTGAAGAAGCGCGTGCCAAAGGCATCCGCATCCTCACCTCCAGCGCCGTGGTCGAGGCCAAAGGCAGCAAGCATGTCACCGGCGCCCGCGTGGCGGCTATTGATGTGCAGGCGCACAAAGTTACCAGCCCAGGCGAAACCCTTGAGTGCGACCTGATCGCAACCTCCGGTGGCTACAGCCCGATCGTGCACCTGGCTTCGCACCTGGGCGGTCGCCCAGTGTGGCGTGACGACATCCTCGGCTTCGTACCGGGCGATGCGCCGCAGAAACGCGAGTGCGTGGGCGGTATCAATGGCGTCTACGCCCTCGGTGACGTGATTGCCGATGGCTTCGAAGGCGGCGTTCGCGCAGCCACCGAGGCGGGCTTCAAGGCCTCTGTCGGCACCCTGCCAAAAACCGTGGCGCGCAAGGAAGAGGCCACTGTGGCACTGTTCCAGGTGCCGCACGACAAAGGCAGCAAGGGGCCGAAGCAGTTCGTCGACCAGCAGAACGACGTGACCGCCGCAGGTATCGAGCTGGCCACCCGTGAAGGCTTCGAGTCGGTCGAGCACGTAAAACGCTACACCGCGCTGGGTTTCGGTACCGATCAGGGCAAACTGGGCAACATCAACGGCCTGGCCATCGCCGCCCGTTCGATCGGCATCACCATCCCGGAAATGGGCACCACCATGTTCCGCCCCAACTACACGCCGGTGACGTTCGGCGCCGTAGCGGGCCGTCACTGTGGCCACCTGTTCGAGCCCGTGCGCTTCACCGCCCTGCATGCCTGGCACGTGAAGAACGGCGCCGAGTTCGAAGACGTCGGCCAGTGGAAGCGCCCTTGGTACTTCCCCAAAGCCGGTGAAGACATCCATGCCGCGGTGGCCCGCGAGTGCAAGGCCGTGCGCGACAGCGTGGGCCTGCTGGACGCCTCGACCCTGGGCAAGATCGACATCCAGGGCCCGGACGCCCGTGAGTTCCTCAACCGCATCTATACCAATGCCTGGACCAAGCTGGACGTGGGCAAGGCCCGCTATGGCCTGATGTGCAAGGAAGACGGCATGGTCTTCGACGACGGCGTAACCGCCTGCGTTGGCGACAACCACTTCATCATGACCACCACCACCGGCGGCGCCGCCCGTGTGCTGCAGTGGATGGAGCTGTACCACCAGACCGAATGGCCGGAGCTGAAGGTGTATTTCACCTCGGTTACCGACCACTGGGCCACCATGACCTTGTCCGGCCCCAACAGCCGCAAGCTGCTCAGCGAGCTGACCGACATCGACATGGACAAGGAAGCCTTCCCGTTCATGACCTGGAAGGAAGGCAACGTCGGCGGCGTGCCGGCCCGTGTGTTCCGTATCTCGTTCACCGGTGAGCTGTCGTACGAAGTCAACGTGCAGGCCAACTACGCCATGGGCGTGCTGGAACAGATCATCGAGGCGGGCAAGAAGTACAACCTGACCCCGTACGGCACTGAGACCATGCACGTACTGCGTGCCGAGAAGGGCTTCATCATCGTGGGCCAGGACACCGACGGTTCGATGAACCCGGACGACCTGAACATGAGCTGGTGTGTGGGCCGCAACAAACCATATTCGTGGATCGGCCTGCGTGGCATGAACCGCGAGGACTGCGTGCGCGAGAACCGCAAGCAGCTGGTAGGCCTGAAGCCGGTCGACCCGACCAAGTGGCTGCCGGAAGGCGCCCAGCTGGTGTTCGACCCCAAACAGCCGATCCCGATGGACATGGTTGGCCACGTTACCTCCAGCTACGCGTCCAACTCCCTGGGCTACTCGTTCGCCATGGGTGTGGTCAAAGGTGGCCTCAAGCGCATGGGCGAGCGTGTCTACTCGCCGCAGGCAGATGGCAGCGTGATCGAGGCGGAAATCGTGTCTTCGGTGTTCTTCGATCCGAAGGGTGAGCGGCAAAACGTCTAAGGCCCCCGGATGGTGGCGCCGAACCCTGTGGGAGCGGGTTTACCCGCGAATGCGATGTTGGCCTCACTGGCCTCTTCGCGGGTGAACCCGCTCCCACAGGTTCGGCGTTGCTCGGAACTACAGAATTCAAGGCAGGTAAGAAATGAGCGCTATCAACGTCTTCCAGCAAAACCCCGGCGCCGAGGCCAAGGCCCAGTCGCCACTTCACCATGCCGACCTGGCCAGCCTGGTTGGCAAAGGCCGCAAGAACGCAGGCGTGACCCTGCGTGAACGCAAGTTCCTTGGCCACCTGACCCTGCGTGGCGACGGCCACAACCCGGAATTCGCCGCCGGCGTGCACAAGGCCCTGGGCCTGGAGCTGCCAGTGGCCCTGACCGTGGTCGCCAACAACGACATGTCGCTGCAATGGGTTGGCCCCGACGAGTGGCTGCTGATCGTGCCCGGTGGCCAGGAACTGGCGGTCGAGCAAAAGCTGCGCGCGGCCCTTGATGGCCAGCACATCCAGGTGGTCAACGTCAGCGGCGGGCAAAGCCTGCTGGAACTGCGCGGCCCGAACGTGCGCGAAGTGCTGATGAAATCCACCAGCTATGATGTTCACCCGAACAACTTCCCGGTGGGCAAGGCCGTGGGCACCGTGTTCGCCAAGTCGCAACTGGTGATCCGCCGTACCGCCGAAGACACCTGGGAGCTGGTGATTCGCCGCAGCTTCGCCGACTACTGGTGGCTGTGGCTGCAGGACGCTTCGGCCGAATACGGCCTGAGCATCGAAGCTTAAGGAGAGCAGAACATGAGTCGGGCACCGGATACCTGGATTCTCACCGCCGACTGCCCGAGCATGCTCGGCACCGTCGACGTGGTGACGCGTTACCTCTTCGAGCAGCGCTGCTACGTGACGGAGCACCACTCCTTCGATGACCGGCAGTCGGGGCGCTTCTTCATTCGCGTCGAATTCCGCCAGCCGGATGATTTCGACGAAACGGGCTTCCGTGCCGGCCTGGCCGAGCGCAGCGAAGCGTTCGGCATGGCCTTCGAGCTGACCGCACCCAATCACCGCCCCAAGGTGGTGATCATGGTGTCCAAGGCTGACCACTGCCTGAATGACCTGCTGTACCGGCAGCGCATTGGCCAGCTGGGCATGGACGTGGTAGCGGTGGTTTCCAACCACCCCGATCTCGAGCCCCTGGCGCACTGGCACAAGATCCCCTACTACCACTTCGCCCTCGACCCCAATGACAAGGCGGGGCAAGAGCGCAAGGTGCTGCAGGTGATCGAGGAGACAGGTGCCGAGCTGGTTATCCTCGCCCGTTACATGCAGGTGTTGTCACCCGAGCTGTGCCGGCGCCTGGATGGCTGGGCGATCAACATTCACCACTCGCTGTTGCCAGGGTTCAAAGGCGCCAAGCCTTACCACCAGGCTTACAACAAGGGCGTGAAAATGGTCGGTGCCACCGCGCACTACATCAACAACGACCTGGACGAAGGGCCGATCATTGCCCAGGGCGTCGAGGTGGTGGACCACAGCCACTATCCGGAAGACCTGATTGCCAAGGGGCGGGATATCGAATGCCTGACCCTGGCGCGGGCTGTGGGTTATCACATCGAGCGGCGGGTGTTCCTCAACGCCAACCGCACGGTCGTGCTCTGACATCCTGTACCGGCCTCTTCGCGGGACAAGCCCGCTCCCACAGGTTCATCGCCATGTTCGAAAGAGCGGTGAGCCTGTGGGAGCGGGCTTGCCCGCGAATGGCCTCACACCTTTGTACCTGCCGCTAAAAGACATCCCCCTGTCGCTTCCAGTCAGCGCACCCCGGCCTATCAGGCCCACAATTCCCTGCATTCCAGTAACACAAGCCGCCCATGGATGGCGGCGCGTTCAACCACCGCTGCATAAATAAAAATCAAGCGAGGTAAGAGCATGTCTGGCAATCGTGGAGTGGTATATCTCGGCGCCGGCAAGGTCGAAGTGCAACACATCGACTACCCGAAAATGCAGGACCCGCGTGGCAAGAAGATCGAGCACGGCGTCATCCTGAAGGTGGTCTCCACCAACATCTGCGGCTCTGACCAGCACATGGTCCGTGGCCGCACCACTGCCCAGGTCGGCCTGGTTCTGGGCCACGAAATCACCGGTGAAATTGTCGAGATCGGGCGTGACGTCGAACGCCTGAAAATCGGTGACCTGGTGTCGGTACCGTTCAACGTTGCCTGCGGCCGCTGCCGCTCCTGCAAAGAGATGCACACCGGCGTCTGCCTCACCGTCAACCCGGCCCGCGCCGGTGGTGCCTACGGCTACGTCGACATGGGCGACTGGACCGGCGGCCAGGCTGAGTACGTGCTGGTGCCATACGCCGACTTCAACCTGCTGAAACTGCCGGACCGCGACAAGGCCATGGAAAAGATCCGTGACCTGACATGCCTGTCCGACATCCTGCCTACCGGCTACCACGGTGCCGTGACGGCTGGCGTAGGCCCAGGCAGCACCGTTTACGTTGCGGGCGCTGGCCCGGTCGGCCTGGCCGCTGCTGCCTCGGCCCGCCTGCTGGGCGCCGCCTGTGTCATCGTCGGCGACCTCAACCCGGCCCGCCTGGCCCACGCCAAGTCGCAAGGCTTCGAAGTGGTCGACCTGTCCAAGGACACCCCGCTGCACGAGCAGATCATCGACATCCTCGGTGAGCCGGAAGTGGACTGCGCCGTCGACGCCGTCGGCTTCGAGGCCCGTGGCCATGGTCACGAAGGCGCCAAGCACGAGGCCCCGGCCACCGTGCTGAACTCGCTGATGCAAGTGACCCGCGTGGCCGGCAACATCGGTATCCCGGGCCTGTACGTAACCGAAGACCCAGGCGCGGTAGATGCCGCCGCCAAGATCGGCGCGCTGAGCATCCGCTTCGGCCTGGGCTGGGCGAAGTCGCACAGCTTCCACACCGGCCAGACCCCGACCATGAAATACAACCGCCAGCTGATGCAGGCGATCATGTGGGACCGTATCAACATTGCTGAAGTGGTGGGGGTACAGGTGATCAACCTGGATCAGGCGCCAGAAGGGTATGGCGAGTTTGATGCGGGTGTACCGAAGAAGTTTGTGATTGACCCGCACAAGATGTGGGGCGCGGCTTGATCGCAGCCCATGATGCCCCTCGCTGAGAGGGGCATTTTCTTTGGCCTGTGGGCCTAGCGGCGCGATGCCGATGCCCCACCGCCCACCGTGCCATGCACCGTTGCTGGACCCTTGCCTGGATCAGCAATTACCTCAAAAGCTCGGTGGTGCGTACCGTTCGGCGCGCCGAGGTGACGGCGATGCGGTGCGCCTGCCCCGCTATCGCTGGAAACAGCAGGGCAGTTGACGTCTATGAACGAAGGTCGTCGAATTTAGAACTGTTGCCCCAGCTAAATATCCCCCTACTATTATTGATCGGATTTCCTGGTTTAGGGGGCGCTGGTAGCGTAGTAGTCCGAATTTCCTGCATGGATTTCTCCATAAATTCTTGAGTGAGAAGGGCACTCGCAATATTTGTCTCCTTCATTATATTTACTGCAGCTTTGAAATTGGCATCATTAAAGTCACTTAGCGGTAAATTGTGTTTGTTTGCGTACTCTAGGTTTGATTGCGACAAGGTGGGAGGGGCGGAAAGTGCAGGCCCACGTTTAAGTACACTTAGGTTTTGTTTCGTGATGCTTAGGCTAGGCCCTTTTTTTTCAATAGGGCTATTGAGTTGTGCTATGGTTTGGTTTCTTTCGTTGGCGAGCTTGACAAGAGAAGAGTATTTTTCGATAACGCTTTTCTTACGCTCTCTTCTGCCCAATAGATTTTGATAGCCTTTTACTACGCTTCTCACAAATTGGGGAGCCTGCCCCGTGGGGTCAGTATAATTGATTGGGTCGCCTGATACGTAACAATAGGCATTGATGCCGCCGCGTTGAAAAGGGCTCGCCTCATCAGGCGAACCGAAGCGCATTAGCGCTGAGGAATATGCCCGATACGATCCCAATAGGTAACTGCCAGTGGGGAGGACAGCTGGCTCGCGATTGTACCCAAGTAAACTGTGCGCAGAGGGTAGGTTCTGATCGAATCCGTACGCAGAGTAGGTGTGCGTTTCGTTTTTTGTGTCATCTACGACCCTGTAGATAGAGCCTGAAGCATCTTCCGCTAGCAAGTATGTGGTGTCGGGCTCAACTTGGAACTCTGCAAGTGCGAACGTCGCTGAATGGAAGATTCGGCGGTGGAAGATATTGGTTTGGACAACACTGATGTTGTCACCTTGATGAAATAATTTAAGCGAGTCGACATGATTACTCATTGAGCTGTCTCCGGTGTTGGGATAATGGGCCGGCTGTCTCATCGAGTATTCACGCTGACGGTATGAACGTCTACTGTCAAAAATGATAGGTCAGTGGCTCCTGCTTAAAATGCTCGGCTAGCGAACCCCGAAGTTTATCTTGGTACTTGATGTTGGAGCCGTGTTGACCGGTGGCTCGGAACAATTTCATTGATCACCAGTCATATGCCTCGTTTCCCAGGCCATCCCGGCCGACGAGGTCCCTCCCGATGAAAGCACTCACCTTGGCAACACTGATGACCCTGGCCGCTACCCCGGTGTTCGCCTTCAATCTCAGCGACGCTGCCAACGCTGTGTCCGCCCTGCAAAACCAGAAACAACAAGGGCAGGTGCAGGCCCCCGAGGTGCAGGCCAATTTGCTCAACACCCTCGGCAGCCAGTTGAACATCACCCCCGAACAGGCGGTAGGCGGGGCAGGAGCCATGCTGGGGTTGGCGCGCAATAACCTTAGCAGCGATGACTATGGGCAACTGACCAAAGCGGTGCCAGGGCTGGACCTGTTGGCCGGGGCCAACGCGCTGGGCGGCTTGAGTGGCTTGGGCGATTTGCTGGGCAAGAACAGCGAAAACCAGTCGGCTCTGAGCAACGCACTGGGCAACAACGTGGAAAACCGCAGCGATCTGGACAGTGCGTTCAAGGCGCTGGGGATGGATACCGGGATGATCGGGCAGTTTGCGCCGTTGATTCTGCAGTACCTTGGCCAGCAGGGCATCGCCGGGTCGCTTCTGCAGAACCTGGGCAGTCTGTGGACCACGCCGGCGCCAATAAATACGCCATCGGTATGATTGGGCTGGACATGGGATTGGTCAGGAGTGGAACCACCTGACCATCGCCATGTTCAATCGAGCTTGCTGTTTTGGCACTTCACTACGGATTCTGGTGAGATCCGCAAGGTAATCCGCCCGCATTTCCGGGTCATGCACCAGTGCCAGATCCACTGGCGCAGCCAGGGACTGTTTCGCCCCCGCCAGTTCATTGGCCAGAGTTACAACCTCACTCAACGGCACGCTTGGATTTCTCCGGTCTTCAAACGGCATTCGACCACCGTTTGCCAGTGGGTTTCTATTGGCGCGTGGCTGCTGAGTTTGCAAGCGCTGCCTGTTGAGGGACCGATTGAGATCCTGAGCCGTTTGGGGGGGAGGACCATCGCGCGTCAGTATTACGGCGTGGCGGCGTAATCGATTGACAGCTACATGCCCGTCTGGATCTACGCTGTTTATGGGGTCTCCTGCACAATAGCCATAGGCATTGAGCCCCCCCTTGCCGAACGGGCTCCAGCTATCAGGTGCGAAGAATCGCATTGTTACCGGGCTGTACAGACGATAGCCATTTCCAAGTGGATAGTATCCTGTCGATGTGTCGATGGGCTCTGCGTTGAATCCGAGTAGTATCTGCGCTGATGAGACCCCCGTGGAGTAGCCATAGGCTGAATACGTAAGCGTTGCTTTGCTTCTCATGCTATTGGCCTCGGGGAGGGCGCTCTAGGTCTCAGAGTCGCAGATCAATATAAAGGATATTGGTCCACTGCTTTGTCGCGTAAAATAAATGATTTTTCTTGAATGGATGTAATTTTAGCCAGCACACTCGGTAATGAAGATCTGGCCTTCATTTGGATACGTAGGCGGCCAAGGTCTTCCATGTTGTCGAACCACCCGTCGACCAGTGCGTAATAGGCGCGTCTGTCTTTGTAAATTTTGCCAGGTGAGGCTGGGTTTGCAAGTATGGAGCGAAGTCCGCCATCACCTTGGCCTTTGTTTTTTTGGGGGCGTTTAGGACTGGACAGTTGGAGGTGCTCGGAGGCAGGGGCGGTTGAGCTCTGCCCTTCAGGCATTTTTTCTGAATGTTTGTAGACTGGTTTATCGCGAGCAGGAACTTTCAGCTTTTGAGATCCTAAAGGTGCCGTCGGCTTGAGACGGCTTTTGGCGAGTTTTAATAACTTTGGGTCCAAATGGCCGCTGGGGTCAGTGAAATTGATCGGATCTCCTGCGCAGTAGCCATATAAGTTTAGTCCGCCGGCATCGAACGGGCTCAGGCTGTCGGGTGATAGAAACCTCATTAGCGCCGGGCTGTAGCTGCGGTATCCCATACCCAAGGCGTAACTTTGAGTTAACAGATCGTAATGTTCACCGTTAAAGCCAAGCAAGATTGCATGGCTTGTTTTATCGTGATGTTGGCCGTGGGGGCTGTAGGAGCGCAAGATTCCTGGCATGAAGTTGGGCCTCGGATGATGTCATATCTACAGTCTTGATCTTCGCGAGGCCACGCACAACTAGCAAAAATATCAGTACCCGTCGCCAGTATCAGCTTGCTTCGGAGAAGTCCATCAGGCGCACTGGGCGGCGGAAACCGGCAGTCAGGGTCGCCAGATAGGCCAGCCCCAAGGCAAACCAGCACAACCCGATCATCAGCGTCAGCGCCGACAGGCTGGTCCACAGCCACAGTGTCAGCGCCAACCCCACCAGCGGCACCACGCCATAGCTCACCAGCCCCCTGGCATTACGCTGGCTAGCGTCATCCATCAGGTGCGTCTTCACCACTGCCAGGTTCACCGCCGAGAACGCCACCAGCGCACCAAAGCTGATCAGCGAGGCGAGGGTGGACAGGTCGATCACCAGCGCCAGCAGCGAGAATGCCGACACCAGCAAAATGGCGAACACCGGCGTACCAAAGCGCGGTGAAAGATAACCAAAGCTGCGCCGTGGCAGCACGTTGTCGCGGCCCATGGTGAACAGGATGCGCGACACCGCCGCTTGCGAGGCCAGCGCCGAGCCCAGGCTGCCTGCAACATAAGCGGCGGTGAAGAAGTTGGTAAGGAACTGCCCGCCCGCCTTGAACATCACTTCGTTGGCCGCTGCATCGGCATTGGCGAAGCTGCTGCCTGGCAGCACCAGTTGGCTGACATAGGCCAGCAGGGTGAAGAGCAAGCCGGCAAACAGGGTGGTGAGGATGATCGCCCGTGGCACGTCGCGGCGTGCGTCGCGGCATTCTTCGGCCAAGGTCGATACGGCGTCGAAGCCGAGGAACGACAGGCACAGCACCGCTGCGCCAGCCATCAGATGGCCGAAGCCTGGCTTGCTGCCGTCACCCAGCAGCGGCGAGAGCAGGTCGAGCGGCTGGCCGGCGAGTGTCTGGCAGGACAGCGCGACAAACACGCCGATAAATACGATCTGCGCGCCGACGATCAGGTTGCTGGTCTTGGCCACCGAGTTGATGCCGACCACGTTCAGCACTGTCACCAGGGCGATGCAGGCGAGTACGAAGGCCCAGGCGGGCACTGCCGGGAACGCGATGTTGAGGAACAGGCCGATCAGCAGGTAGTTGATCATCGGCAGGAACAGGTAGTCGAGCAGCAGCGACCAGCCGGCAAGGAAGCCGATATTGGGGCCAAAGGCCATGTTGGTGTAGGAATAGGCCGAGCCCGCCACCGGGAAGCGCTTGACCATGAAGCTGTAGGACGCAGCGGTGAACAGCATGGCCACCAGGGTGACCAGGTAGGCGCCGGCGGTGCGGCCACCGGTGAGTTCGGTGACGATGCCGTAGGTGGTGAAGATGGTCAGTGGGACCATGTAGACCAGGCCGAAGAACACCAGGGCGGGCAGGCCGAGGACACGGCGGAATTGGGCGGGGGCGGAGCTAGGTTGGTTGGCCATTGATCGATCCAGGCTTTTTGTAATTGTGCTTTGATCGATTTTTATCCACTTAGGTGGGGTGTGACAAAGAAGTAATCCTAATGTTGATTATTAGCCTGGGTTTTAATCGGGATTGTGCTTTGCCTGTTCTGGCCTCTTCGCGGGTAAACCCGCTCCCACAGGTATAGCACTGCCTTTGAGTGCGACGCCCTCCCTGTGGGAGCGGGTTTACCCGCGAAGAGGCCCGGTCAGACGATAAACATATCAGCCCATTTCGGCCTTGAGCAGCTCGATCCGCTGGTCCTTCGCCGACCACAGCTGGTTCACCCAGGCCTGTACGGTCTGCCGGAACTCGGGGTCATTCTCGTAATCGCCCGCCCACAATGCCGGGTCCAGCTCCCGCACCTGAATGTCGATAATCACCCGGCTAATGCTGCCATTGAGCAATGCCCAGAACCCCGGTGCCTGGTTGCCGGGGTACACGATGGTCACGTCCAGCAGTGCATCCAGTTGTTCACCCAATGCCGCCAGCACAAAGGCCACGCCGCCAGCCTTGGGCTTGAGCAGGTAGCGATACGGTGACTGCTGTTCCTGGCGCTTGGTTTCGGTAAACCGGGTGCCTTCCAGGTAATTGACCACGGTCACTGGCTGACGCTTGAACAGCTCGCAGGCCGCCTTGGTGATCTCCAGGTCCTTGCCCTTGAGCTCGGGGTGCTTTTCCAGAAACGCCTTGCTGTAGCGCTTCATGAACGGGTAATCCAGCCCCCACCAGGCAAGGCCCAGCAGCGGAACCCAGATCAATTCCTTTTTGAGGAAGAACTTGAAGAAAGGCGTGCGGCGGTTGAGGCTTTCGATCAACGCCGGGATATCGACCCAGGTCTGGTGGTTGCTTACCGCAAGATAGGAGGTGTCCTTACGCAGGTTCTCTACGCCGCGGATGTCCCACTTTGTAGGAATGCACAGGGCGAAGATGGCCTTGTCGATTTCCGACCAGGTTTCGGCCACCCACATCACTGCCCACGAGGCATAGTCGCGGCCACGGCCCGGCAGCACCAGCTTGAGCAGGGCAAAGACCAGCAGCGGGCAGATCAACACAACAGTATTGAGCAGCAGCAGAGTGGTAGTAAGAATGCCGGTCAGCAGGCGACGCATAAAGAGACTCTTGTTGTGGGAAATAAACGGCTGGCAATGATAAGCAGGGCAGTGTCCTACGCCAAATGTCCAATGCCCTGCGGCGGCAACAAATGTTTCACATTATGTTGATTAGGCTTGGGACAGCGAACCTATCCTGCCAGTGCAGTCTAAGCACTGACCCTTCTCAAGGAAGCCTGCTTGTGAAATCTCTGTTTGCCATGTTGTCACTGTTGGCGCTGCCAGTAATGGCCGCCGAACCTACAATCTACGGCCGGTACGAGAACATCGCCCTGCCCGAGCTGGGCGAAACCCTGAAGGCCAAGATGGACACCGGTGCCTTCACCGCGTCGCTGTCGGCCAAGGACATTGAGCTGTTCAACCGCGATGGCGACGAGTGGGTACGTTTCCGCTTGGCGACCAAGGACTCGGACGGCAAGGTGTACGAGCACAAGGTCTCGCGCATCAGCAAGATCAAGGGCCGTGCCGATGAAGAGGAAGAGGGCGATGCGCCGGAAATTTCCAAGCGCCCGGTGGTGGACCTGGAGCTGTGCCTGGGTGACGTGAAGCGCACCGTGGAAGTGAACCTGGTGGACCGCAGCAGCTTCAACTACCCGCTGCTGGTGGGGTCCAAGGCGCTGCGTGAGTTCAAGGCCGCGGTCAACCCGGCCAAGAAGTTTACCGCTGGCAAGCCTGATTGCTGATCCAGGCTGCCTGCACTGGCCTCTTCGTGGGCACGCCCGCTCCCACAGGTTAACGCTGCTCTCGAAGGCTGGGCAGTACGTGTAGGAGCTGGCTTGCCTGCGATGGGCCGCAAAGCGGCCCCATGATCTCAGCGCTGAAGCAGATATTGCCGGGGCCGCTCTGCGGCCCTTTCGCGACACAAGGCCGCTCCTACACAATAGTGCGTCGCCATCGACATCTGCACAGGCCGCGCATCCATGCCCCATATCCTCATCGTCGAAGACGAAGCCGCCATCGCCGACACCCTGGTCTACGCCCTGCAGGCCGACGGCCACAGCACCGAATGGGTGACCCTGGGCGGCGCTGCCCTCGACCAGCAGCGCCAGCGCCCGGCCGACCTGATCATCCTCGACATCGGCCTGCCTGACATCAGTGGCTTCGAAACCTGCCGCCAATTGCGCCGTTTCAGCGACGTGCCAGTGATGTTCCTCAGCGCCCGTGACGGTGAAATCGACCGGGTGGTGGGCCTGGAAATTGGTGCCGACGACTACGTGGTCAAACCCTTCAGCCCGCGTGAAGTGGCTGCGCGGGTGCGGGCGATCCTCAAACGCATGGGCCCCAGGGCCGACCCGGCTACCGATGCGGCATTGTTCCAGCTCGACACCCTGCGCATGCAGATCACCTATCGCGGTCAGCCACTCACGCTGACCCGCCACGAATTCCGCCTGCTGCAATCCCTGCTGGAGCAGCCGCAGCGGGTGTTCAGCCGAGAACAGCTGCTTGATGCCCTGGGGGTGGCCTCTGATGCCGGGTACGAGCGCACCATCGACAGCCATATCAAAAGCCTGCGCGCCAAGCTGCGCCAGGTCGCGGGTGATGCCGAGCCGATCCAGACCCACCGCGGCCTCGGCTACAGCTACAGCCCGGACCATGCCTGATGCGCCTGGGCATCCGGATCTTCCTGGTGTACTTCCTGTTCGTCGGCCTGGCGGGCTACTTTCTGCTCAACACGGTGCGTGAACAGATTCGCCCGGTGGTACGCCAGTCTTCCGAAGAAACACTGGTCGACACCGCCAACCTGCTGGCCGAGATCCTGCGCGATGACGTCAAGGCCGGCACCTTGAGCCAGAGCCGCCTGCCGCAAGTACTCAAGGCCTACGGCTCGCGCAGCCCGGGCGCGCAGATCTGGGGCCTGGCCAAGAACCAGGTCAGCCACCGCATCTATGTCACTGACGCCAAGGGCATCGTGCTGCTGGACTCCAGCGGTGAGGCGCTGGGCAAAGATTACTCGCAGTGGAATGACGTGCTGCTGACCCTGCGTGGCCAGTACGGCGCGCGCTCCACCCGCAGCGACCCCAATGATGAAAGTACCTCGGTGATGCACGTTGGCGCACCGATCACCGACGACGGCAAGGTCATCGGCGTGGTCACCGTGGCCAAACCCAACAGCTCGCTGCAGCCGTACATCGACCGTTCCGAGCGGCGCCTGCTCACGCTGGGCCTGGGGCTGATCGGCCTGGGCTTGCTGATTGGCGCGGCGCTGTCGTGGTGGCTGGCACGCTCGCTCCGCCGGCTGGCCCGTTATGCCCAGGCGGTCAGCGAGGGTGAGCGGGCTGCGTTGCCGCACTACAAGGGCGGCGAGCTGGCGCACCTGGCCCAGGCGGTGGAACGCATGCGTACCCAGCTGGAGGGCAAGGCCTATGTCGAGCGCTATGTGCATACCCTGACGCACGAACTGAAAAGCCCGCTGGCGGCCATCCGTGGGGCTTGCGAGCTGCTGCAGGACGAGGGCATGCCCGCCGACCAGCGCGCGCGCTTTGCCGGCAATATCGAGCGCGAGAGCGAGCGCTTGCAGCAGATGGTCGAGCGCCTGCTAAACCTGGCCAGGGTCGAGCAGATGCAGGCCCTGGAGGATGAACAGCAGGTGGCGCTGGCGGCGCTGGTGGACGAGTTGTTGTTGGCTCATGGGGCGCGGATCGAAGGCGCCGGTTTGCACGTGCGTCAGCGGGTGCCGGCTGGTTTGCGCTTGCTGTGTGATCCGTTCCTGATGCGCCAGGCGCTGGCCAACCTGCTGGATAACGCACTGGATTTCACCCCCGCAGGTGGCGCCCTGCTGTTTGACCTGGAGCGCGACGGCGAGCGGGTGGCATTGAGCCTGTTCAACCAGGGGCAGGCGATACCGGCGTATGCCATCGGGCGGGTCAGCGAGCGGTTCTACTCGTTGCCGCGGCCAGGGAGCGGGCGCAAGAGCACCGGGCTGGGGCTGAATTTTGTGGCCGAGGTAATGCAACTGCATGGCGGGGCGCTGGCGGTGGATAACGTCGATGGTGGGGTGCGGGTGCGTTTATGGCTGCCGGTGCGGCGTATCAGCTGAAATA
The DNA here is from genome assembly GCF_029873175.1 of Pseudomonas sp. BN505. Lineage (NCBI taxonomy): Bacteria > Pseudomonadati > Pseudomonadota > Gammaproteobacteria > Pseudomonadales > Pseudomonadaceae > Pseudomonas > Pseudomonas sp. BN505. The sequence goes on from NZ_SSOI01000013.1 coordinate 216,679, forward strand.
GCCGGGGCTGCTTTGCAGCCCATCGCGACGCAAGGCCGCTCCCACACGAACTGCGCTGTATTTTGAACCTGCTCGGTACCTGTGGGAGCGGCCTAGTGTCGCGATGGGTCGCGAAGCGGCCCCAAAAACACACAATCTCCACACAGTCTCCCCAAGGCCTCCACGCAAGGCGCAGACACTGCGCCCACTGCCACAGGAGGCCCCATGACCAAGACCCTCGGTTACAAACTCGGCATGATCGCCGTGCTCATAGTGCTGCTGCTCATCCCGCTGCTGCTGATCAACGGCCTGATCGATGAGCGCCAGGCCCTGCGCGACAACGTGCTGCGCGACATCGCCCAAAGTGCCAGCTTTGACCAACAGCTCAGCGGCCCGCTGCTGGTGGTGCCGTACCGCAAGTACCAGCGCCGCTGGATCGAAAAGGACGGCGAGCGCACCCAGGAAACCAGCACCATTGCCGGCCACTTGTACTTCCTGCCGGACACCTTCGCCGCCGACCTGGGCGTGGACACCGAACTGCGTGCCCGCGGCATCTATCAGGCCCGGCTGTTCCACGCCAAGGGGCGTATCAGCGGCCGCTTCAGGCTCCCGGAGCGTTGGGGTATCGACAAGGACTTCGACGACTACCGCTTCGACAAACCCTTCCTGGTGGTGGGCATCAGCGATATCCGCGGCATCGAGAATGGCCTGGAACTGAGCATGGACGAACAGAAGGTGCCGTTCGAGGCGGGCACCCAGCTCGACTGGATGCGCGGTGGCGTGCATGCCAGCCTGCCGGGTTTGGACGGTATGCAGGCACGGGAATTCAGCTACGGCTTCGACCTTGCTTTGCAAGGCACCGGCCAGTTGCACATCGTGCCGGTGGGCCGCACCAGCAGCGTTGACATGCGTGCCAACTGGCCGCATCCGAGCTTTGTCGGCAGCTATCTGCCCAACCGCCGAGACATCGATGCGCAAGGCTTCAGCGCCCACTGGCAGACGTCGTTCTTCGCCACCAACCTTGAAGATGCCCTGCGCCAATGCGCCACTGCCGGCCAGTGCGAAGACTTCAGCGAGCGCAGCTTCGGCGTGAGCTTTGTCGACCCGGTGGACCAGTACCTGAAGAGTGAGCGGGCGATCAAATACGCGTTGCTGTTCATCGCGCTGACCTTTGCCGGCTTCTTCCTGTTCGAAGTGTTGAAAAACCTGAGTGTGCACCCGGTGCAGTACATCCTGGTGGGTGTGGCGCTGGCGTTCTTCTACCTGCTGCTGTTGTCGTTGTCCGAGCACATAGGCTTTGGCCTGGCGTACGGGCTGTCGGCTTCGGCGTGTGTGCTGCTGATCGGCTTCTACCTCAGCCATGTGTTGCGCAGCCTGGCACGAGGGGTGGGGTTTGCGGCGGGGTTGGCGGCGCTGTATGCGCTGCTGTATGGGCTGCTGAGTGCCGAGGACTATGCGCTGCTGATGGGCTCGCTGCTGTGCTTTGGCTTGCTGGGGGTGTTCATGGTGCTGACCCGACGGCTGGACTGGGCGCGGGTGGGGAGGTCGGCATGAGGGAGGACAAAGAAATCGGGCGGTGGTTGGCCTACAGGATCGGGCTGTTGTTTCCTGTGGCAGCCAAGTGAGAAATTCGCAGCACAAGGCTGCTTCTACAGGCGGTGGCATCCCCTGCAGGAGCAGCCTGGGCTGCGAATGTCCCTGTCAGGCTGTCGGTGCTGTGGCGACCATCGACGGCCGCTTGGCCACCTCTGCATACCACGCCGCCAACCCAGGCTGGCGCTCACGCCAGCCAAACTCCGGCTGACGCAGATCCAGGTATCCCAGCGCACAGGCCACGCCAATCGCCGCCAGGTCGAACCCGGACACCAGCTCGGGCAGGTGCTCCTGCTCCAGGTTGGCCAGGCTACGGCGGATCTTGTCGCCTTGCGCCAGCAGCCAGCCGTCCCAGCGTTTGTCTTCTGGGCGCAGGAAGCTTTCATAGCGCGACGATACTGCTGCATCCATGATCGCATCGGCCTGCGACACCAGTGTCAGGCGCCGCCAGCGCGCCGAGCCTTCGCGGGGCAGCAGTGGCAGGCCGACATGTTGCAGGTCGAGGTATTCGCAGATCACCCGGCTGTCATGCAGCACGGTGCCGTCATCCAGGCGCAGGGCCGGGATCTTGCCGATCGGGTTGTCGTGGTTGAGCTGCGGGTCGCCGCTGACCGGGCTGATGTTGACCGGTTGCAGCGTCACGCGCTCAAGCTGGGCGGTCTCGTGCAGCACCACCATGACCTTGCGCACGAAAGGGGACAATGGCGAGTGGAACAGGGTCATCGTGGCCATGGTTCAGTTGCCCTGCAGGCTGGGTGGCAGGCATACACCGGTGCCGCCGATGCCGCAGTAGCCTTGCGGATTCTTGGCCAGGTACTGCTGGTGGTAGGCCTCGGCGAAGTACACGGTCGGTGCCTGGTCGATTTCGGTGGTGATTTCACCGAAGCCGGCCTTGTTCAGTTCCGCCTGGAAGGCGTCGCGGCTGGCCTTGGCCTGTTCCAGCTGTTCAGGGCTGGTGCAGTAGATGGCCGAGCGGTACTGGGTGCCGACATCGTTGCCCTGGCGCATGCCCTGGGTCGGGTTGTGCAGTTCCCAGAACATCGCCAGCAGCTCGCGGTAGCTGACCTTGTCCTTGTCGAACACCACCAGCACCACTTCGGTGTGGCCGGTCAGGCCCGAGCAGACTTCTTCGTAGGTAGGGTGAGGGGTGAAGCCGCCGGCGTAGCCGACCACGGTGCTGACCACACCTTCACGCTGCCAGAAGCGCCGCTCCGCGCCCCAGAAGCAACCCAGGCCGAAGATGGCGAAGTCGATGGCGCCTTCGAAGAAGGGGCCGAGCAGCGGGGTGCCTTCGAACACGTAGTGGAACTCGGGCAGGCTCATTGGCGTTTCGCGGCCAGGCAGGGCCTGTTCCGCAGTTGGCATGACGTTTTTGTTCACCAGGATTTCCGAACGCAGGACCATGGCCGTTCCTCTGTGTTTATTCAGTGGGATAGGTGTTGGGGCATTCGCAGCACAAGGCTGCTCCTACAGGGCACGCGCTTTTCTGTAGGAGCAGCCTTGCGCTGCGAAAGGGCCCGAATGACCTCTATAGTGCCCGAGGTTTGCGCTGCTGTCAGGCCACCGGGCCACGTGGATAACGCTTCAGCCGCTCGGCCAGCTCGCGCCCTGGAATCGGCCGGTCGAACAGGTAGCCCTGGCCCACGTCGCAGCGGTGCCGGCGCAGGAACGCCAACTGCTCCGGCGTCTCGATACCTTCGGCCACCACCTTCAGCTTGAGGTTATGGGCCATGGCCACCACTGCCGAGGTGATTTCCATGTCGTCCTGGTTATCCGGGATTTCGTTGATGAAGCTGCGGTCGATCTTGAGGATGTCGATCGGAAACTTCTTCAGGTAGCTCAGCGACGAATAGCCGGTGCCGAAGTCGTCCATGGCCAGGGTCAGGCCCAGGGCCTTCAGTTCGTCCAGCTGGCGGTGGGTGTCTTCGCTGGCTTCCAGCAGCAGGCCTTCGGTCAGCTCCAGCTCAAGCAAGTGCGGGGGCAGGGCTTCTTCGTTGAGGATGGTGCTGATGGACGCCACCAGGTCCGGGTCGGAGAACTGCTTGGGCGACAAGTTGATGGCCACATGCAGGTTGCCCAGCCCGGCCTCGCGCAGTTGCTTGCTCATGCGGCACGACTGGCGTACCACCCACTTGCCGATGGGGATGATCAGGCCGGTTTCTTCTGCCACGCTGATGAACTGGTCCGGGCGGATCATACCGCGCTCGGGGTGGTTCCAGCGCAGCAATGCCTCCAGCCCCAGCAGGCGGCCGCTGCGCAGGCAGATCTTGGGCTGGTAGAACACCTCCAGCTCGTTCTGGGTCAGGGCGCGGCGCAGGTTGTTCTCGACGAACAGCTTGTAGCTGGCCTCGGCGTTCAGCACCTCGGTAAACACCTGTACCTGATGCTTGCCGTTGGCCTTGGCCTTGTGCAGGGCAAGGCCGGCGTTTTTCATCAGGCTGGCGGGGTCGACGCCGTGCAGCGGTGCACAAGCCAGGCCTACCGAGGCGGTGACGTTGATCAGCTGGTTGTCGACGAACATCGGCTTGTCGAGTGTGCTCAGCAACTGCAGCGCAACGCCCTGGCCATCTTCCAGGCTGGTGTCATCGAGCAGCACGGCGAACTCGTTACTGGCAAAGCGCGCCAGGATGCCACCGCTGTGCAGGCTGTTGCGCAGGCGCCGGGCCAGGCTGATCAGCAGCTTGTCGCCGGTCTGGTGGCCGAGGCTGTCGTTGATGCGCTTGAAGTTGTCGATGTCTACCAGCAGCAGGCACATCGCGCTTTCGCCATCGCGGACGAAGCGCTCGTCCAGGCTGCGGATGAAAGCCGGGCGGTTGCCCAGGTTGGTCAGGTTGTCGGTGTAGGCCAGGCGCTCGATGCGCTGCTGGGCCAGCTTGGTCTGGGTGACGTCTTCGTAGATGCCGATGTAATGGGTCAGCTCACGGTTGTCGCCGTACACCTTGGAAATCGACAACTGTCCCCAGTAGGGCTCCAGGTTTTTACGCCGGCTCTTGAATTCGCCCTGCCAGCTATTGCCCATGGCCAGGCTGGAGGGCGAGTCGAACAGCAGTTCGCTCAGGTTTTCCAGTGCAGGCAGCTCGCCCAGCTGGCGGCCTTGCACTTCGTCGGTGCTGTACTGGGTGATGGCGGTGAAGCTTGGGTTGACGTATTCCACCCGGCCATCGCGGTTGACCAGCAGGAAGGCGCTGGCGCTTTGCTCCACCGCACGCTGGAACAGGTGCAGTGCGCTGGCCGCCGCGCGCCGGTTGTGGTTGGTGATGACCTGGGCGAACTGGTCGGCCAGCTCGCCGGCAAAGGCGATCTCGTCCGATTGCCAGGCCCGTGGCTGGCCGCTCTGCTCCAGGCACAACACGCCGACCACCTGGCCATCGACGCGGATACTGGCATCGAGCATGGCCTTGTTTTCGGGGCGCAGGCTTTGCGTCAGGGCGCGGGTGCGCGGGTCGTGGCCGGCGTTGTGGGCGTCGATGGCGCGGCTGGCGTGTAGTGCTTCAAGGTAGTCGGGGAAGCGGCTGGCATCGATGGCTTCGGGCTGGCGATGCTCCTGCGCGTCGCGGTACCAGGCGGTGATCGGTTCCAGTCGCTGGTCGTCCAGGTGCCAGATGCTGGCGCTGTCGACCTTGTAAATTTCGCAGGCGCTCTGGGTGATCAGCTGGGCGGCTTCCAGCAGGGAGTTCTCGGCGCTGTAGCGCTGGCGCGCCAGGCGCAGGATCAGGTCCTGCTGGCCGCGTACCCGCTCCAGGTGTTCCAGTTGTTCCTGCTGGGCACGCTGGTTCAGTTGCAGGGCCAGTTGCAGGCGGTTGTTGCGCGACTCCAGGTCGCTGGCGCTCTCGCCTGCGTCGTCGGGCTGGTCGTCGAGCACGCTCAGGTAACCGCGCAACAGCTGGCGGTTGTGCTGCTTGTAGGCTTCACCGGTTTCCAGCAGGCGCAGCGAGGTGGTTGGCGTGTGCAGGGAGTAGCGCACGCGGTAGTAGCCGCGCTGGGCCAGTTGCAGCTGGATCTCGTCGTGCAGCCGGTAGCGGGCCTCGGGCTCCATCAGGCTGGCGTAGGGCGCGTCCACCAGGGCACACAGGTCGGCGGCGTGCAGGCCAAACTGGCGCTCGCAGGCCGGGTCAAGGTAGAGCATGGACCAGGTGGCTTCGTTGAGCCTTTCGAAACGCAGCATACCGAGCCGCGAGGGCACGGGTAACGGCGTGACGACCTCGGCCGCCACACGGCTGGCGGCATCGGGTTGGCTTTTCATCGAAGACTCGCTTGAACAGGGAGCGCGGCCTTGGAGCGGCGGCGGATTCGGCAAGGTTGCATCATGTCCCGAGGGCTGGCAAGCGGCCATGCTTGATGCTGTGGACAGGTTATCGGCGGGTGGGGCGGAAAACTTAGATCGCGTTGGAATTTTTGCCGCTTGGGAGATCGAGCGCCGCGCGGGCGGCGCTCGATCTCCCTGGCGGCAAAACCCTATCGGCGGACAAAAAAAGCCCCGCCAATTGGCGGGGTTGAGGTACGAGCGTGGCAGCTCGAAAAGGGTACTGCCCCTCGCAAGGAGGGGCAGCGGGCTGCCTTACAGCAGCATGGTGCGGATATCGCCCAGCACGTCGCCCAGGCGCTTGGTGAAGCGCGCGGCGGCAGCGCCGTTGATCACACGGTGATCGTAGGACAGCGACAGCGGCAGCATCAGCTTCGGCTGGAAGGCCTTGCCATCCCACACTGGCTGCATGGTCGCCTTCGAGACGCCCAGGATAGCCACTTCCGGCGCGTTGACGATCGGCGTGAAGCCGGTGCCGCCAATGTGACCGAGGCTGGAGATGGTGAAGCAGGCACCTTGCATGTCGTCGGCCGACAGCTTTTTGGTACGCGCCTTCTCGGCCAGTGCAGCGGCTTCGGCAGCCAGTTGCAGCAGGCTCTTCTGGTCGACGTTCTTGATCACAGGGACCAGCAGGCCGTCCGGGGTGTCCACGGCGAAGCCGATGTGCACGTACTTCTTGCGGATGATGGCTTTGCCGCTTGGCGCCAGCGAGCTGTTGAAGTCCGGCAGTTCCTTGAGCAGGAAGGCGCAGGCCTTGAGCAGCAGTGGCAGCACGGTCAGCTTCACGCCAGCTTTTTCGGCCACGGCCTTCTGCGCAACGCGGAAGGCTTCCAGCTCGGTGATGTCGGCGGAGTCGAACTGGGTCACGTGCGGCACGTTCAGCCAGCTGCGGTGCAGGTTGGCGGCACCGACCTGCATCAGGCGGGTCAGGGCCACTTCTTCCACTTCACCGAACTTGCTGAAGTCCACCACCGGGATCGGCGGGATGCCAGCGCCACCGGTTGCACCGGCGGCTGCCGGGGCTTCCTTGGCCTTTTGCATCATCGCCTTGACGTAAACCTGCACGTCTTCCTTCAGGATACGGCCGTGCGGGCCGGTGGCAGCCACTGCGCCCAGCTCGACACCGAATTCACGGGCCAGCTGACGAACAGCCGGGCCTGCATGAACCTTGGCATTGTTGCCAGCAGCCGGTGCGGTAGCAGCCGGTGCAGGGGCAGCAGCAGGGGCAGCAGCGGCAGGCGCGGCGGCCGGAGCAGCCTCAGCCTTGGCTGGCGCCGGTGCAGCAGCAGGTGCCGGTGCAGCAGCCGGTGCAGCGCCCGCGACTTTCAGCTTGAAGATCAGGTCGCCAGTGCCGACTTCGTCTTCCAGCTTGCACAGTACTTCTTCGACCACGCCGGCAGCCGGCGACGGGATTTCCATGGAGGCCTTGTCGGACTCCAGGGTAATCAGCGACTGGTCGGCTTCGACGGTGTCGCCGACCTTGACCAGCACTTCGATGATCTTGGCCTTGCCCGACGAGCCGATGTCCGGCACGTGAATGTCCTGCACGCTGGCAGCAGCCGGGGCTGCGGCAGGAGCAGGGGCGGCTTCGGCGGCAGGCGCTGGAGCAGCAGCCGGGGCAGCGGCCGCGGCCGGAGCCTCAGGCGCCGCAGCAGCGGCACCTTCGACTTCCAACACCAGCAGCTCGTCGCCTTCTTTCAGGCGGTCGCCCAGCTTGACCTTGAGTTCCTTGACGATACCGGCCTTGGGGGCCGGAATCTCCATGGAGGCCTTGTCGGACTCCAGGGTCAGCAGGCTCTGGTCAGCCTCGATACGGTCACCGACCTTGACGAACAGCTCAATGATTTCACCTTCACCGCTGCCGATGTCAGGTACGCGAATGAGTTCGCTCACTTAAAAATACTCCTCAGCAGTCCAGTGGGTTGCGCTTGTCCGGGTCGATGCCGAACTTGACGATGGCGTCAGCCACAACCTTGGGTTCGATCTCGCCACGGTCAGCCAGGGCTTCCAGGGCAGCCAGTACCACGAAGTGGCGGTCGACTTCAAAGAAGTGACGCAGCTTCTTGCGGCTGTCGCTGCGACCGTAACCGTCGGTACCCAGGACTTTGAACTCTTTGCTCGGCACCCACTGGCGAATCTGCTCGGCGAACAGCTTCATGTAGTCGGTAGAGGCGATGACCGGGCCCTTGCGGCCGGCCAGGCATTCTTCGACGTAAGTCTGCTGTGGCTTCTGGCCAGGCTTCAGGCGGTTGGCGCGCTCAACGGCCAGGCCGTCGCGACGCAGTTCGTTGAAGCTGGTGACGCTCCATACGTCGGCACCGACGTTGAACTCTTCACGCAGGATCTTCGCGGCTTCGCGGACTTCGCGCAGGATGGTGCCGGAGCCCATCAGCTGTACGTGGTGCGCGGCTTCGCGGGTGTCTTCTTCCAGCAGGTACATGCCCTTGATGATGCCTTCCTCGACACCGGCCGGCATGGCTGGCTGCTGGTAGGATTCGTTCATCACGGTGATGTAGTAGAAGATGTCCTGTTGCTCTTCGGTCATCTTCTTCATGCCGTCCTGGATGATCACCGCCAGCTCGTAGCCGTAGGTTGGATCGTAGGTGCGGCAGTTCGGGATGGTACCCGCCATCATGTGGCTGTGACCGTCTTCGTGCTGCAGGCCTTCACCGTTCAGGGTGGTACGGCCGGCGGTACCGCCGATCAGGAAGCCACGGGTGCGGCTGTCGCCAGCGGCCCAGGCCAGGTCGCCAATGCGCTGGAAGCCGAACATCGAGTAGAAGATGTAGAACGGCAGCATCGGCTGGTTGTGGCAGCTGTACGAGGTACCGGCAGCGATGAACGACGACATGGCGCCGGCTTCGTTGATGCCTTCCTCGAGAATCTGGCCCTTCTTGTCTTCGCGGTAGAACATCACCTGGTCTTTATCGACTGGCTCGTAGAGCTGGCCGACGGACGAGTAGATGCCCAGTTGGCGGAACATGCCTTCCATACCGAAGGTACGGGCTTCGTCCGGGATGATCGGCACGATGCGCTGGCCGATTTCCTTGTCCTTGACCAGCTGCGCCAGAATACGCACGAAGGCCATGGTGGTGGAGATTTCGCGGTCGCCCGAGCCGTCCAGGATCGCTTTCAGCGTTTCCAGGGATGGGGTCGGTACGCTGAAGCTCTTGGCACGGCGCTGTGGTACGAAGCCGCCCAGGGCAACGCGGCGCTCGGCCAGGTACTTGGCTTCGGCAGAACCTTCTTCCGGCTTGAAGAACGGCAGGTTCTCCAGGTCGGCATCCTTGACAGGGATGTCGAAGCGGTCACGGAAGTGACGCAGGCTGTCGACGTCGACCTTCTTGGTGTTGTGCGCGGTGTTCTTGGCTTCGCCAGCACCGGTGCCGTAACCCTTGATGGTCTTGGCCAGGATGACGGTCGGCTGCTCTTTGTGGTTCACAGCCTGGTGGTACGCCGCGTAGACCTTGTACGGGTCGTGGCCGCCACGGTTGAGCTTCCAGATCTCGTCGTCGGACAGGTCTTCGACCATGGCCTTGAGTTCTGGCGTGTTGAAGAAGTTTTCACGAACGTACGCGCCGTCTTTGGCTTTGTAGTTCTGGTACTCGCCGTCGATGACTTCGTCCATGCGGCGCTGCAGGGCACCGTTGGTGTCCTTGGCCAGCAGTGGGTCCCAGAAACGGCCCCAGACCACTTTGTTGACGTTCCAGCCACCGCCACGGAACACGCCTTCGAGTTCCTGGATGATCTTGCCGTTGCCGCGAACCGGGCCGTCGAGGCGCTGCAGGTTGCAGTTGATGACGAAGATCAGGTTGTCCAGCTTCTCGCGGCCGGCCAGGGCGATTGCGCCCAGGGATTCCGGCTCGTCGCACTCGCCGTCGCCCATGAAGCACCAGACCTTCTGCTTGCCGGCCGGGATGAAGCCACGGGCTTCCAGGTACTTCATGAAGCGTGCCTGGTAGATAGCCTGGATCGGGCCCAGACCCATCGATACGGTCGGGAACTGCCAGAAGTCAGGCATCAGCCATGGGTGCGGGTACGAAGACAGGCCGTTGCCGTCCACTTCCTGACGGAAGTTGTTCATCTGGTCTTCGTTGATGCGGCCTTCCATGAAGGCACGGGCGTAGACGCCTGGCGAAGCATGGCCCTGGAAGAAGATCAGGTCGCCGCCGTGTTCTTCGGTCGGCGCCTGGAAGAAGTAGTTGAAGCCGATGTCATACAGGGTGGCGCTGGAGGCGAAGCTGGAGATGTGTCCGCCCAGGTCCGAGTCTTTCAGGTTGGTGCGCATGACCATGGCCAAGGCGTTCCAACGCACCATCGAGCGAATGCGGCGTTCCATGAACAGGTCGCCAGGCATGCGTGCTTCGTGGGTGACAGGGATGGTGTTGCGGTATGGCGTGGTGATCGCATACGGCAGCTGGGAGCCACTGCGGGTGGCCAGCTCGCCCATACGGGTCATCAGGTAATGAGCGCGGTCTTCGCCTTCTTTGTCGAGGACCGACTCCAGGGCATCCAGCCATTCCTGGGTTTCGATTGGATCGAGGTCTTGCATGGCTTGCTCCAGGGCGGAAAGGCAACCAGAATCGATTGCCTGAAGTTGCGACTGGCCTTATGGGCAGACGTCGTGAATTCTTGGATTACCGGGGTGTCTTCCGGCGCCGTGTAGTTTTACTACATTTGCTTGCGCATTTCATGCTTTTACACGACATGGGTAGTAGTAAAACTACATTTCTGCGACGTTTGGTCGCACCTTGGCTTGTGAGGAAAAACGTTCATGGTGGTTGGCATTGTGACGCGAACGGGTGCTTCTTGATGTTTGTTGCCAAGTTTTCGTTTTTTTCAGCTATTTCCAACTTTTGTACGACAGTCCAACCGTGGTCCGGCTTCCCCTTGGCCGCTTTTTCCCTTCTATTTCACGCCGATCAAGGATAGACCATGCGCCTGCCTTTGCCGTCCGATCTGCCCGCCACCCTCCAGCCATTGCTGGCCCGCAACCGGCAATTCCTCAGTGATGCAGTGGCCGCTCACGCCGACCTCGACCTGAATGCCTGGAGCCCGGTGCACCGGCAACAATTCGACCAGGTTGCCGCCGCCAGCGACTTTGTTCTGGGCCTGGCCCAGCGCGAGCCGGCCATGCTGTTCGAGCTGCTGGCCAGTGGCGAGCTGGAGCGGCGTTATGCGCCGGGTGAGCTGCGTGGGCAAATCGCTGCGGCCGCCCAGGCCGCGCAGAGCGACGACGAGCTGGCGCGCAACCTGCGCCGCGCGCGCAACCGCCAGCAACTGCGCATCATCTGGCGCGACATCACCCGCCAGGCAGAACTTGGCGAAACCTGCCGCGACCTGTCGGACCTGGCCGATGCCGCCATCGACGAAGCCTACCAATGGTTGTACCCGCGCCATTGCCAGCAGTTCGGCACGCCCATCGGCAACCGCAGCGGCCAGCCGCAGCACATGGTGGTGCTGGGCATGGGCAAGCTGGGGGCGGTGGAGCTGAACCTGTCGTCGGACATCGACCTGATCTTCGGCTTCCCGGAAGGTGGCGAAACCGAAGGGGTGAAGCGCTCGCTGGAAAACCAGGAGTTCTTCACCCGGCTTGGCCAGCGGCTGATCAAGGCGCTGGACCCGGTGACCGTCGATGGCTTCGTGTTCCGCGTCGACATGCGCCTGCGCCCCTATGGCTCGGCCGGCGCACTGGTGCTCAGCTTCAATGCCCTGGAGCAGTATTACCAGGACCAGGGCCGCGACTGGGAACGCTACGCCATGATCAAGGCGCGGGTGGTGGCGGGCGACCAGGCGGCCGGGGCGCAGTTGCAGGAGGTGCTGCGGCCGTTCGTGTACCGCCGTTACCTGGACTTTTCCGCGATCGAAGCGCTGCGCACCATGAAGCAGCTGATCCAGCAGGAAGTGCGGCGCAAGGGCATGGCCGACAACATCAAGCTGGGTGCCGGTGGCATCCGCGAGGTGGAGTTCATCGCCCAGGCCTTCCAGCTGATCCACGGCGGGCGCGACCTCAGCCTGCAGCAGCGGCCGTTGCTCAAGGTGCTGGCCACCCTCGAGGGCCAGGGTTACCTGCCGCCGGCAGTGGTCGCCGAGCTGCGCGAGGGCTATGAGTTCCTGCGCTATACCGAGCACGCCATCCAGGCCATCGCCGACCGCCAGACGCAAATGCTGCCGGAAGGTGAGACCGACCAGGCGCGGGTGGCCTACATGCTCGGCTTTGCCGACTGGCAGAGCTTCCACGACCAGTTGATGTACTGGCGTGGCCGTATCGACTGGCACTTCCGCCAGGTGATCGCCGACCCGGATGACGAAGACGGTGAGGGCGAACTGGTGGTGGGCGGCGAATGGTCGCCGCTGTGGGAGCAGGCACAGGACGAGGAAGCCGCTGGCCGGCAGCTGGAAGAGGCCGGTTTCAAGCAGCCCGTCGAAGCCCTGCGGCGCCTGGCCGGGTTGCGCTCCAGCCCGCAGTTGCGCTCGATGCAGCGTATCGGCCGTGAACGCCTGGATGCCTTCATCCCGCGGCTGCTGGCCCAGGCGGTGGAACATGACAACCCCGACCTGGTGCTTGAACGTGTGTTGCCGCTGGTCGAGGCGGTGGCGCGGCGTTCTGCCTACCTGGTGCTGCTGACCGAAAACCCGGGTGCCTTGCGCCGTCTGCTGACGTTGTGCGCCGCCAGCCCGTGGATTGCCGAACAAATTGCGCACTACCCGCTGCTGCTCGACGAATTGCTCAACGAAGGCCGCTTGTTCAGCCCGCCACTGGCCCCAGAGCTGGCCAGCGAGTTGCGCGAACGCCTGACGCGCATCCCCGAAGACGACCTGGAGCAGCAGATGGAAGCGCTGCGCCACTTCAAGCTGGCGCACAGCCTGCGTGTGGCAGCTTCGGAAATCAGCGGCAACCTGCCGTTGATGAAGGTCAGCGACTACCTGACCTGGCTGGCCGAGGCCATCCTCGATCAGGTGCTGGCCCTGGCCTGGCGCCAGACCGTGGCCCGCCACGGCCAGCCCAGGCGCAGCGACGGCAGCCTGTGCGACCCAGGGTTCATCATCATTGGTTACGGCAAGGTCGGCGGCCTGGAGCTGGGCCATGGCTCGGACCTGGACCTGGTGTTCATCCACGACGGCGACCCGCACGCAGAAACCGACGGCAGCAAGCCCATCGACAGTGCGCAGTTCTTCACCCGCCTGGGCCAGCGCATCATTCACTTGCTGGCCACCCAGACCAACTCGGGCCAGCTGTATGACGTGGACATGCGCCTGCGCCCGTCCGGTGCTTCCGGGCTGCTGGTCAGTTCGCTGGGTGCATTCGAGCGCTACCAGCAGAACGAAGCGTGGACCTGGGAGCACCAGGCGCTGGTGCGAGCCCGCGTGCTGGTGGGTTGCAAGCAGGTGGGCGCGGCGTTCGAAGGCGTGCGCGCCAAGGTGCTGGGCCAGGCACGCGACCTGGAGAAACTGCGCACCGAAGTGAGTGAGATGCGCGCCAAGATGCGCGGCAACCTCGGTACCAAGGCCACGGCTGCCGGTACCGCGGCCAATGCCTTCGAGGCCGGTGTGCCGTTTGATATCAAGCAAGATGCCGGCGGTATCGTCGATATCGAATTTATGGTGCAATACGCCGCTTTGGCCTGGTCTCACGACCATCCGGCCATACTCCGATGGACCGATAACATCCGCATTCTGGAAGAGCTGGAGCAGGCGAACCTGATGCCGGCCAGTGACGCGGTGCTGTTGCGTGAAGTGTACAAGGCGTTCCGCTCGGCCTCGCACCGCCAGGCCCTGCAGAAGCAGGCCGGGGTGATCGATGCGACGCAATTTGCCGATGAACGCCGCGAAGTGCGGCGGATCTGGGGTGAACTGGGTTTGACTTGAGAGTGCCGGGGCTGCAAAGCAGCCCTAAAGGTTTATGCCTCACCACCGGTGTTACACTGTCCGCCACATAGCCTGAATATAAAGAGGGGAGGCCAGGCTGTACCGCAGCCTGTAGCCTCCCCGAGCGTTTCTGGACTAAGCATGAGAATACTGATCATTGGCCCCAGCTGGGTCGGCGACATGGTGATGGCGCAGACCTTGTTCCAGTGCCTGAAACAGCAGCACCCCGACTGCGTGATCGACGTGCTGGCCCCCGAGTGGAGCCGGCCGATCCTGGAGCGTATGCCCGAGGTACGCCAAGCCTTGAGCTTCCCGCTCGGCCACGGCGCGCTGGAGCTGGCTACGCGTCGGCGTATCGGCAAATCCCTGGCCGGCCAGTACGACCAGGCCATCCTGCTGCCCAATTCGCTGAAGTCGGCCTTGGTGCCATTCTTCGCTGGCATCCCCAAGCGTACCGGCTGGCGCGGTGAACTGCGCTTCGGCCTGCTGAACGATGTGCGCAAGCTGGACAAGGCCCGCTACCCGCTGATGATCGAGCGCTTCATGGCCTTGGCCTACGCGCCCGGCGCCGAGCTGCCGCAGCCGTACCCGCGCCCCAGCCTGCAGATCGAAGCGCAAAGCCGCGATGCTGCACTGGCCAAGTTCGGCCTGGAGCTGGACCGCCCGGTGCTGGCGCTGTGCCCTGGCGCCGAGTTCGGTGAGGCCAAGCGTTGGCCAGTCGAGCATTACGCTGCGGTGGCCGACGCGATGGTCCGCCAGGGCTGGCAGGTATGGCTGTTCGGCTCGAAGAACGATCACCCGGTCGGTGAGCAGATCCGCGACCGGCTGATCCCGGGTTTGCGTGAAGAATCGTCCAACCTCGCCGGTGAAACCTCGCTGGCCGAGGCCATCGACCTGATGTCCTGTGCCCATGCCGTGGTGTCCAACGACTCCGGCCTGATGCACGTAGCCGCCGCGCTGAACCGCCCGCTGGTGGCGGTGTACGGCTCGACGTCGCCCGGCTTCACCCCGCCGCTGGCCGACCAGGTAGAGGTGGTGCGTACCGGTATCGAGTGCAGCCCATGCTTCGACCGTACCTGCCGTTTCGGCCACTACAACTGCCTGCGCCTGCTGGAACCGGGCAAAGTCATCGCCGCCCTGCACAGCCTGAGCGGGCCGGACCTGATCGATACCGTGGCCGAGGTCGACTAAGTGCGGGTACTGATCATCAAGACCTCGTCGCTGGGTGATGTGATCCACACCCTGCCGGCGCTCACCGATGCCGCCCACGCCATCCCGGGCATTCGTTTCGACTGGGTTGTGGAAGAAGGCTTTGCCGAAATCCCCAGCTGGCACCCTGCGGTCGACCAGGTTATCCCGGTGGCCATTCGCCGCTGGCGCAAGAACCTTTGGCAAACCCTCAAGAGCGGCGAGTGGAAGGCGTTCAAGCAGCGTGTGCGCGAGCGCAAGTACGACCTGGTGATTGACGCCCAGGGCCTGGTCAAGTCGGCTTGGCTGACCCGTTACGTGAAGGCCCCGGTCGCCGGCCTGGACCGCTACTCGGCCCGTGAAGGCTGGGCCAGCCGCTTCTATGACCGGCGCCTGTCGGTTGCCACCGGCCAGCACGCGGTGGAGCGGGTGCGCCAGCTGTTCGCCATGGCCCTGGCCTACGACTTGCCAGAAGGCATTGGCGACTACGGGCTGGACCTGGAGCGCCTGCAATTGCCGCCCGCCGCGCCTTACGTGGTGTTCTTGCATGGCACCACCTGGGCGACCAAGCACTGGCCCGAAGCCTACTGGCGCGAGCTGGCCGAGCGCATGGGCCGGCGCAAGCTGGAAGTGCGCCTGCCGTGGGGCAACCCGGCCGAAAAGGCGCGCGCCGAGCGCATTGCACAGGGCTTGAACAACTGCCAGGTGCTCCCCAAATTGAACCTTGCCGGCGTTGCGCGTGTATTGGCGGCGGCAAAAGCCTGTGTGGCGGTCGATACCGGCCTTGGCCACCTGGCAGCGGCACTCGATGTGCCGACCATTTCGCTGTTCGGCCCGACCAACCCGGGCCTGACGGGTGCCTACGGACGGACCCAGATTCACCAGGCCAGTGACTGGCCTTGCGCTCCCTGCCTGCAGAAGAAGTGCACCTATAAACCGAGCGCTGACGACCTGCGCCGGTTCGATCTGAAACGCGAGTGGCCACTGTGCTTCACTCGCCTGAATCCCGAGCATGTGGCGGGCCGCTTGAGCGCGTTGCTGCTGGCTGAGGATGTCCGTTGATGCAACTGGCTTTCGTGCTTTACAAATATTTCCCCTTCGGCGGGCTGCAGCGCGATTTCATGCGCATTGCTCTGGAATGCCAGAAGCGGGGCCACCAGATCCGTGTGTACACGCTGATCTGGGAGGGTGACATTCCGCCGGGCTTCGAAGTGCTGGTGGCGCCGGTGAAGGCGATTTTCAACCACCGTCGCAACGAGAAGCTCAGCGCCTGGATGGCCGCCGACCTGGCCAAGCGCCCGGTCGACCGCCTGATCGGCTTCAACAAGATGCCGGGGCTGGACGTGTACTACGCCGCCGACGGCTGCTTCGAAGACAAGGCGCAGACCCTGCGTGGCGGCCTGTACCGCCGCTGGGGCCGCTACCGGCACTTTGCCGAGTACGAGCGTGCGGTGTTCGCCAAGGACGCCCACACCGAAGTGTTGATGATTTCCGAGGTGCAGCAGCCGCTGTTCATCAAGCACTACGGCACCCCGGTGGAGCGCTTCCACCTGCTGCCGCCGGGCATTTCCCAGGATCGCCGTGCGCCGGCCAACGCTGCCGAGATACGCGCCGAGTTCCGCAAGGAATTCAACCTGGGCGATGACGACCTGTTGCTGGTACAGATTGGCTCGGGCTTCAAGACCAAAGGTGTGGACCGTAGCCTCAAGGCGCTGGCCGCGCTGCCATCGGCCCTGCGCAAACGCACGAAGCTGATGGTGATCGGCCAGGACGACCCCAAGGTGTTCCAGCTGCAAAGCGCCACCCTGGGGCTGGGCGACCAGGTGCAGTTCCTCAAGGGCCGCAGCGACATCCCGCGCTTCCTGCTGGGTGCCGACGTGCTGATTCACCCGGCGTACAACGAGAACACCGGCACCGTGCTGCTTGAAGCGCTGGTGGCCGGCCTGCCGGTACTGGTGTCCAAAGTGTGCGGTTACGCCCACTACATTGCCGAGGCCGATTGCGGCCTGGTGCTGGACGAACCGTTCGAACAGGACCAGCTCAACGGTTACCTGCAACGCATGCTCGAAGACCCGCAGGCCCGCGCCAGCTGGTCGCGCAACGGCCTGGCGTTTGCTGAAACCGCCGATCTGTACAGCATGCCGCAGCATGCTGCCGACGTGATCCTGGGGCAGAAAACCGTATGAAGCTGATACTGGCCGAACCGTTCAAGCGCCTGTGGGCCGGGCGTGATGCCTTCGATGCCGTAGAAGCGCTGCAAGGCGAGGTTTATCGCGAGCTGGAAGGGCGCCGCACGTTGCGTACCGTAGTGGCTGGCGAGGGTTTTTTCGTCAAGATCCACCGCGGCATTGGCTGGGGCGAGATCTTCAAGAACCTGTTCACCGCCAAGCTGCCGGTGCTCGGTGCCGGCCAGGAATGGCGGGCTATCCAGCGCCTGCACGAGGTGGGTGTGCCGACCATGACCGCAGTCGCCTATGGCGAGCGGGGCAGCAACCCGGCCACGCAGCACTCGTTCATCATCACCGAGGAACTGGCGCCCACCATCAGCCTGGAAGACTTCAGTATCGACTGGGCCAAGCAGCCGCCCGAGCCGCGGCTGAAGCGTGCGCTGATCGACGAAGTGGCGAAGATGACTGGCGGCATGCACCGCGCCGGGGTCAACCACCGCGACTGCTACATCTGCCACTTCTTGCTGCACACCGACCGCCCGGTAACGGCGGACGATTTCAAGCTGTCGGTGATCGACCTGCACCGCGCCCAGACCCGTGCAACCATTAGCCGCCGCTGGCGCGACAAGGACTTGGCCGCGCTGTACTTCTCGGCGCTGGACATCGGCCTGACCCAGCGCGACAAGCTGCGCTTCCTGCGGGGTTATTTCCAGCGCCCGCTGCGCCAAGTGCTGAAGGACGAAGCCCAGTTGCTCACCTGGCTGGAGCGCAAGGCGCAGAAACTCTACGACCGCAAACAACGCTACGGGGATGCGCTCTGATGGCGGGCTGGACACTGGCGCCGGGTTACGAACATCTGGCGACGGACTTCGGCAGCCTCGATGCGGTATTTGCCCTGCAAGGCGAGCGCCTGACCCGCGACCCGCTCAGCGAGGTGGTGCGCATCGAGCGTGACGGGGTCAACTACTACGTCAAGCGCTACACCGGCGCCGGCAAGCACATGCGCCGCTATCTGGGCCGGCCGCGCATCAAGGCCGAATGGCAGAACCTCAAGCAATTCGCCAAGTGGGGCATCCCTACCGCGGAAGTGGTGGCCTGGGGGCTGGAGCGCAAGGGCCTGGCCTTTGGTCGTGGGGCGATGATCACCCGCGAGCTGCCGAACACCGAAGACCTGTCGGCACTCGCCGAGCGCAACGATGCGCGCCTTGCCGACCGCGCCTGGGTCGACCACCTCAGCCGCCAGCTGGCGCGCCATACCCGGGTCATGCACGAGCACCGCTTTGCTCACAACGACCTGAAGTGGCGCAACCTGCTGGTCGATGACCAGGGCACGCTATTCTTCATCGACTGCCCCACCGGCGACTTCTGGCGCGGGTTCATGTGGCGGCACCGGATGATCAAGGACCTGGCGTGCCTGGACAAAGTGGCCAAATACCACCTGTCGGCCACCCAGCGCCTGCGTTTCTATCTGCAATACCGTGGCCGCGACCGGCTGAATGAGCGTGACAAGAAGCGCATTCGCCAGGTGCTGGGCTTTTTCGAGGGAAGGGAATGACCGATTACCTGGCCAGCGCGGACCTCGCGCTGCTCAAACGCCATGGCCTGGACGACTTCGAGGCGCTGTGGGCCTTGCAACTTGAGGCAGTGGATGAACCCAATACCGGCCGTGGCGGCTGGAGCAGCGTGTTCCGCCTGGAACTCGAAGGCAAGGGCTACTACCTCAAGCGCCAGAGCGACTACCTGACCCGCACCCTGCACCGGCCGTTTGGCGAGCCCACCTTCGCCCGCGAATTCCGCAACATCAGCCGCTACCAGAAGCTGCACATTCCGGCCTTGCAGGCGGTGTTCTATGGCGAGCGCAAGCAGGGCGGCAAGCACCGGGCCATCCTGATGACCCGCGCGCTGGACGAGTGGGCCGACCTCGACAGCCTGCTGGCCCAGTGGCCACAGCTGGGCGATGCCGAACGCAATGGCATCCTCAAGGCGTGCGGCCAGCTGGCGCGCACCCTGCACAGCGCCGGCCAGGTGCATGGCTGCTTCTACCCCAAGCACATTTTCCTGCGCCAGCGCCGTGAAGGCTGGGACGCGCAACTGATCGACCTGGAAAAGACCCGGCCATTGCTGTTCGGCATGCGTGACCGCCTCAAGGACCTGGAGCCGCTGCTGCGCCGCGCCCCGGCCTGGAGCGAGGCCGATGTGCGGACAATGCTGGCGACCTACCTGGCGCAGCCGGCTGACAGCACGCTGGTGAACAACTGGTTGCAACGCCTGACGCAACGCCGTCGTGAAAAAGAGGCCCGCTGATGCGTTTGTCCGAACTGAAAGATGCCGGGCGCAGCCCGTCGTTGCCCCTGAGCATCACCCTGGCGGATGCCGCCGGCAGCGCCGAGTTGCAACTGCTCAGCCTGCTGCGCGTATTGCCTGGCCAGCGCTATGTTGGCGCCGGAGTGTGGCGCGGGACCCCGGTGCTGGCCAAGCTGCTGGTGGGCGGTAACGCCGCCCGGCATTTCCAGCGCGAACTGCAAGGTGTGAAGCTGCTGGCCGAGCAGGGCCTGACAACGCCAAAACTGTTGGCCGATGGCCTCAAGGAAGGCGAGGGCGGCTGGCTGCTGTTCGAATTCCTCGACGGCGCCGAAAGCCTGGCCGATGCCTGGGCGGCGGTGGAAAACCTGCCGGTGCTGGCTGACGAGCAACATCTGGTATTGGGTGAAGCACTGACGGCTGTCGCGCACATGCACGCCCAGGGCCTTTGGCAGGAAGACCTGCACCTGGACAACCTGCTGCGCCATGGCGGCAAGCTGTACCTGATCGACGGCGCCGGTATCAAGGCCGAAACGCCTGGCCAGCAACTGTCACGCCCGCGGGTGCTGGAAAACCTCGGGGTGTTCTTCGCCCAGTTGCCCAAGCGCCTGGAACCGTTCATCGAAGAGCTGCTGGTGCACTACCTGCTGGCCAACGCCGAGCATGCGTTGCCCCTGGAAGCCCTGCAAAAGCAGGTGGACAAGGTGCGCAACTGGCGCCAGAAGGACTACCTGGACAAAGCGGGCCGCGAGTGCAGCCTGTTCAGCGTCCAGCGCAGCCTCTCGGGCTTGCAGGCGATCCGCCGCAGCGAAGTCGACGCCATGCAGCCGGTGCTGGAGCAGGCCGATGCGCTGATCGACAAGGGCCACCTGTACAAGACCGGCGGCGCCGCCAGCGTGGCGCGTATCGAGGTGAACGGCCGCAAGCTGGTGCTCAAGCGCTACAACATCAAGAACACCGCGCACTGGTTCAAGCGCTTCTGGCGCCCGAGCCGGGCCTGGCATTCGTGGATTGAAGGCCACCGCCTGGAATTCCTCGGCATCGCCACGCCTCGCCCTCTCGCGGTGCTGGAACAGCGGGTGCTGGGCCTGCGTAGCCGTGCCTACCTGGTCACCGAGTATGTCGACGGCCCGGACCTGACGGCATGCTTCGCGCCCTACGTCGAAAGTGGCGATGCACCCGAGGAGCAAGTGGATGCCTTGGTCCATGTGATGCAGCAGCTGATTCGCGAGCGTATCAGCCACGGGGACTTCAAAGGCCATAACCTGTTCTGGCACAACGGCCAGTGGTCGCTGATCGACCTTGATGCCATGTGCCAGCACGCCACCCAGCTCAGCTTCGCCCCGGCCTATGCCCGCGACCGGGCACGGCTGCTGCGCAACTGGCCGAGTGGCAGTGCCTTGCATCAGCGACTGGACCGGCTTTTGCCAAAACTGGTCGAGTAAGGCAGCCGGTTCGGGCTTTCATTGGGCTGGCGGTGGTTGGTCTGGCAGTGTCAGCCAGTCACTGCTGCGCCCTGCCTGGCGAACGCGTATCAGCCACTGGCCGCTTTCGTGACGCATCACCGCCCACGGCACCACCCCGGCGTTGTCGGGGCTAGCCATCTGCAAGTGGTAATGATCCGGCAGCAGGTGGCGGCGCACCGGCAACTGCCCGTTCTCGAGCCCCAGGTACAACTGGTCGTCAGCCTCGAAGAGCCCTTGTTCGATATTCAGTGGCAGGCCAGCCACAGGCACCTGCAGGTAGCAGTCTTGCAGTAACTGCTTAAGGTCGGGCAGCCCGTCGTACCAGAGTACCGGTGAGTCGATGACCCACTGCCCGTCGGCCTTGCGCTTGAGCGGCTGCTGCAGGTAGGCGTCTGGCTGGGCAGGGTCAATGGCCCGCCAGCGGTAGCCGTCGAAGCTGACCTGGTAATAGCGGTTGTCGTTGTCCTTGACGAAGTACAGCGACTGCCCGCCAAACACCGAACTTTGCTCGTATACACCTTCACCGTAGATACCGTCTATGCGATAGCGCAGGCTGCTGCTGCCCGGTTGTACCTGTTGGCGTGCGGGCAGCGGCAGTGGCGGTTGTTTGGGGATCCCGCGCAGGGATCGGCGTAGCACTCTGGAGCCCAGAAAACTGGTACCTGCATCGTTGAGGTGGCTAAGCGCCTGATACGCATGCCGCATCACCCCTTCGACATCCTCTTGCTTGAAGGCCTCGGCGCCGTCCCAGATATCGATTGCCATGCGGCCGATCGACAGCACCAGCAGCGCACGGTTCGGCAGCAGCAGGCTGATGAAGTCCAGTAAGCGCCAGCTCAGCGCCATGACCGACTCCACATTCACTTCCCTGGTCGTCATGCTTTCGGCATCGGCCTGAGCGATCAGCGCCCGGGCTTCGGCCATGTAGTAGACGAAGAACAGGTCGTCCTTGATCTCGGGTGTCGTCAAATGTGTGCTCATGCGACCCTTCTCCAGCAGCCGCTCCACCGTGGCGGCAGGCAGCAATGGCAGGCGCTGGGCTAAGTATGCTCTAAACGTGGGCTGTTGGCGCAATGTGCGAAGCAGTTCGCGGGTTGTTCGGAAACGCCGCCAGGCCCTGCGGTCGGGGGCATCCGGGGTGTACAGCACACATGCCGGAGACTTGTAGGTGATGCTGTTGAGCAGAAGCACCCCCTGCAGGGTATGGCCCATGATGTTCAGCTGCCGGACAGTGACCGGGTAGCCTGCTACCGGCGCACGCAAGGCATTGTGTGGTTGGTCCAGCACTGCGCGCACCCAGTTGTAGCCGTGTTCGAAAGGGTCTTCGCCAAAGTGCCCTGCGTAGCGCGCCTTGACTGCTTCAGCGTGCATGCGTGCACGGTTGACCTTGCTGTGCGCAGTGAGCCGCCATTTGCCCGCTCTGGAACTGATGAGTTGGGTGCGCAGGTACTCTGCGTAACTGTCACACACGTTCAGTTCCCGGACCATGTGCTTGACATACTGCGGCGTGAGCCCGGCGGGCATGGCTATGCCATGGGCATGGATCACTCGGGCAGTAAGCCAGTAGTCGGTATCGAACCACGGCAAGTTCTTGAGGGCGATCTCTTCGAGGGTGTTGATTTCCTCGACCATTTCGACCATCTCGTCGCCCACGCGTCGCATGCCTGCATAGGTGACATAGGATGAGATGGCGAAGGGATGCAGGACGGAGCCAGTGCGGCGGGCACGCACGACCACGATCTTGATATCGCCGGGATCTGCAGCGTACCCCAGGTCATGGCGCAGCCGCTCGCGAAGGCGTGCGTTGGCCCAGCCCAGCAGGCTATTGCGTTGCTTGAAGTCGTTGAAGCTCAGCACCCCCGGTGCGGCAGCCTGCTCGGCGATTGCCACCAGCTCTTGCATCGCCTGCATCATATGGCTAAGGCCTTGCGCAGATGTATTGCGCAGCCAGTTCGGCAGGTTCTTCTCAAGCAATCGGGAGTAACGTGTCTGCAGGATGGGTTTGGCGCCGACTTCGTGCCAGAGCTCCATGGCTTTATGTATTCGGGTGTGCTGGTGGGGTGAGCTGCTCCACAAGCCGGTGTCACTCAAGCGTTGGCGCTGGGCTTCTATCACACTGTCGATCTGGGCCTCCAGCAGGCTATCGGCGTACCAGTCATAGCGCAGGCGCTGTGACAGCCGCACGCGGTCCGCCTGCGCGTCAGTGTACAGATGCAGCAGCGGTTGGCTCTGGAGTGGGTCTTCCAGGCGTTCACAAAGCTCCTGGTGCAGTGCGGCAAGGGACTCGAAGGCCTCAACGCCTTGTGAGAGGCTGCACAGCAACGCCATGCCTGCGGCATCCTCGGGTGTGAGCATAGGGCCCTCGGCGGTGCCGGCAACGATGATCAGTGTGCCTGGCAGGTAGCTTCGCCAGTTGGGCCGTAGGCCTTCCAGCAGAACGCGGTAGACCTGTGGCCTTTTGGCCAGGGGCATATGCCTGCGCTGGGAGGGTAGTGGCTGTTGCAGGCAGGCCCATAGTTGATCGGCTGAGCGGTAGCCCAAGGTCTCGTCGCCCAGGCGCAATTCAACCTCGGCCAGCATCAGCGCCTTGCGCAGTGCCAGCAGCTTTTGTCTTGGGGTTTCGCCTTGCTCATCGGCCGTGGTCCAGAAGCTGGCCAGTTCGCCGTGCAACCAAGTGCGTGTGTCGGTGTTGATGGGGTGCTGAAGGGCAATCGTCGGAAGGCCGCCGAGCAGGTCACTGATCTGTCGGTCGATCTGTTCCAGTTGTTCGAGGGGGCGCATGGGGCGGGTCCTTGGTTGAGGAAAACCCCATGCTTGGCAATACCTGCGGTTGCGTGGCGGTAGCGGGCTAGCGCCCCCGACGCCAGAGCAGCCCGCGCAGGCTCAACAGGGCCGGCAGGCCCAGGCCGGCCCATGCCAGAACGTCCCAGCCACCGTCGCCAAGCAGTGCGGCGAACAGGCCCAGGAACCCAAGCATGGCAATCAACGCTGGCCATGCGAAGAGGCGTGCAGTGGATTGCGACCTGTGGCTCATGCGCGCACCTCCCTGGGTTTGCGCTGCTTGCCCCACCACAGGTAGAGGCCGCTGCCGAGCACGATGATTGTCAGCACGTCCAGCAAAGCCCAGAGGATTTGCATCGGTCGCCCGCCGTAATCGCCAAAATGCAACGGCTGCGACAGGCCCATGGCATCCATGTACCAGGGACGGTCGCCTACGGCAGTCACAGCAAGGGTGCGAGCATCTATCAATACCGGCGTGAACAGGTGAGAACTCAGGTGTGTGGCACCGTTCATGAATACCGCATAGTGGTGCTCGCTGGAGAACCGCGTGCCTGGAAAAGCGATGAAGTCCGGGCGCATGCCGGGGGCGGCCTGTTCGGCAATTTCCAGCAGGCGAGTGGCTGGGGCGCGATCGACGAGCGGCGGCGCGTCGCGGTAGGGGGCAACCATCGCTGCCAGGCTGTCGTTGCGCCAGGCCGCGATGACCAGGTCGGACAGGGCACTGATCACGCCCGTTACGCCCACGGTCAGCGCCCAGGCCAGGGTAACTGCGCCGATCAGGTTGTGCAGGTCGAGCCAGCGTAGGCGGCGGGACTTTTCGTGGCGCACGGCGCCGAACGCCAGACGGCGCATGAACGGCGCATAGAGCACGGTGCCGGAGACAATCGCGACGATGAACAGCACGCCCATGAAGGCCAGCAGCAGCTTGCCGGGCAGGCCGGCGAACATGTCCACGTGCAGGCGCAGCATGATCATCATGAAGCCGCCATTGGCAGCCGGCATGGCCACTGGTTCGCCGGTGCGGGCGTCGAGCATGAAGGTGTGCGACAGGTTGGGGTCGGTGCCAGCGGTAGCGGCGGTGATGGCCACCACGCCGTTGGGTTCGTCCTCCTCATAGCCGAAGTACTGCACCACCTCGCCGGGGCGGTGTTGTTCGGCTTTCAGTACAAGCTGCTGCAGGTCGAGGTGCGGGGTGCCAGCTGGCATTTCACGCAGTTCGGGGGCGTCGCCGAGCAGGTGTTCGAGTTCGTGGTGGAAGATCAGCGGCAGGCCGGTGAGTGCCAGCAGCAACAGGAACAGGGTACAGACCAGGCTGCTCCAGGTATGGATCACGGACCAGCGGCGGATGGTTGGGCTTTTCATCACGGTACCGATTTTTGTCTGTTGGAACGGGGGCCGCAACGCGGCCCCCGCTCACTCAGAACTTGTAAGTGGCGCTGGCGACAACACTGCGCTCATCGCCGTAGTAGCAGTAGTACGAGTCACAGGTAGAGAGGTAATCCTTGTTCAGCAAGTTGGTGGCATTGACCGCCACCGACGCGCCCTTCAGGCTGCTGTCCAGGCGACCCAGGTCGTAATGCACCGACGCATCGAACACGGTGTAGGCCTTGGCCTTGCCCAGGTAGGTATTGCCCTGGTCACCGTAGGTATTGCCGGTATAGCGCGCGCCCAGGCCGATGCCGAAGCCGTCGAGCACGCCGGAGTGCCAGGTGTAGTCACTCCATACCGAGGCTTGCTGGTTAGGCATCAATTGCAGGCGGTTACCTTTGTAGAGGCCGTCCTGCACTTCAGATTTGGCCAAGGTGTAAGCGGCAATCACTTTCAGGTTTTCGGTAACGTCGGAAACCGCTTCAAGCTCAAGGCCGTGGACTTTCACTTCGCCGGTCTGGCTGGTGACGGTTACGCCACCCACGTTGTTGGTGACCGAGACGTTCTTCTGGGTCAGGTCATACACAGCTGCCGACAGCAGCGTGTTGGAGCCCGGTGGCTGGTACTTGACGCCCAACTCCCACTGCTGGCCCTCGGTCGGCTTGAACGACTCGGTCGCAGAGGCGCTGGCATTGCTGGCAGGTTGGAAGGACTCGGCATACGAAAGGTACGGCACGAAGCCCGAATCGAACACGTAGCTGAGAGCCGCGTTGCCGCTGAACTTCTTGTCGCGCTGGGTATTGGTGGCATCACCCTGGTTGAGATACCTGGTACCGGTATGTACCCAGTCCTCACGACCGCCCAAGGTCAGGCGCCAGTTGCCGAGCGCCATCTGGTCCTGAACATACAAGCCGGTCTGGCGGGATTTCTGGTTGTAGTCGTAGAACGCCGTGGAGCGGTCCGGGCGGGTGATCGGTACCCCGTAGACCGGGTTGTTGACGTTGCTGTCCGGCACGTTGAAGCCGAAGATCGACAGGTAGTTGGTGTTGATGCGCTGGTGGTCCAGGCCGAGCAGCAGGGTGTGGGTGATGTCGCCGGTGGCGAAATCTGCCTGGAAGTTGTTGTCCACGGCGAACTGGCTGATGTCTTCGTCAGTGTTGGTGGACATGCGGCTTACCGTGCCATCGTCCTTCACCGGGCCACCGGGCTGGTAGTAGCTGCCTGGTGTGATGGTCTGGAACGCCAGGTCTGTCTTGGTGTAACGCAAATTCTGACGGAACTGCCACACATCGTTGATGCGGTGTTCGAAGGCGTAGCCCAGGGCGTAGTAGGTACGGTCGTAGAATTCGTAGTCCGGGTCACCCAGGTTCTTGTGGTGCGAGATCTTGCCGAACGGCATGTCGATCTTGGTGCCCTGGATTGGCCGGAACTGGCTGGTGGCGCCGGTATCGTCGCGGGTGAACTGGGTGAGGAAGGTCAGCGTGGTGTCTTCGTCAATGTTCCAGGTCAGGCTCGGGGCGATGTTGTAGCGCTTGTCGTCGATGTGGTCGATCTGCGTGCCGCCGTCGCGGATCACACCGCTGACGCCGTACAGGAAGCGGCCTTCATCGTCGATCTTGCCAGTGCTGGCAAAGTTGATCTGGCGGTGGTTGTCGCTGCCGTACTGCAGTTCGATCTCGTGCTCGCTTTCGGCTTGCGGGCGACGGCTGACCATGTCCAGCAGGCCGCCGGGCGGGGTTTGGCCATAGATCGAGGAGGCCGGGCCACGCAGCAGGGCGAGGCGGTCGAGGTTCCAGGTTTCGGCTTTCGGGTTGGCGTACACGCCGCGTGGCAGCGGCAGGCCATCGAGGAACTGGGTGGGCTCGAAGCCGCGCACGCGCATCCAGTCATAGCGCGTGTCGCTGCCGAAGCTGGCCGACACGATGCCGGGCATGTAGCGCACGGCGTCATCCAGGCTGTGCACACCGCGGTCTTTCATCTGCTCGCGGGTGGCGATGGAGATGGAACGCGGGGCCTCCACCAGCGCGGTGTCGGTCTTGGTGCCAGCGGCGGTGCGCTTGGCCAGGTAACCCTCTACCGGGCCCCAGGCACTTTCAGAAACGCTGGCGGCGTCCACGGTGGTTTCCGGTAGCGCCAGGGTGCCGTCCGGCACGGCCACCAGGCTGTAGCTACCCACGCTGCTCTGTTGCAACTGCAGGCCGGTACCGCGCAGGGCCGCTTGCAGGGCGCCGAGGCCGTCGTACTGGCCGCTTACCGGGGCCGAGGTGCGGCCGCTTACCAGTGCCGGGTCGATGGCCAGGGCAATGCCGGCCTGGCTGGCGATCTGGTTAAGGGTGGTGGCTAGCGGCGCGCTGGGCAGGTTGTAGGCGCGCGGCGTGGATAGCTCGGCGGCGAACAAGGCGGAGCTTGCCAGCGGGGCGGCCAGGCCGATGGCCAGGGCCATCAGGCTGGGGCGCAGGATACGATCAACGGCACGGGACATGCGGCGGTTCCTCGACGGGTAAGTGCTTGCTGCTTCCTTGCCGAGCGAGAATTGAAAAGTGACAGGGTGAATCTGAAAAATATTGAGAATTATTTGAAATGTGTATTTGCCTGCATTGGCCTCTTCGCGGGTGAACCCGCTCCCACAGGGACCCCACGGGGTCAGGCACTGTGAAACACCTGTGGGAGCGGGTTCACCCGCGAAGAGGCCGTTACAGGTCTACTTGGGAACGACGTTCACCCACCACTGGGTATGCCGCTCGATCTTCACCGGCAAGGCCGGCACCAACGACTCCAGCGCCAAGTCGGTGTTGGTCAGCGGGAAGCTGCCGGTCACGCGCAGGTCGGCGACTTGCTCGTCTACCCCCAGGTAGCCGCTGCGGTACTTGCCCAGTGCGGCCAGCAAGTCGCCCAGCCGCACGTTGTCCACCACCAGCATGCCGCGGGTCCAGGCATCGGCCCCGACCGGTACTGTGCCGACCTGGCCGAGGCCGTTGGCGTTCATCAGTACCTGCTGGCCTTCGCGCAGCACTTGCTCGTCGCCACTGTTGTGTGGCATGGCTGCGACCGAGGCTTGCAGTACTTCCAGGCGTGTACCGGCGGCTTCGCGGCGCACGAGGAAGCGCGTGCCAAGGGGGCGCAGGCGACCGTCGTCGGTGCGTACCAGCAGCGGGCGTGGGTCCTGGTGGCCGGTTTCAACCGAGATCTCGCCATGGTGCAGCACGATTACCCGCTGCTCGCCCGCGTAGTCGATGTCTACGGCGGTGTGGGTGTTCAGGCTCAGCAGTGTGCCGTCTTCCAGGCGCAGGGTACGCAGCTCGCCGGTAGCGGTACGCTGGTCGGCCAGCCAGTAGCTTGGGGCCAGCGACGGTGCGCCGACCCAGGCCAGCAGCGACCCGAGCAGGAACATGCCAGCAAGCCCGCCGCCCACATTGCCGATGCGTCGACGCAGGCTGGTGCGTGATTGCAGCAACGCCTGGCGTGCCGGGCCGGCCGCGGCGCTGACGCGCTGGTCCATGGCGCCGAGCTGGCGCCAGGCACGCGCGTGTTCTTCGCTGGCGGCATGCCAGCGCATGAATTCGTTGCGTTCATCGGGCGTGCCGCTGGCGTCGCCGAGGCTGAGTTTCCAGGCGATGGCAGCTTCCAGTACCTGGGACGAAACCGGTGCGTTGCTCACGTCGGTTCCCCGTACAGGGCCACATAGCACTGGCGCATGCCTTGGGCGATGTACTGGCGCACCCGCGACACCGACACACCCAGGCGCTCGGCGATTTCGCCATGGCCCATGCCGTCCAGGCGGTTGTGCAGGAATGCCGCGCGGGCCTTGCTCGACAGCTTGCCGAGCAGCCGGTCGATGGCCTTGAGGTCTTCGAGGATCAGCAGCTGCACTTCCGGGGAAGGTTGTTCGGCTTCCGGGATCAGCGCCAGCTCGGCCAAATAGGCCTGTTCCAGCGCGGCGCGGCGAAAGTGGTCGAACATCAGCCCTTTGGCCACGGCGGCCAGGAACGCACGGGGTTCGCGGGGCGTGTCCAGCTGCTCACGGCCGAGCAGGCGCACGAAGGTGTCCTGGCTCAGGTCTTCGGCACGTTGGCGGCAGGCCATGCTGCGTTGCAGCCAGGCGAGCAGCCAGCCGCGGTGGTCGCGGTACAGCGCACCGACCAGATCGGCGTGTGGGCTCTGTGCTGAAGACAAGCAGCGTCCCCCCGGAACGAATGCATTAACTAACGATAATTATTCGCGATTGTTGCAGAGGGGAGGGGGTGGGTGCAATGGACGCTTATCGGATTGCCACCATGGAAAAGGCTGATGGGGCTGTCTTGAGGTTTTCAGCGCCTGTGAGATCGAGCGCCGCCCGCGCGGCGCTCGATCTCACAGGCGCAACAAAAATCACGCCCTACAGGCCGTGGCTCTGCACGTTGCGCCGCCGCCACCCACGCAACCGCTGCTCCAGTTGCAACGGGCTGTCCAGTTGCTGGCGCCGGGCCTGGCTGAACAGTATCAGCGCCAGCTCTGCGGTTACCTGGGCATCGGCACTGGCATGGTGGCGCTCTTCCACCTGCAAACCAAACCGCGCCACCCAGTCATCCAGCCCGGCCTCGCGCAGCACCGTGTCTGGGTTTAGCATCGGCGCCAGTTCGGCAACGTCGAGGAACAGTGACTGCAGACGATGCCCAAGGCTTTCCTTCAGCGCACGGGCCAGCATGCGCTGGTCGAAGGGCGCATGAAACGCCAGCACCGGGCTGTTGCCAATGAAATCGAGCAAGTCGAGCAGGGCCTCGGCCGGGTCGCAACCGGCGGCAAGGGCGTCAGGGCCCAGGCCATGAATCAGCACGCTGGCGTTGGTCTTCTGCAAAGGCCTGTGCAGGGTGCGTTCGAACTGCTGGGCAAAATCGATGGCGCCGTCTTCGATGGCCACTGCGCCAATCGACAATACCTGGTCCCGGTTGGGGTTGAGCCCGCTGGTTTCCAGGTCCAGCACCACCCAGCGCTGTTCACGCAGGGTGCATACCCCCAGCGGTGTGGGCTTGGGCAACCGGCTCAGGCGCTGGCGTGTGGCGGGGTCCAGTTCGGGCGCGCTGGGGCGCAGCCAGGTGAACAGGCTCATAGCTGGTACCGCAGGGCCAGGCTGCTTTGCAGGCGCTGGGCCTGGCGCAGCGCCTCGCGCAGGATGCGCCGGTCCAGGTGGTTGAGGCTGTCCGGGTCGAGGCGGTTGGAGTAAGGCAGGTTGTCGCGAGCCTGGCGCTGGTGCTGCTGCATGCGGGTTTGCTGGATGAAGTGGTAAGCCTCTTCATAGGCCGCGCCATCCAGTGGCTCGATCACGCCCTTGGCCACCAGCTGGCGCAGCCGCTCCAGGGTGTTGCAGGCACCGACGCCATTGGCCAACGCCAACAGCCGGGCACCGTCGACGAAGGGCGTCAGGCCCTGAACCTTGAGGTCGAGGGTGGCGGCCTTGTCATTGCCCTGGCGGGTCAGCACGAACTCGCGCAGGCGGCCCACCGGCGGGCGCTGGCGCAAGGCGTTTTCGGCCAGCATGCGCTGGAAGATGCGGTTGTCGGCCACTTGGTCCAACAGGCGTTGGCGCAGTTGTTCGCAACCTTGCTCATCGCCCCACACCACGCGCAGGTCGAAGTAGATGCTCGAACCCAGCAGGTTCTCCGGGCTGGCTTCACGAACAAAGCCGGCAAAGCGCCGTGCCCACTCGTTGCGCGACAGGCACAGGTCAGGGTTGCCGGCCATGACGTTGCCCTTGCACAGGGTAAAGCCGCACTGGGCCAGGCACTGGTTGATGTACTGCGCCAGCGGCAGCAGGCGGGCACGGATGGCGTCGGCTTCAGCGCTGTCGGCGGCTTCGAAGAGGATGCCATTGTCCTGGTCGGTGTGTAGGGTCTGCTCGCGGCGCCCTTCGCTGCCAAAGCACAACCAGCTGAACGGCACGCCCGGGTCGCCGCGCTCGGCCAGCGCCAGCTCGATCACCCGGCACACGGTGTGGTCGTTGAGCAGGGTGATGATCTGGGTGATCTGCGTGGACGATGCGCCATGGGCCAGCATGCGCTCCACAAGCTGGCTGATTTCCCCGCGCAGCGAGACCAGGGTGTCCAGCCGAGGGGCATGGCGGATGGTGCGCGCCAGGTGCACCAGGTCGACCCGTTGCAGCGAGAACAGGTCACGCTCGGAAACCACCCCGCACAAGCGCCGGTTTTCTACCAGGCACACGTGGGCGATATGCCGCTCGGTCATGGCCATGGCCGCGTCGAAGGCGCTGGCCTGAGGGCTGAGGTAGAAGGGCTTGACCGTCATGTGCCGCTCGATGGGCGCGCCCAGGTCGGCATCCGCCGAGGCCACCACCTGGCGCAGGTCGCGCAGGGTGAAGATGCCGGTGGGGTAGCGCTGCGCGTCGACCACCACGATGCTGCCGACCTGCTGCTCGTGCATCAGTCGTACGGCTTCGCGCAGCGGGGTTTGTGCCGTGCACACCACCGGGTGACGCATGGCCAGCTCACCCAAGGGCGTGTTCAGCGAATACTGGGTGCCGAGGGTTTCCACAGCGCGCTGTCGTACCTGCTGGTTGACCTGGTCGAGCAGGCTGCTGACCCCGCGCAGGGCAAAATCCCGAAACACTTCAGACATCGAGAACACGCGGATGAACGCGGCCTTGTTCAACTGCAGGCAGAAGGTATCTTCACCGGCCAGGTGCTCGGTGCGGGTGGCTCGCTCGCCCAGCAGGGCGGCCAGCGGGAAGCACTCGCCACTGGTGATTTCGAAGGTGGTTTCCACGCCAGGCTTGACCAGGTGCTGGCGCTCGCCAACCACGCGGCCCTGTTTGACGATGTAGAAGTGCTCGACCGGCCCGTCGGCAGGTTTGACGATGCTTTCGCCGCAGGCATAGAAGCGCAGCTGGCACTGCTCGACCAGGTAGGCCAGGTGGCTGTGCTCCATCTGGTTGAACGGCGGAAAGCGCTGCAGGAACTGCTGGGTGCCTTGGATGTTCTGCAGTACTGCTGTCCTGCCCGCCTGGCTGTAGGCGTCCTTTTTGCTCATGAAACTGACCGTATCGCTACGCCGAACTATATATATCTATATATAGGTGCCGGCCTTGTTGTTCTCTGCCTCCATGGTCGGCTTGCGGCGGGGTGGTGCCCATTGGACGTAAGTCTATGAACGCCCCTGTCAAAGACCCGACGAAAGGCGAAACGGGTTACGCGAGTAATGTGGTCCTAAGGCTGAAGCGGAATTTTTTTGACGAGATGAGCATGCCTGAGCACACCGACATCCTGAGCGACGCCGAGCGTGAGGCCTTGGCCGTGGTAAGTGCGCCTGTGGCGCCCAGGCCGTTGGTGCTGATCGTTGATGACAATCCGGTGAACAGCGAGGCCCTGGGCTATTTCCTGAAAAGCAGGGGTATCGACAGCATGATCGCCGATGGTGCCCAAGAGGCATTATGGAAGCTGCACTGGGAGCCGAGGATCGCACTGATGATCACGGATCTGCGCATGGAGCCCTGGGACGGGATCGACTTGATCCGCCAGGTAAGGGAGTCGAAGTGGGCAGCGTTGTCGATCATCGTGGTGTCGGGCGACACCGATGTGAAAGAGGCCGTGGACGTGATGCACCTGGGGGTGGTGGATTTCCTGCTCAAGCCGGTGGACCTGGGCAAGCTGCTGGAACTGGTGAAGAAGGAATTGAAAATAGAGTGATGCACAAAGGGGCTGCTTTGCAGCCCATTCGCGGCACAAGGCCGCTCCTACAAGGGTTATGCGTTCCCCTGTAGGAGCGGCCTTGTGCCGCGAATGGGCCGCAAAGCGGCCCCTTGCGGTTTACAGCCCGTTACGCGCCTTGAACTCGCGGCGACGGCGGTGCAGCACCGGCTCGGTGTAGCCGTTCGGCTGCTTGCCACCTTCCACCACCAACTCTACAGCCGCCTGGAACGCGACGTTGTCGTCGAAGTTCGGCGCCATCGGGCGGTACAGGGCGTCACCGGCGTTCTGCTGGTCGACCACCACGGCCATGCGCTTGAGGCTTTCCAGCACCTGATCCTGGCTGACCACGCCATGGCGCAGCCAGTTGGCCAGCAACTGGGCAGAAATGCGCAGGGTGGCACGGTCTTCCATCAGGCCGACGTTGTTGATGTCCGGCACCTTCGAGCAACCCACACCCTGGTCGATCCAGCGCACCACGTAGCCGAGGATGCCCTGGGCGTTGTTGTCCAGCTCGTTGCGGATTTCTTCGTCCGACCAGTTGGTGTCGGCGGCCAGCGGGATGGCGAGGATGTCGTCCACCGATGCCGGGGTACGCGAGGACAGCTCACGCTGGCGCGCCTGCACGTCCACCTTGTGATAGTGCAGGGCGTGCAGGGTGGCGGCAGTCGGCGACGGCACCCAGGCGGTGTTGGCACCGGCCAGCGGGTGGGCGATCTTCTGCTCAAGCATGGCAGCCATCAGGTCGGGCATGGCCCACATGCCCTTGCCGATTTGCGCACGGCCTTGCAGGCCGGTGGCCAGGCCAACGTCGACGTTGTTGTTCTCGTAGGCACCGATCCACTTCTCGTTTTTCATGGCGCCTTTGCGCACCACGGCGCCGGCTTCCATCGAGGTGTGGATTTCATCGCCAGTGCGGTCGAGGAAACCGGTGTTGATGAACGCCACGCGCTCGGCGGCAGCCTTGATGCAGGACTTGAGGTTGACCGTGGTACGGCGCTCCTCGTCCATGATGCCGACCTTGACGGTGTTGCGTGGCATGCCCAGAAGGTCTTCGACCTGGCTGAAGATTTCGGCGGCGAAAGCGACTTCTTCCGGACCATGCATCTTCGGCTTGACGATGTACACGCTGCCGGTGCGGGTGTTCTTGCGGCTGGTGTTGCCGTTGAGGTTGTGCAGGGCGATCAGGTTGGTGAACAGGCCGTCCTGGATACCTTCGGGGATTTCGTTGCCCTGGGCATCGAGGATCGCCGGGTTGGTCATCAGGTGGCCAACGTTACGCACGAACAGCAGCGAACGGCCGTGCAGGGTCACGCTGCCGCCATTGGGCGCGGCGTACTCGCGGTCCGGGTTCATGGTGCGGGTGAAGGTTTTGCCACCCTTGCTCACGGTTTCGGCCAGGTCGCCTTTCATCAGGCCCAGCCAGTTGCGGTAGACGATAACCTTGTCGTCGGCGTCGACGGCGGCAACCGAGTCTTCGCAGTCCATGATGGTGGTCAGTGCCGATTCCATCAGGATGTCTTTCACGCTGGCGGCGTCGGTGCTGCCAACCGGGGTGTTGGCATCGACCTGGATTTCGAAGTGCAGGCCGTTGTGCTTGAGCAGCACGGCGGTTGGTGCGGCGGCGTCACCGTGGAAGCCGATGAGCTGGGCGTCGTCACGCAGGCCGCTGTTGCTGCCGCCTTTCAGGGCAACAACCAGCTTGCCGCCTTCGATGCGGTAGCCGGTGGAGTCGACGTGCGAGCCGGCAGCCAGTGGCGCAGCCTCGTCGAGGAAGGCGCGGGCGAAGGCGATGACCTTGTCGCCACGGACCTTGTTGTAACCCTGGCCTTTTTCGGCGCCGCCTTCATCGCTGATGGCGTCGGTACCGTACAGGGCGTCATACAGCGAACCCCAGCGTGCGTTGGCGGCGTTCAGGGCGAAGCGGGCGTTCATTACCGGCACCACCAGCTGCGGGCCGGCCATGTGGGCGATTTCTTCGTCCACGTTCTGGGTGGTGGCCTGGAAATCGTCGGCTTGTGGCAGCAGGTAGCCGATTTCCTGGAGGAATGCTTTATAGGCGACGGCGTCGTGGGCCTGGCCTTTGCGTGCCTGATGGTAGGCGTCGATCTTGGCTTGCAGCTCGTCGCGCTTGGCGAGCAGGGCTTTGTTCTTTGGAGCGAGGTCATTGATGATCTTCTCTGCACCCGCCCAGAACTGCTCGGCGACGATGCCGGTCCCGGGGATGGCTTCGTTGTTCACGAAGTCGTACAGGACCTTGGCGACCTGAAGGCCACCGACTTGAACGTATCCAGTCATTGCTTGCCTCACTCTGCTCAGCTATTTCGCTCTTCTGTATTAAGCCTGTAGCGCTTCTCTAAACACGGCACCAGTGCGTGCCCCCGGGTTGTACCGGGCGCGGCTGGGTGCGGCTTGCCAGACGGGCCGGCAGGCAGTGTGCGTATTTTCACAGGCGCCTTGGCAGACATCCAAACGACGTTTTGTAGTCCGCGCCACGGGATACTACATGAAGCAGTAGGCGGGGCAAAATCAGACTAAAAGCGCCGTTATGCGACCCGTTGGTCGCGTATGGTCACGCTGGGAGTGGGTATGTTCGCAAAAAACAGGTGGATTGTTCCAGATAAATCTTGAAACAGTACACGATTCGTTGTGCTGGCCGCCCTGCGGCAGGTTGCCGCGCCTTGCCTATACTGAGTCGATCCCCCGATTTTCTGCCGCCGGGCGCGGTCCGACACGAGGAAGGGCTTGTGGATCATCTTGTACTGACTGTTATCGCCCCTGACAAGGCTGGCCAGGTCGAACGCATTGCCCAGTGCATCGCCGACCACAGTGGCAACTGGCTGGAAAGCCGCATGTCGCGTATGGCCGGGCAGTTTGCCGGCATCCTGCGGGTGGCGGTGCCGGCTGAGAATTACGCTGAACTGGTGGCATCGTTGCAGGGGCTGGCCCGGTATGACATTCGCGTGCTGATTGCCGAGAGCGGCATCGAGCCGTCGTGTACCTGGAAGCCGATTGCCATGGAACTGGTGGGGAATGACCGGCCGGGGATCGTGCGGGACATTACCCGGTTGCTGGCGGATCTTGGGGTGAACCTTGAGCGGTTTACCACTGAGGTGCGGCCGGCACCGATGAGCAGCGAGCCGCTGTTTCATGCCGATGCATTGCTGGCGCTGCCGTTGACCCTTTCGCTGGATGAACTGCAGCAGAAGCTGGAGAGCTTGGCGGACGATTTGATGGTGGAGTTGCAGTTGCGGGCGGAGGATTGATTCGGGATCGTCGGGGCCGCTTTGCGGCCCATTCGCAGCACAAGGCTGCTCCTACAGGGAATTGCATAACTCCCGTAGGAGCAGCCTTGTGCTGCGAACGGGCTGCATCGCAGCCCCTTGCGGTTATCCCGATATCACGGGGAAGGCCCTGTGGATAACCTGGGGGTGTACCTCTCTACCCCAGGCCCTCTGTGCCCTGCGCAGTTTTGATCAAAAAACACCCAGTAATCAGTAGCTTGTGCACAAAGCAGGGGGACGAGGGTGTGGATAACCTTTGGAGATGTCGCTGCAGGCCAAGAACCGCATGGCCTGCAGAGTTTTGATCGTTTTTTGATCAGCTGCGCTTGCGCAAATTCATCCACGCATCGACGCTGTAGATCGCCAAACCTGCCCAGATGAACATGAACGCCACCAACGTGCTCGACGACAAATGCTCATCGAACAACAGCACTGCCTGCAGCAATACCAGCGTCGGCGCCAGGTACTGCAGGAAGCCCAGGGTGGTATATGGCAGGTGCCGGGCCGCAGCGTTGAAGCACACCAGCGGTATAAGCGTCACCGGCCCGGCCGCCATCAACCACAGTGCTTCGCTGCTGGTGTAAAACGCCCCCTGGGCACTCATCGCCGCCGGGTGCAGTAGCAGCCAGCCAAGGGCCAGCGGCACCAGCATCCAGGTTTCCACCACCAGGCCCGGCAATGCCGCCACTGGCGCCTGTTTGCGAATCAGCCCGTAGAAGCCGAAGCTCAGCGCCAGCACCAGCGACACCCAAGGCAGGCTGCCTACCTGCCACACCTGCTGGGCTACGCCTACGGCGGCCATGCCCACCGCCAGCCACTGCAGGCGGCGCAGGCGCTCGCCAAGAATCAGCATGCCCAGTACCACATTGATCAGCGGGTTGATGTAGTAACCCAGGCTGGCTTCGAGCATGCGGCCGTTGTTTACCGACCACACATAGGTCAGCCAGTTACCCGCAATCAATGCTCCGCTCAGCGCCAGGATGCCCAGCCGGCGTGGGTTGTCGCGCAGTTCGCGCCACCAGCCCGGGTGTTTCCACACCAGTAGCAGCAGCGAGCCGAACAGCGCCGACCAGAGCACCCGGTGGACAATGATCTCGACCGCCGGGACGTTCTGGATTGCCTTGAAATAGATGGGGAACAGGCCCCAGATGATGTAGGCGCTCAGGCCCAGGATGTACCCGCGACGCGGGTTTGCGGCGTGCATGCAGAATCCTTGCTTAGGTAGCTAAATAAAGCGACGCCTATTGTAGACAGACGTAGGCATGCTTCTAGAACAATTTCAGCGGTGCTTCATCCAGCGCGGCCATTTGTTCGCGCAAGGCGAGAATCTGGTCCCCCCAGTAGCGGGGTTGGCCGAACCACGGGAAGCTGGGCGGGAACGCCGGGTCGCTCCAGCGCCGTGCCAGCCACGCGCTGTAGTGAAGCTGGCGCAGGGCGCGCAGGGGCTCGATCAGGGCCAGTTCGCGCGGATCGAAGTCGTGGAACTCGTTGTAGCCGTCGATCAGCTCGGCCAGTTGCCCCAGGCGCTCCTCGCGGCTGCCGGCCAGCATCATCCACAGGTCTTGCACCGCCGGGCCCATGCGGCAGTCATCGAGGTCGACCACGTGGTACACCTCGTCACGGTGCATCAGGTTGCCGGGGTGCAGGTCGCCGTGCAGGCGGATCAGCTGGTGCGGTGTGCGTGCGTAGATATTCTCGACACGTTTTAGCAGGTCGCGGGCCACGGACTCGAAGGCGGGCAACAGTTCGCGAGGGACAAAACCACCGTCCAGCAGGGTGTTCAGCGAGGCGTGGCCGAAGTTGTCCACAGCCAGGGCCTCACGGTGCTCGAATGGTTTGGTGGCGCCCACGGCATGCAGGCGGCCGAGCAACTGGCCAAGGCGGTAGAGCTGGTCGAGGTTGCCCGGCTCCGGAGCGTGGCCGCCGCGGCGCGGGAACAGAGTGAAACGGAAGCCCTGGTGCTCGAACAAGGTGCGGCCGTCGTGCTGCA
Source organism: Pseudomonas sp. BN505 (assembly GCF_029873175.1). Classification (NCBI taxonomy): domain Bacteria; kingdom Pseudomonadati; phylum Pseudomonadota; class Gammaproteobacteria; order Pseudomonadales; family Pseudomonadaceae; genus Pseudomonas; species Pseudomonas sp. BN505. The sequence goes on from NZ_SSOI01000013.1 coordinate 254,645, forward strand.
TCGGCGCAACCACCGGCACCTCGCAGTCGGCGAGTTCGGCGGTGAAGCTGTGTTCTTCGAGGATCGCCGCATCGCTCCAGCGGCCTGGGCGGTAGAACTTGGCGATCAGCGGCTGTGCGTCTTCGATGCCCACCTGATAGACGCGGTTCTCGTAGCTGTTCAGTGCCAGCACCCGGGCGTCGCTGAGAAAGCCGATGCTTTCCACTGCGTCCAGGACCAGGTCGGGGGTGAGGGTGTCGAAGGGGTGGGACATGGTGACTCCGGAGGGTAAGCAGCGTGGGGCCATGGTAACGCGTTATGCCTGTACCGGCCTCTTCGCGGCTAAAGCCGCTCCCACAGGTTTTGTGACATGTCTCAGGCGGCGTGTTCCCTGTGGGAGCGGGTTTACCCGCGAACCGCGCTAAAGCGCGGCCAGGCTATGCAGGAACTCCAATCAGTACATAGGACGGATGAAACTGCACTCGCACCGCACTGTCCGCCGCCACCTGCTGCCCAGCCAACCAATCCGCCTCGGCGATGGCACACAACGTCTGCCCATTGCCCAACGCCAGCCGCACCTCACTGGGCCCCTCATCCTCTGCCAACACTTCTTCCACGGTTGCACTCAAGCAGTTGCTGCCCGCGTCGGCTGCCTCCCCCTCCGCCAGCAACCGTACCCACCCCGCCTTGAGCAGCGCCACCACCGTCGTCCCCAGTGTCAGCTCCAGCCGCGCGGTGCTGTCATGGGTGATCAGCGCATCAATCTCCAGCCCACCGCCCAATGCCAGGCTGACGCGGTCATACCGGCCCTCGCGGCGCAGGCCGCTGACCTGGCCCTGGAGCTGGTTGCGCGCACTGGTACGTAGCATCAGGCGACCGAGCAGGTCGAGGTCGCTGGATTCTTCGGCGGCCTCAAGAATTTCCGCCTGCAGGGCCTGCAACCTTTGATACAGACGCAACACCCGCTCGCCTTCCGGCGACAAACGCGCACCGCCACCGCCACGGCCACCGGTGCTGCGTTCTACCAGCGGCTGGCTGGCCAGGTTGTTGAGCTCGTCTATGGCATCCCAGGCCGCCTTGTAGCTGACACCCGCAGCCTTCGCGGCGCGGGTGATCGAGCCTTGTTCGGCAATGTGCTGCAGCAGGGCGATGCGCTGGGGGCGGCGGGCGATGTGCTGGGTAAGCAGGGTGGGTAGGGGCATGGGCATTGAGTCGTTGTAGGTGAAGGTCCTGAAAGCGGATTGTGGAGGACTGCGCAGGGTCATGCATACCCCGGCTTGGGCGTGCGCGCCAGGCAATACACATCTACCCGCCGCGCTCCGGCCTTGCGCAGCACCTCGGCGATGGCCTGCGCGGTGGCACCGGTGGTGCACACATCATCGACAATAGCGACATGTTTGCCCGTCAGTTCACCCGAGAGCGCAAACGCTTGTCGCAAATTGCGCCGCCTTGCCCGGGCATCCAGCTTTTGCTGCGCAGGCGTCTCGCGCGTGCGCAGCAACAATCGCTCATCGCACGTTAGCCCAAGTTGCGTAGACAACCACCGCCCCAGCATCCCGGCCTGGTTGAACCCGCGCTCGCGTAGTCGACGCTTGGCCAAGGGCACAGGCAACAGCAGGTCAGGGCGGGGTAGGCCTTCTGCAAAGCGATGCAGCAGCCCATACCCCAGCAGTTCGGCCATCAAGCGCCCCAAAGGCCATTGACGATTGTGCTTGAAGCGGCTGATCAACGTGTCCACCGGAAAACCGAAATGCCACAACGCAATGACCTGTTCGAACGCCGGCAAGCGGCGGGAACACTGGGCGCAGATCAGGCCGGCCATCGGCAAGGGCAGGGCGCATTGCAGGCAGTGATCGCCCAGCCAAGGCAGTTCCTCCTCGCAGGCGATGCACATCGGGTAGGCCTGATCGGCAGGCTCGTCACACAATAAACACATTTGATTAATAAGTGAGCACTTGTAAACCAGTCTTTTCCAGTGTGGTTGACAGTTCATGGGCCTTCCGTAACTATGCCAGCTATCCGTGATGCGCTTGTGGGCTTTCCTGTCCCGGCGCCAGCTACAGCCTAAACAAGGAAACGCCGATGAGCGCCAGCACAACTGCAACAACACGTCACGACTGGTCCCTGGCCGAGGTCAAGGCGCTGTTCCAGCAACCGTTCAATGACTTGCTGTTCCAGGCGCAGACCGTGCACCGCGCGCATTTCGACCCTAACCGGGTGCAGGTTTCGACCCTGCTGTCGATCAAGACCGGCGCCTGCCCGGAAGATTGCAAATATTGTCCACAGTCCGGCCACTACAACACCGGGCTGGAGAAACAGAAGCTGATGGAAGTGCAGAAGGTGCTGGAGGAGGCTGCCCGCGCCAAAGCCATCGGTTCCACCCGCTTCTGCATGGGCGCGGCGTGGAAGCACCCGTCTGCCAAAGACATGCCTTACGTGCTGGAGATGGTCAAAGGGGTGAAGGCCATGGGCCTGGAAACCTGCATGACCCTCGGCAAGCTCGACCAGGAGCAGACCGCAGCCCTGGCCCAGGCTGGCCTGGATTACTACAACCACAACCTCGACACCTCGCCGGAGTTCTACGGCAGCATCATCACCACCCGCACCTACAGCGAGCGCCTGCAGACCCTGGCCTACGTGCGCGATGCGGGGATGAAGATCTGCTCCGGCGGCATCCTGGGCATGGGCGAATCGCTGGACGACCGCGCCGGCCTGCTGATCCAGTTGGCCAACCTGCCCGAGCACCCCGAGTCGGTGCCGATCAACATGCTGGTCAAGGTTGCCGGCACGCCGCTGGCCGAGGAAGAGGACGTCGACCCGTTCGATTTTATCCGCATGCTGGCCGTCGCCCGCCTGTTGATGCCCAAGTCGCACGTGCGCCTGTCCGCCGGCCGCGAGCAGATGAACGAGCAGATGCAGGCCCTGGCGTTCATGGCGGGTGCCAACTCGATCTTCTACGGCGAAAAACTGCTGACCACCGCCAACCCGCAGGCCGACAAGGACATGCAATTGTTCGCACGCCTGGGCATCAAGCCCGAAGCGCGTGAAGAGCACGCCGACGAAGTGCATCAGGCGGCCATCGAGCAGGCGTTGGTTGAACAGCGCAGCAGCGAGATGTTCTACAACGCTGCCTCGGCCTGACATGGCCTTCGACCTGGCGGCGCGCCTGGCCGAACGGCGCGCCGCAGACCTGTATCGGCAGCGGCCACTGCTGGAGAGCCCGCAGGGGCCGGAAGTGGTGGTCGACGGCCAGCGGTTGCTGGCCTTCTGCAGCAACGACTACCTGGGCCTGGCCAACCACCCCGAAGTCATCGCCGCCTGGCAGGCCGGTGCCGAGCGCTGGGGTGTCGGTGGCGGTGCCTCGCACCTGGTGGTCGGCCACAGCACGCCGCACCACCAGGTTGAAGAAGCGTTGGCCGAACTCACTGGCCGCCCGCGCGCGTTGCTCTTCTCTACGGGCTACATGGCCAACCTGGGCGCCATCACCGCGCTCGTGGGGCAGGGCGATACCGTACTGCAAGACCGCCTGAACCACGCCTCGCTGCTGGATGGCGGGCTGCTCAGCGGTGCACGCTTCAACCGCTACCTGCATAACGATGCGGCCAGCCTGGCCAGCCGCCTGGACAAGGCGGTCGGTAATACGCTGGTGGTGACCGATGGTGTGTTCAGCATGGACGGCGACCTGGCCGACCTGCCGGCACTGGCCGATGTCGCTCGCGCCCGCGGTGCCTGGCTGATGGTCGATGACGCCCATGGTCTGGGCACACTCGGCGCACAGGGCGGCGGCATCGTCGAGCACTTCGGCCTGAGTGTGGATGACGTACCGGTGCTGATCGGCACGCTGGGCAAGGCTTGCGGTACTGCGGGTGCCTTTGTTGCCGGCAGCGAAGAGCTCATCGAGGCGCTGGTGCAGTTCGCCCGCCCTTACATCTACACCACCAGCCAGCCACCGGCGCTGGCCTGTGCGACGCTCAAGAGCCTGGAACTGTTGCGTCACGAAACCTGGCGCCGCGAGCACCTGGCGGCGTTGATTCGCCAGTTCCGCGAAGGCGCACAGCAGATCGGGCTGGCGTTGATGGACAGCCCGACGCCGATCCAGCCGATCATGATCGGCGACAGCGCACAGGCCCTGCGCCTGTCGCGCATGCTGCGCGAGCGCGGCTTGCTGGTAACGGCCATCCGCCCACCCACCGTGCCGGCGGGCGGCGCACGCCTGCGGGTGACCCTGAGCGCCGCGCACAGCGAGGCGCAGGTGCAGCTATTGTTGAATGCATTGGCCGAGTGTTATCCACAGTTGGAGAACGCCGATGCGTAATCGTCTTGTATTGCTGCCCGGCTGGGGCCTGGGCACTGCCTCACTGGAGCCGCTGGCAGCCAGCCTGCGCGCCCAGGATGCGCGCTTGCAGGTAGAGCTGATGCCCCTGCCGGAATTGGACCACAGCGATGTGCAGGCTTGGGTCGACTACCTGGACCGCAAGGTGCCCAGCGATGTCTGGCTGGGTGGCTGGTCGCTGGGTGGCATGCTGGCCAGCGCGCTGGCGCACCAGCGCGGCGACCACTGCTGTGGCCTGCTGACCCTGGCCAGCAACCCCAGCTTCGTCGCCCGGCCAGACTGGCCCCACGGCATGCCCGAAGACACCTTCGGCACCTTCCTCGACGGCTGCCGCAGCCATACCCAGGTCACCCTCAAACGCTTCCGTACCTTGTGCAGTGATGGTGCCCAGCAGCCACGTACGTTGCTGCGCCAACTGGGTGTCGGGGTGCCGGAGACCGACCCGCTGTACCTGGCAACCGGCCTTGAGGTGCTGGCCAAGCTCGACACCCGCGAAGCACTGCAGGCATATGCCGGCCCGCAATTGCACCTGTTTGCCGGCAGCGATGCGCTGGTGCCGGCAGAGGCAGCCAAGGCGTTGAGCGAGCTGCTGCCGGATGTGGAAGTGGGCCTGGTCGAAGACAGTTCCCACGCGTTCCTGCTGGAGTACCCGCAGGAGCTGGCGGCGGGCATCAAGAGTTTCCTGCATGAGAGTGGCGATGACTGACCTTTCCCGTCCGACCCTGCCCGGCGCATTGCCCGACAAACGCCAGGTGGCGGCTTCGTTCTCCCGCGCTGCGGCCAGCTACGACAGCGTGGCGGCCTTGCAGCGCGCCGTAGGTTTGAACCTGCTGGAGCAGTTGCCGGCCGGCTTGCAACCCTCGCACTGGCTGGACCTGGGCAGCGGAACCGGCCATTTCAGCCGAAAACTGGCCGAGTGTTTCGCACAGGCCAGCGGTGTGGCAGTGGACATCGCCGAAGGCATGCTGCGCCACGCGCGGGATGAACAAGGTGGGGCGCACTACCACGTGGCCGGTGACGCCGAGCGCTTGCCGCTGCGCGATGCCAGTGTCGACCTTGTGTTCACCAGCCTGGCCGTGCAGTGGTGCGACCAGTTCGCCTGTGTGCTTGCAGAGGCGTTGCGAGTACTGCGCCCGGGTGGCGTGCTGGCTTTCAGCAGCCTGTGCGTGGGTACCCTAGGCGAGTTGCGTGCCAGCTGGCAGGCCGTGGATGGCCTGGTGCATGTGAACCGCTTCCGCCGGTTCGAGGATTACCAGCGCCTGTGTGCCGGCAGCGGCTTTGAACAACTTGGGCTGCAGCGCTGCCCGCATGTGCTGCACTACCCGGATGTTCGCAGCCTCACCCATGAGCTGAAGGCACTGGGCGCGCACAACCTCAACCCGGGCCGCCCTTCAGGCCTCACCGGTCGGGCCCGCATGCACGGCCTGTTGCAGGCCTACGAAGCATTTCGCCAGCCTGAGGGGCTGCCAGCCACCTATCAGGTGGTCTATGGTGTGTTGCGCAAGCCACAGGCGTAAGGGGAGCGAGATGAGCCAGGCCTATTTCATTGCCGGTACCGATACCGATGTCGGCAAGACCACCATCGCCGCCGGGCTTTTGCACGCGGCGCGCTTGCAGGGCATGAGCACTCTGGGTGCCAAACCGGTGGCCTCCGGCTGCACCATGACACCGAAGGGCTTGCGCAACAGTGATGCCCAGGCGCTGATCGACGAAAGCACGATCAAGTTGCCATACGAGCAGGTCAACCCGTTTGCCTTCGAGCCTGCCATTGCCCCGCATGTGGCGGCGCGTGAGGCGGGGGTGACGCTGGCTGTTCCGGAGTTGCTGGCGGCAATGCGCAATGTGCTGCAACAAAATGCCGATTTCACTTTGGTCGAAGGGGCCGGTGGCTGGCGTGTGCCGCTGTCGGGCCTGGAGAACCTTTCCGACCTCGCCGTTGCCCTGCAGTTGCCGGTGATTCTTGTTGTGGGGGTGCGGTTGGGTTGCATCAGCCATGCCTTGCTCAGCGCCGAGGCGATCGAGCGGGATGGGCTGCAATTGGCCGGGTGGGTGGCGAACATCATCGAGCCCCGTACTTCGCGTCTTGAAGAGAACCTTGCCAGCCTGGCAGAGCGCTTGCCTGCGCCTTGCCTTGGGCGGGTGCCCAAACTGAAGCAAGCCAGTGCCGATATGGTGGCTGAGCATCTGCAACTGGATCTGCTGGATTAGCCTTTCCCAGCCCCGGCCCTATCGCCGGCAAGCCAGCTCCCAGAAGGGTTACGTGGTACCTGTTGGAGCTGGCTTACCGGCGATAGGGCCGGTGCAGGAATACCCAAGGCCTATCAACTGGCACCAGGCCATTAGGGTTTTAAACGGGCCTTTTCGCGCCCAGCCTGCTTTAATTGGGGCTGTTCGTTATCCAGCGTCAATGGAGTCCTGACATGGAAATCACCGGTAGCTCCGCCTATTACGCGGGCCTGAGTGCGATTCAAACCGGCCAGAACCGCGTCGATCAGGCCGCAGGCCAGATCGCCAACACCACAGCCGAACGTACCGCCACCAGCCAGTCCAGCGATTTTCAGGCTGAACGCCTGCGCGCAGTAGATCGCAGCCAGCAGATGGACCTGGCGACCAGCACCGTGCAAATGGTTGTTGGCAAAACCGAAGTCGAGCTTGGTGCAAAGGTGGTCAAGGCATCCGACGAAATGCTCGGTCGGATCATCGACACCTACGCCTGACAGGCAACCCTCAAATTAAACACAGCCCCTGTGGGAGCGGGCGTGCCCGCGAATGCGTCAGGTCAGGCATCTCTTTTGTCTGGCCGGGCCCTTTCGCGGGCACGCCCGCTCCCACAGAGGCGGCGTTTTTTCTGAGCGTGGCGTAAACGCCATTTTTCGTGGCGTAAATGGCACCATAGTCCCTCCTTGACATAAGCCAGAGCTAAACGTAAGTTTCAAACAACTGTTTGATAGACGGCCGCCAAGAGCTGGTCACCCCCACAGAACTCACCCAGAGGTTCATCGCAATGCCTGATTACAAAGCCCCCTTGCGTGATATCCGCTTCGTTCGCGACGAACTGCTTGGCTATGAGGCGCACTATCAGAGCCTGCCGGGCTGCCAGGACGCCACGCCCGACATGGTCGATGCGATCCTCGAAGAAGGCGCGAAGTTCTGTGAGCAGGTGCTGGCCCCGCTGAACCGTGTCGGTGACCAGGAAGGCTGCACCTGGAGCGAATCGGGCGTTAAAACCCCGACTGGATTCAAGGTAGCCTATGAGCAATTCGTCGAAGGCGGCTGGCCGAGCCTGGCGCATGACGTCGAGCATGGCGGCCAAGGCCTGCCAGAATCGCTGGGCCTGGCCCTGAGCGAAATGGTCGGCGGTTCGAACTGGTCGTGGGGCATGTACCCAGGCCTGTCGCATGGCGCGATGAACACCATCTCCGCGCACGGCACTGCCGAGCAGCAGCACACCTACCTGACCAAACTGGTTTCCGGTGAGTGGACCGGCACCATGTGCCTGACCGAACCTCACTGCGGTACCGACCTGGGCATGCTGCGCACCAAGGCCGAACCACAGGCCGACGGCAGCTACAAAGTGTCGGGCACCAAGATCTTCATTTCGGCCGGTGAACACGACATGGCCGACAACATCGTCCATATCGTCCTGGCCCGCCTGCCGGACGCACCAGCCGGCACCAAAGGCATTTCGCTGTTCATCGTGCCGAAGTTCCTGCCCAATGCTGAAGGCGGCGTGGGCGAGCGCAATGGCGTGAGCTGTGGTTCCATCGAGCACAAGATGGGCATCCACGGCAACGCTACCTGCGTGATGAACTTCGATGCGGCAACCGGCTACCTGATCGGCCCGGCCAACAAAGGCCTGAACTGCATGTTCACCTTCATGAACACTGCTCGCCTGGGTACCGCGCTGCAAGGCCTGGCGCATGCCGAGGTGGCCTTCCAGGGTGGCCTGAAGTACGCCCGTGAGCGCCTGCAGATGCGTTCCCTGACTGGCCCGAAAGCGCCGGACAAGGCTGCCGACCCGATCATCGTCCACCCGGACGTGCGCCGCATGCTGCTGACCATGAAAGCCTTCGCCGAAGGCAACCGTGCGATGGTGTACTTCACTGCCAAGCAGGTGGACATCGTCAAGTACAGCCAGGACGAAGAAGAGCGCAAAAAGGCTGACGCCCTGCTGGCGTTCCTGACCCCGATCGCCAAGGCGTTCATGACCGAAGTCGGTTTCGAAGCGGCCAACCACGGCGTGCAGATCTACGGCGGCCATGGCTTCATCGCCGAGTGGGGCATGGAGCAGAACGTGCGCGACAGCCGTATCTCCATGCTGTACGAAGGCACCACCGGCATTCAGGCCCTCGACCTGCTCGGCCGGAAAGTGCTGATGACCCAGGGCGAGGCCCTGAAGGGCTTCACCAAGATCGTGCACAAGTTCTGCCAGGCGCAGGAAGGCAATGAAGCGGTCAAGGAGTTCGTTGAACCGCTGGCGGCAATCAACAAGGAGTGGGGCGAGCTGACCATGAAAGTGGGCATGGCCGCCATGAAGGACCGCGAAGAAGTGGGTGCGGCCTCGGTGGATTACCTGATGTACTCCGGCTACGCCTGCCTGGCCTACTTCTGGGCCGACATCGCCCGCCTGGCAGCCGAGAAGCTGGCTGCCGGCACCAGCGAAGAGGCGTTCTACACCGCCAAGCTGCAGACTGCGCGCTTCTACTTCCAGCGCATCCTGCCGCGTACCCGTACGCATGTGGCGACCATGCTGTCGGGCGCCAACAACCTGATGGCGATGGACGAAGAGCACTTCGGCCTGTCGTACTGATTCAGCCGCTGTACCCAAAACCCGCCTGCCGTCACCGGCAGGCGGGTTTTTTCATTCTGCAGCCGGATGCCTATCCCTTGTAGGAGCAGCCTTGTGCTGCGAAGAGGGCATAACTGCCAAAGCAAACCTTCTGTCATACCGGCCCTTTCGCAGCACAAGGCTGCTCCTACAGGGGCCGCGTCGGAACTGATATTCAACTGTTCATGTGCACTGCCGATGAAGTAAGGGCACAATGCCACTATTGATCTGCCGGGTTGGAGATTACCCTTGTTTCGTCTTAACGCTGTTCGCGCAAGCCACTTCCTGCCTTCGCTGATCCTGTTGCTGGCAGGGCTCGCCGCAGCCTATGTGAGAGACCTCAGCGTCTTTTTCACATCGCTGTTCAACGTCCTTCCTACCTTGGTGCTGCTGCTGGGCGGTGCCTACTGCGCGGTGTACCGCCGCCAGCGTGAGCTGTTCATGATGCTCACGGTGTACATCGCCTACTATCTGCTCGACACCCAGACCGACTTCTACCGTGACCATGGCCGCGTGCGCGAGGATGCGGCCGTGATCTTCCACCTGGTATGCCTGCTGCTGCCCGCGCTGTTCGGCCTGTACGGCGCCTGGCAGGAACGCACCCACCTGCTGCAGGACATGGTCGCCCGCGGTGCCGTGCTGTTCGCCGTGGGCAGCGTGGCGGTAGCCCTCGAAAAAAGCTACCCCGAAGCGCTGCTGACCTGGCTGGCGGAGATACGCTGGCCAACCTTGCATGGCCAGTGGATGAGCCTGATCCAGATGGTCTACCCCTTGTTCCTCGGCGTGTTCATCCTGCTGGTGGTGCAATACCTGCGCGCACCGCGGCCGCTGCACGCTGCGTTGATAACCGGCCTGCTGGGCATTTTCTGGATGCTGCCGCAAACCTTCATCCTGCCGTTCACCCTGAACATCATGTGTAGCCAGGTGATGTTGATGATCGCCGCAGCGGTTGCGCACGAGGCCTACCAGATGGCCTTCCGTGACGAGCTGACCGGCCTGCCGGGGCGCCGTGCGCTCAACGAGCGCATGCAACGCCTGGGGCGCAACTACGTGATCGCCATGACCGATGTCGACCATTTCAAGAAATTCAACGATACCCATGGGCACGATGTGGGCGACCAGGTGCTGCGCCTGGTCGCCAGCCGCCTGTCCAAGGTGACTGGCGGTGGCCGCGCCTATCGATATGGCGGCGAGGAGTTCGCCCTGGTGTTCGCCGGCAAGACCGCCGAGGAATGTGTGCCCCACGTGGAGGCCGTGCGCGAGGTGATTGCCAACTATGTGATGCACCTGCGCGACCAGAGCAGCCGCCCACAGGACGATACAAGCGGGCGCCAGCGCCGGGCGGGCAACAGCGGCGGGACGGTGTCGGTCACCATCAGCATCGGTGTGGCCGAGCGCCAGGTTGACCACCGTAACCCTGAGGCGGTGCTCAAATCCGCTGACCAGGCGCTGTACAGCGCCAAAGGCGCAGGGCGCAATTGTGTCATGGTGCATGGGCAACAATCGCAGCGCGGTGCAGTGCGTACGGCGTGACTGGGCAAGACTGTGCGGTCAGTTGATGACCCTATGTCTCGTAAAAGTTGTTCGGTTACACTGCCGGTAACCCCAGTGTCGCGGTTCCCCGAGACCGCCCCGACCCGACTAGCGAGAGGTTGTCATGGCTGACTATAAAGCGCCCCTGCGCGACATGCGCTTCGTACTGAATGAAGTCTTCAATGTGGCCGAGCAGTGGGCGCAGTTGCCCGGGCTGGCTGAGGTAGTCGATGCCGATACGGCCATGGCCGTGCTGGAAGAAGCCGGCAAGGTCACCGCCAAGACCATCGCGCCGCTCAGCCGCGCCGCCGATGAAGAAGGCTGCCACTGGGACAACGGTGCGGTAAGCACACCGGCCGGTTTCATCGAGGCCTACAACACCTACGCCGAAGGCGGCTGGGTAGGCGTGGGCGGCGACCCGGTGTTCGGCGGCATGGGCATGCCCAAGGCCATCTCGGCCCAGGTCGAGGAAATGGTCAACGCCTCCAGCCTGGCGTTTGGCCTGTACCCGATGCTGACCGCTGGCGCCTGCCTGTCGATCAATGCGCACGCCAGCGAAGCGCTGAAGGCCAAGTACCTGCCGAACATGTACGCCGGCGTTTGGGCGGGGTCAATGTGCCTGACCGAGCCGCATGCCGGTACCGATCTGGGCATCATCCGCACCAAGGCCGAGCCGCAGGCCGACAGCAGTTACAAGGTCAGCGGTACCAAGATCTTCATCACCGGTGGCGAGCACGACCTGACCGAGAACATCATTCACCTGGTGCTGGCCAAGCTGCCGGATGCACCGGCAGGTGCGAAAGGCATTTCGCTGTTTCTGGTGCCGAAGTTCCTGGTCAACGAAGACGGCAGCCTGGGGGCGCGCAACCCGGCTACTTGCGGCTCGATCGAGCACAAGATGGGCATCCAGGCCTCGGCTACCTGTGTGATGAACTTCGACGAAGCGGTGGGCTACATCGTCGGTGAGCCGAACAAAGGCCTGGCGGCCATGTTCACCATGATGAACTACGAGCGCCTGGGTGTTGGCATCCAGGGCCTGGCCTCCGCCGAACGCTCCTACCAAAACGCGGTGGAATACGCTCGCGACCGGCTGCAGAGCCGCGCCCCGACCGGCCCGCATGCCAAGGACAAGGCCGCCGACCCGATCATCGTCCATCCGGACGTGCGCCGCATGCTGCTGACCATGAAGGCACAGATCGAGGGTGGCCGCGCCTTTTCCACCTATGTAGCCATGCAGCTGGACAGTGCCAAGTTCAGCGAAGACGCCGCCGTGCGCAAGCGCAGCGAAGAGCTGGTGGCACTGCTGACACCGGTGGCCAAGGCGTTCCTCACCGACCTGGGGCTGGAGAGCACGGTGCATGGCCAGCAGGTGTTCGGTGGGCATGGTTATATCCGTGAGTGGGGGCAGGAGCAGCTGGTGCGTGATGTGCGCATTACGCAGATCTACGAAGGCACCAACGGCATCCAGGCCCTCGACCTGATGGGGCGCAAGGTGGTGGCCAGCGGTGGCGCGTACTACAGGCTGTTCTCTGATGAGATCCGCCAGTTCATTGCCAGTGCTGGCAGCGAACTGGACGAGTTTGCCAAGCCGTTGGCTGCCAGCCTCGACCAGCTCGACGGGCTAACCGAATGGGTGCTGGAACAGGCCAAGGGCAACCCGAATGAAATCGGCGCGGCGTCGGTCGAGTACCTGCATGCCTTTGGTTATGTGGCCTATGCCTACATGTGGGCGTTGATGGCGCGGGCGGCCAATGCGGGTGAGGGGGACGAGGCGTTCTACTCGGGCAAGCTGGGGACGGCGCGGTTCTACTTTGCGCGGTTGCTGCCACGGGTGGATTCGCTGGTGGCATCGGTGAAGGCGGGGAGCGAGTCGCTTTACCTGCTGGATGCCGAGCAGTTCTGACGGATTCTGGGGCCGCTTTGCGGCCCATCGCGACGCAAGGCCGCTCCCACAGGTATCGCGTAGAGTTGGACAGTTGCGCGGTCCCATGTGGGAGCGGCCTTGTGCCGCGATGGGCTGCGCAGCAGCCCAATTCACGGCATGAATCTTCTTTGTAAGCTTTTTCCTACACGACGTGGTGACTTTTCACCACTGTTCTCAGATTGGATCCACGGTTAATCTTTACCACATGGACGTTGCGCAGGAAGCGCAAAGGACAGATCAAGGAAGACGACGAAGGACCACCTGCCAGGATGGCGGGGCGATACGGATGTCACAGGGAAACAGTCTGGAAAACCCCGCTTCGGCGGGGTTTTCTTTGTGCGCGTGTTTTTCAGGCCAGCACGTCCAGCGGTGATGGCCCCAACAGGCGGGCGTCCGTCTCCTCCTCCAGCAGCGTGCGCAGTAGCTCCACAGAGGCCTGCTGGCGCTGAGCATCGCGGAACACCAAGCCAACCTTCAGCGGCACCCGCGGCTCGCTCAACGGCTTCCACAGCAGGCCCTGATCATCCTCGGCGGCTTCTTTGGCCCGGCCCGGCAGAATGGTGGCCAGTGCGGTGTGCGCCAAGCTGTCGAGAATCCCCGCCATGTTGTTCATTTCTGCCTGCACGTGTGGTCGCCGCCCCTGGCTGGCCAGCTGCGCCTGCCAGATCTGGCGGATCTGGAACTCCTCGCCCAGCATCAGCATGGGCAACTCGGCGGCCTGGCGGATGGACACCTTCTTGAAATCCTTCAGCGGGTGGGTATCGGGGATCACCAGCTGCAGCTCGTCTTCGTACAGCAGCAGGCCATGCAGCCCAGGCTGGCGCGGAGGCAGGTAGCTGATGCCGATGTCCAAGCTGCCGTTGAGCAGCCGCCGTTCGATCTCCAGCCCCGACAACTCGTAGATCTGCACCACAAGGTGCGGCTGTGCCTTGCGCAGCCGTTCGAGCAGCTGTGGCACCAGGCTCGGCCGCACGGTCTGCAACACGCCGATAGCCAAGGTGCGAAGCGACTGGCCCTTGAAGTTGCGCATGGCCTCGTGGGCGCGCTGCAGGCCATCGAGCAATGGCAAGGCGTGGTTGTACAGGGTGTGGGCAGCCAGGGTGGGCAGCAGGCGCTTGTTGCTGCGCTCGAACAGGCTCAGATCGAGGCTGTGTTCCAGTTGGCGGATCTGCTGGGAGAGTGCCGGCTGGGACAGTGACAGGCGCTCGGCGGCGCGGCCCACGTGGCCTTCTTCATACACCGCGACGAAATAACGCAGTTGGCGGAAATCCATAAGTAACACTTATCGAAGATGCTGGAAAAACGAAATGGTCGAAAACCCTCGCGAAGCCTAGTCTATCGCCGTATTCCAACGGGTTACAGCGATCATTGGGTCGATTGTTACCCCGGATGAAAAACACTTTTGATAGGCAAGGCAAAATATCGAGTGTCGGCACCAAGACCGCACCGTAGCCGCCCTTTACCGTGATTGGTTGGAGCCCTGATGAACCTGTTCAACCTGCGCCGCTCGGCCCCTGCCGCTGTCGCCGAGCCCAAGCGCGCGCCGGTGATTGTGCCGCACGCTGATGAGTTGTCGCGTGATCGCCTGATGCCCAGCGCCGAACGGGCAGCGCAGGTGTTCGTGCGTGGTCAGGGCTCCTGGTTGTGGGACAACGAAGGGCGTGCCTATCTGGACTTTACCCAGGGTGGTGCAGTCAACAGCCTGGGCCATAGCCCCAGCGTGCTGGTGAAGGCACTGGGCAACCAGGCCCAGGCGCTGATCAACCCGGGCTCGGGCTTCCACAGCCGTGGCCTGTTAGGGCTGGTCAACCGCCTGTGCCAGAGCACCGGCAGCGAGCAGGCCTACCTGCTGAACAGCGGTGCGGAGGCCTGTGAAGGTGCGATCAAGCTGGCGCGCAAGTGGGGCCAGCTGCACCGCAACGGCGCCTATCACATCATCACTGCCACCCAGGCCTGCCATGGCCGCAGCCTGGGCGCCCTGTCGGCGTCCGACCCGCTGCCGTGCAACCGCTGTGAGCCTGGCCTGCCGGGCTTCAGCAAAGTGCCGTTCAACGACCTGGCCGCCCTGCACGCCGCCGTGGATTCGCGCACCGTGGCCATCATGCTTGAGCCAATCCAGGGCGAGGCGGGTGTTATCCCCGCCACCCAGGAATATCTCAAGGGCGTGGAAACACTGTGCCGTGAACTGGGCATCCTGCTGATCCTCGATGAGGTGCAGACCGGTATTGGCCGCTGTGGCGCGCTGCTGGCCGAGGAGCTGTATGGCGTGCGCGCCGACATCATCACCTTGGGCAAGGGCCTGGGCGGCGGTGTGCCCCTGGCTGCCTTGCTCGCCCGGGGCACGGCATGCTGCGCCGAGCCTGGCGAACTGGAAGGCAGCCACCATGGCAATGCGCTGATGTGCGCCGCCGGCCTGGCTGTGCTGGACACCGTGCTGGAGCCTGGCTTCTTCGCCCAGGTGCAGGATAACGGCCGCCACCTGCGTGAAGGCCTGAGCCGCCTGGCTGGGCGCTATGGGCAGGGTGAGGTGCGCGGGCAAGGCCTGCTGTGGGCACTGCAACTGAAAGAAAACCTTGCCAAAGAGTTGGTGGCAGCGGCCCTGCATGAAGGCCTGCTGCTCAATGCACCGCAAGCGGATGTGGTGCGTTTGTCGCCAGCGCTGACCGTGAGCAAGGGCAACATCGACGAAATGCTGCTGCGCCTGGCCCGCGCCTTTGCCCGCCTGCATGCCCAGCAGCAGGCCCGCCGCGAAATGCCGGCGTAGCTGTTTGGCAAGACCGAGAATTCTACGAACCGTCTGGCGTTCCTGCGCATCGCCCCTGGCCTGTTTTATTCGGCCCGGGGCGTTTTTTTTTGCCTGTGGAACCTCTGTGGCGGGCGGCTAGTCTTTGATGTAACCCTTCAGGAGAGACTCGCATGGACTTTATTCGCATCATCATCGCCATTCTTCTGCCACCGCTGGGCGTGTTTCTGCAGGTGGGGTTTGGCGGGGCGTTCTGGCTGAATATTCTGCTGACCTTGCTGGGTTACATTCCGGGGATCGTGCACGCGGTGTACATCATCGCCAAACGGTGAGGTTTTCTGGGGCTGCTTCGCAGCCCATCGCGACACAAGGCCGCTCCCACAAATGTCCTGCGGACGCCGATTAATGTGGGAGCGGCCTTGTGTCGCGATGGGCCGCAAAGCGGCCCCAAAATCTCAGGTCTCCAACACCCGGCAATAAAACTTCCACTCCTCTTCCAACGCATGCGCCAGGTTATCCGCTTTGCGGAACCCATGCCGCTCCCCCGCATAGAAGTGCCCTTCAGCCTCGATGCCGTTAGCCTGTAACGCCGCCAGCATGGCGCGGGTCTGCTCTGGCACCACCACAGCATCCAGCTCACCCTGAAAGAAAATCACCGGCACCTTGATCTGCCCTGCATGCAGCAGCGGCGTGCGCTGGCGATAGCGTTCGGCATCCTGGAGCGGGTCGCCGATCAGCCAGTCCAGGTAATCCCCTTCGAACTTGTGGGTGGCACGGCCCAGGGCAACCGGGTCGCTGACCCCGTACAGGCTGGCGCCGGCGCGGAACACGTCATGGAACGCCAAGGCGCACAAGGTGGTGTAGCCACCGGCGCTACCGCCGCGGATAAACGCCTTGTGCTTGTCGACCAGGCCTTGAGCAGCCAGGTATTCGACCGCCGCGCAGGCATCGGCCACATCGCTCTCGCCCCAGCGCAGGTGCAATGCCTGTCGGTATTCCCGGCCATAGCCGGTGCTGCCCCGGTAGTTCAGGTCGGCCACGGCAAAGCCGCGTTGGGTCAAGTACTGGATGCGAGGGTCGAGCACGGGATAGCAGGCCGACGTCGGCCCGCCGTGGATGAACACCACCAGCGGGGCGGCGCCTTGCGCCTGCGCTGGCGGGTAGAAGAAACCATGGGCCTGCTCGCCGTCACTGCCATAGCGGATAGGCTGCGGCAGGCTGATCTGCTCCGCCGGCAGCATCTCGACACCACCGGCCAGTACGCGGACCTCGTGGTTGCGGCGGTCGATGGCAATCACTGCCGGCGGGCTGATGGGCGAGGCGGCAATGGCATACAGGTTTTCGCTGTCCATGGCCAGGCTGCGAAAGCGTGTGTAGGCACTGGCGTAACGCGCCATGCGGCCATCTTCATGACGCAGCCCCAGTTGCCCGAAGCCATCTTTGAACCAGCTGGCCAGGTAGCTTTGCGGCCCCAGCGCCAACCAGGTACAGGTGCCCAGTTGCCAAGGCGCAGCCGCGTGGTCGGCAGGCCCGGCAGGCAACGCCTGCCAGTGGCCATCGACTTCCCCCCAGGGCTGCCAGAAGCCATTGCGGTCGGACAGGCAGTAGAGCCGGCCTTCGGCATCGAAGCGCGGTTGCTGCAGCGACTCACCATCGCTGGCCACGCACTGCGCGGGGCCCCAGTGGCCACTGCTGTCGCGTAAGCGGCACATCAATCGGGTGAGGGTCCAGGGCTGTGCCGGGCGGTCCCATTCGATCCACGCCAGGCGCATGCCATCGGCACTCACCGTGGGTGAGGCGTAGAAATCGGCGCCCTCGGCGAGCACTTCGCGGCTGCTTTCAGCCAAAGCCACCAGGCGATGCTCTACCTGCTCGGCATGGCGCTCCTCGACGGCCAGCACCTGGCCATGGTGCCACTGCACATCGCCGTAGCGGCAGCTGGCATCCTGGGTCAGCGCACGCGGTGGCACATCGTCCAGCGGCTGGGTGTAGACCTGCTGGTCCTTTTCGTTGACGAACACCAGCCCGTCGCCACCCAGGCAAAAGCTGCCACCGCCATATTCGTAGACCCGGCTGCGCACGCTGAAACCATCCGGGGTCAGGCAGCGGGCCTGGTGGTACAGCCAGTGCCAGATACGGCAAGCACCGTCGGCGGGGCGAAATTCGATCCAGAACAGCCCGTCGGCACTGACTTTGAGTTCGGTGAAGTCGGTACCGGCGGCAACTGCCTGGGCCGCGCTGAATTCAGCCGCGGGCGATGACACGGGAGTTTCGATCATTGCGGAAGGTCATCTGTTCAATGGCGAGCTGGGCGGTTTCCGCCTCCTCGCGGGCCTTGAGGATGATGCCGTGCTCGGCCGACTTGGCGCACACAGGGTCGGCGTTGCTGGCATCGCCGGTCAGCATGAAGGCCTGGCAGCGACAGCCGCCGAAATCCTTTTCTTTTTCGTCGCAGGAGCGGCACGGTTCGCGCATCCACTCATAACCACGGAAGCGGTTGAAGCCAAACGACTCATACCAGATATGGTGCAGGTCGTGGTCGCGTACATTGGGGAACTTCACGGGCAGCTGGCGGGCGCCGTGGCAGGGCAGCGCGGTGCCGTCCGGGGTAATGGTGAGGAACAGGTTGCCCCAGCCATTCATGCAGGCCTTGGGGCGCTCTTCGTAGTAGTCCGGAGTGACGAAGATCAGCTTGCACGGGTTGCCCTCGGCCTTGAGCTTTTCCCGGTACTCGTTGGTGATGCGCTCGGCCCGCTCCAGTTGCTCGCGGGTTGGCAGCAGCCCCAGGCGGTTGAGGTGCGCCCAGCCGTAGAACTGACAGGTGGCAAGCTCGACGAAGTCGGCTTCCAGGGCAATGCAAAGCTCGATGATGCGGTCGGTCTTGTCGACGTTGTGCCGATGGGTGACGAAGTTGAGCACCATCGGATAGCCGTGGGCCTTTACGGCACGGGCCATCTCCAGCTTTTGCGCAAAGGCCTTCTTCGAGCCGGCAAGCAGGTTGTTGACCTGCTCGTCGCTGGCCTGGAAGCTGATCTGGATATGGTCCAGGCCGGCCTTCTTGAAATCGGCGATGCGCGCTTCGGTCAGGCCGATGCCCGAGGTGATCAGGTTGGTGTAGTACCCCAGCCGGCGGGCTTCGCCGATCAGCTCGGCAAGGTCCTGGCGCACCAGCGGTTCACCGCCGGAAAAGCCGATTTGCGCGGCGCCCATTTCCCGCGCTTCGGCCATCACCTTGAACCACTGTGCGGTGCTCAGCTCCTGACCCTGGGCGGCAAAGTCCAGCGGGTTGGAGCAATACGGGCACTGCAGCGGGCAGCGGTAGGTGAGCTCGGCCAGCAGCCACAGCGGCAGGCCGACCTCGGGCGTAGGCGGCAACTCAGGCGAGGACGATCCAGTGTTCGGCACGGGCCACCTCCATGAACTGCTCGATGTCATCGGCCACTTCCGGGACATCGGGGAATTGCTGTTCGAGTTCGCTGATGATGGCTGCCACGTCACGCTGGCCGTCGATCAGGCCACCGATCAGGCTGGCGCTTTCGTTGAGCTTGATCATGCCTTCGGGGTACAGCAACACATGGCCCTTTTGTGCCGGCTCGTACTGGAAGCGGTAGCCGGGGCGCCAGCTCGGCACCTGATTGCGATCAAGACTCATAGGGTGATCCCCTTGTGCCACACCCGGTCCAGGGTGACGGAGTGATAAGGCGGGCGGTTCAACTCGTAGGCCATGCTCATGGCGTCGAGCATGCTCCAGAGGATATCCAGCTTGAACTGAAGTATCTCCAGCATACGCTCCTGGCCCGCGCGGGTGGTGTAGTGCTGCAGGGTAATCGCCAGGCCGTGCTCGACGTCACGCCGGGCCTGGCCCAGACGGGTGCGGAAGTACTCGTAGCCGGCCGGGTCGATCCACGGGTAGTGCTGTGGCCAGCTGTCCAGTCGCGACTGGTGGATTTGCGGGGCGAACAGTTCGGTCAGCGAGCTGCTGGCCGCTTCCTGCCAGCTGGCGCGGCGGGCGAAGTTGACGTAGGCGTCCACGGCAAAGCGTACGCCGGGCAGTACCAGCTCCTGGGAGCGCAGCTGGTCCGGGTCGAGGCCGACCGCCTGGCCAAGGCGCAGCCAGGCTTCGATGCCACCGTCCTCGCCGGGGGCGCCGTCGTGGTCGAGCAGGCGCTGGATCCACTCGCGGCGTACCTCGCGGTCCGGGCAGTTGGCCAGGATCGCGGCATCCTTCATCGGGATGTTGACCTGATAGTAGAAGCGGTTGGCTACCCAGCCCTGGATCTGCTCGCGGGTGGCGCGCCCCTGGTACATCGCCACGTGGTACGGGTGATGGATGTGGTAATAGGCGCCCTTGGCGCGCAGGGCCTGCTCGAATTCGGCAGGGGACATTGGCAGTGCGTCGCTCATTCGGCTGGCTCCTGTAAAGCTGAGTCTCGGCTCGATCCCTGTGGGAGCGGGTTTACCCGCGAACACCGGCGAAGCCGGTGCCATACACTGTGTTGGATTCTTCGCGGGTGAACCCGCTCCCACAGGGGGACTTTGTTGCTTGTGCGATCTGGGTGTTACAACTCGATGCTCATGCCATCGAAGGCAACTTCGACGCCCCGGCGCAGGACTTCGGCGCGCTCGGGTGAGTCTTCGTCGAGAATCGGGTTGGTGTTGTTGATGTGGATAAGTACCTTGCGCTGGCGCGGGAAGCCGTCGAGCACTTCCAGCATGCCGCCAGGGCCGTTCTGGGCCAGGTGACCCATCTCGCGGCCGGTGCGGGTGCCCACGCCACGGCGCTGCATTTCGTCGTCTTCCCACAGGGTGCCGTCGACCAGCAGGCAGTCGGCACCGTGCATCATCGCCAGCAGCTTTTCGTCTACCTGGCCCAGGCCCGGTGCGTAGAACAGCTTGCCGCCGGTGCGGGTGTCTTCGACCATCAAACCCAGGTTATCGCCCGGGTGCGGGTCGAAGCGGTGCGGGGAGTAGGGCGGCGCGGCGCTGCGCAGCGGGAACGGGGTGAACTTGAGGTTTGGGCAGGCGTCGATCACGAAGCTGCCTTCCAGCTCGATGCGGTTCCACTGCAGGCCACCGTTCCAGTGGCTGAGCATGTTGAACAGCGGGAAACCGGTGGTGAGGTCCTGGTGGACCATGTCGGTGCACCACACCTGGTGCGGGCAACCTTCGCGCAGGCTGAGCAGGCCGGTGGTGTGGTCGATCTGGCTGTCCAGCAGGACGATGGCGTTGATGCCGGTGTCGCGCAGCGCCCGGGCCGGCTGCATCGGCGCAAAGGCCTGGAGCTGGGCGCGGATGTCGGGCGAGGCATTGCACAGCACCCAGTGCACGCCGTCGTCGGACAGGGCGATAGACGATTGGGTGCGCGCCGTGGCCCGCAGGCTGCCGTCACGGTAGCCCTTGCAGTTGACGCAGTTGCAGTTCCACTGCGGGAACCCGCCACCGGCGGCGGAGCCGAGAACCTGGATGTACATGGCCACTCTCTATGCAGAAAACCGTGTCGTAAAAACGAAAACGCCCCGGCGGGCCGAGGCGTTGAGGCGCAAGCCTGGCTTAGCGGCTTGCGAAGTACATGGTGACTTCGAAACCGATACGCAGGTCAGTGTAAGCAGGTTTGGTCCACATGGAATTACTCCTTCCGAATGAGGGTTGGGTTGCTCAGCTATTACTTGGGTACCGCCATGGGCCGGCAGTTCCCTGAAACTGGGATTGCGCTATCTTACAAGAAAAATTTGTACCGAAAGGTTAATTATTCGAAAAGCGCCGTTGCAATTGGCGTAACAATCGCGAGGTTGTTCACTGCCATTCAAGGGTTGGCGCGGCAGCGTTGGCCAAGCAGAGCCAAGGGCAATCCTTATCGAGCAGGGTGCCCAGCAGTTGGTCCAGATCCGTCTGCCGCGTCTTCAAGATAGCCCTGCGCAGCTCATCCAGCGTGCCGGGTTGTGTAGCCAGGTGTGTCTGCCATGCCCATTCGGCAACGTCGGCGTTGGCCATGGCGGGCTCGTCGAATTGCTCGGCCAACGCCACGCGAGCGCCCGGATCCAGCGTGATGCCTTGCCGCAGCAGGGTGAGCAGGTGGTCGAGGATCTGCGCTTGGCGGGTATGTGGCGACTGCACCCCGAACAACAGGCCGCCGACACCCTCGACCTGACGAAAGGTACTGAACACCGCGTAGCCGAGTTGCAGCTCTACCCGCAGCCGTTGGTAAACCGGCCCTTGCAGCAATTGCGCAAGCACGCGGCCGCTGGCTTCGCTGGCCGCAGGGAGCGGGCAGAACAGCAACAGGGCGTGTTCACTGCCGGGTACTTCGGCGTGCTGCCAACGGTGGCTGGCCCATGTAGGCGGGGGGGCAGGCAGCGAGCCTTGCCCAGGGCAGTGCTGTAACGCAGTGCCCAAAGCGCTTAGCGCAGCAGCGTCGAAACCTGTGGCAAGGCCATGCCAGCGGGCGTGCTGCCACAGGCTGTCGAGTTGCGACTGCGTCGGCATGCTGGCAGGCGCACTTGCGGGGTGGGCGCCCACTACCGCGTCGGGCAGTTGCTTGAGCAAGGCCCTGATGGGGATCAGTGGCGGTGGCGTCGCCGTGCTGGGCTGCCAGCAACTGGTTGCTGGCTTGAGCATCAGGGCCAAGGCCTGCTCCACTGCCCGAAGCACCGCTGCCGGTTGCCCGGCGCAGCGCAATTGCCAGTATTCGCCAACGGCACTGAACAGCAGTTGCACCGACGCGCGCTCGCAGCGCTCCTGCAGTGGGGCCAGCGCCTGTTCCAGCACGGCCTGCAAACGCTGGCGCAGGGGCGATGGCACGTGCCAGCGCAGGTAAAGCGCGGCGTACTGACGGGTACCAGGCAGCAGGTCGCTGGTCTTCAGGGCCGCCGGTAGAGGTTGCGCCGAGGCAAGGGGCAAATCAGCCATGAGCAAGGCGTCGACGGGGGGCAGTTGCCATTGCCCATGCACGTGGCCCGGCAGGCCTTTCAGCAGTGCGCCCAGGGCCTGCAGACCTTGCGCATCCAGCTTGGCGAACGGCTGGCCCGCGCTGTCCCGGCGAGCCAGCTCAAGCGCGCCGGCGCTGCGTTCACGGCTGAGCTGCAGCAGGCCGAATGCGTGGTTCATCTGCTCAAGGTCGGCCTGGCGGATGAAGCTGAACCAACCCTGCAGCAGGGCATCTGCTTCGTCCGGTTTGGCGCTTGCGCTGAGCTGCAGGTCGATGTGCCAAAGTAACTGCCCGGCGAAGCTGTACAACCTCTCGGCCTTGAAGCTTTGCAGCCAGCCGCGTTGGCGCAGCGCATGCAGCCAGGTATCCGGGCGGTTGTCGCCCAGGCAACTGATCAGTAATTCCAGGGCCTGCTCGGCACCTGCCGGTAGCTTTTCATGGGTGAACACCAGGCGCGTGTTCGTTGGCGACAGTAGTGGTGGCAGCGTTTGTAGCGCCTGCGTACCCGTCGCGAACAGGCTGGCATGCTGCCTGCCCAGCTGTTCCAGTTCATCCAGCGCCTGTGGGCCACACAGGCTCAGGGTCATCTGGCCTCCCTGGTAATAGCGTTGGTGAAAGCCTTCGAGGGCTTGCTGAAAGGCGGGGTTCTGCAAGGCCAGGGTGTGCCGGTTACCGGCGTGAAAAGCCCCTAGCGGATGCCCCGGCGACATCGATTGCAGCAAGGCGAACTGCTGCTGAGCCTGCGGGTTGCGCGACCAGGCGATGAACTCGGCGTGGATCACTTCGCGTTCGCGGCGTTGGCGCTCGATGCCCAGGTCCGGTTCGGCCAGCATCTGGCACAGGCGCTCAAGGCCCCCAGCCAAGGCATTGGTCGGCACTTCGAAGAAAAAATCGGTGGCGCGTTCCCGGGTGCTGGCGTTGACCTGGCCACCGAGGGCCTGGACGTAGCGCATCAGGCCATCGTTCAGGGGGAACTGCGCGGTGCCGAGGAAGAAAAGGTGTTCGAGGAAGTGGGCCAGGCCGGGCCACCTGGTGGGAGCGTCATGGCTGCCCGCGTGCACCCGCAATGCGGCGGCCGAGCGCTTAAGGCGCGGGGCGTGGCGCAGGGTGAGCTGCAGGCCGTTGGCGAGGGTGAGGTGGCGGGTGGTGTCAGGCATGGAAACTCCGGGTAGGTGTTCATGCTAACCCATTTGTATGAGCAGGCCCGGCCTCTTCGCGTGCGCGCCCGCTCCTACAGGTATGGTGTGGCTTGCAGACTGACACCAATCCTGTGGGAGCGGGCGCGCCCGCGAATGGGACGTCAGCTTTTACGCAGGTGCAGTTCCTGGCGCAGGTCTGTCAGGTAAGGAAATGCCTCCCGCCCCTGCACCACCTGCTCATGCTCCAGCTCCGCCAGCAGCAGGCATTCATCCCGCCCACCCATGGCCAGCAGGCTGCCATCAGGGCCTATGATGCTGCTCTGCCCGCAATACTGGATGTCGTCTTCCGAGCCGCAATAATTGGCATACACCAGGTAGCACTGGTTTTCCTGCGCCCGCGCCCTCACGGTCACCTGGCAGACGAAGTCGTACGGGGCCATGTTCGCCGTCGGCACCAGGATCAGTTCGGCACCACCCAGCGCCAGGCGTCGGGCGTTCTCCGGGAACTCGATGTCGTAACAGATCAGCAGGCCGACTTTCCAACCGTCCAGTTCCACCACCGGGAAGTGATCGGCGCCGGCGCTGAACATCGCGCGGTCCAGCTCACCGAACAGGTGAGTCTTGCGGTAGTTGCACAGGCTGCGCCCGTGCGCGTCGATCAACTGCACACTGTTGTAGATCGCCCCATCATCACCACGCTCGGGGTAGCCATAGACGATCGCGATGCGGTGCGCCTGGGCTATTTCCACCACGTCCATCGCCGCCGGGCCATCGTCGGCTTCGGCCAGCCGCTCGACCTGGGGCAGGCCGATGTTGTAGCCGGTCAGGAACATTTCCGGGCACACCAGCAACTGTGCGCCGCGGTCGGCTGCCAGCTGCGCCTGGTGGCGCAGCCGTTGCAGGTTGCCGGGCACGTCCAATGGCTGGGGGGCGCCCTGGAACAGAGCAATGCGCATGGTGCCTCCTTGAGTCAGTCTGCCAGGGCGATCGGGCCGATCTCGTCAAACACATCGCCCGGGCCGGGGTTGTCCGGGTGGGTCTGGCCACCGAAGTGGTTCATGATACCCCACACCGCATTCAGCGACGTCTGCACCGCGCCTTCCACCCACGCCGGGGTCCACGACACGTCGTCACCGGCGATGAACATGCCGCGCTGCTCGGCAGGCATGTCCTGCTGCATGAAGTGCGCGTACATGCGCTGGTTGTAGCGGTAGTGGCCCGGCAGTGCGCCCTTGAAGGCGCCGAGGAAGTGCGGGTCGGCCTCCCAGGAAATGGTGATCGGGTCGCCGATGATGTGCCCGGCGATATCGGTCTTGGGGTAGATCTTCTTCAGCGCATCCAGGGCCAGCTGCACGCGCTTTTCCACCGGGTGCGGCAGCATCTTCAGCGCGTCGCTCATCCAGGCGTAGGACAGGCAGATCACCCCCGGCTTGTCGTCGCCGTTGTCGAACAGGTAGGTGCCGCGGGTGAGGCGGTCGGTGAGGGTCATGCTCATCAGGTCGCGGCCGGTTTGCGGGTCCTTGTCCTTCCAGAACGGCCGGTCGACCATGACGAACGTCTTCGACGATTGCATGTAGCGGGTGCGGTCCAGGGCCATCCACATTTTTTGCGAGAACAGCGATTCCTCGCAGTCGATCTGGGTGGTCAGCAGCCAGGTCTGGCAGGTGGCGAGCACGGCGCCGTAGTGCCGGGTGTCGCCCCAGTTGTCGGTGACCGCCAGGCGGCCATCGGCGGCACGGGCGATGCGCTTGACCCCGGTGCGCGGCGCGCCGCCATGCAGGCCGCTCAGGCTGGTGCCCTCCGGCCAGTGGGCGCAGCGCTCCGGCACATGGCGCCAGATACCTTGCGGCACCTGCTCCACACCGCCGACGACCAGGTGCTGGTGGTCGTCGCAGTTGGTCATCACCACGCGGAAGATTTCCAGCATCGAGTTGGGGAAGTCCGAGTCCCATCCGCCGGTGCCAAAGCCGACCTGGCCGAACACTTCGCGGTGCTGGAAGCTCAGTTTGGCGAACGAGCGCGAGGTGGCCACGAAGTCGTAGAAGGTGCGGTCGTCCCACAGCGGCACCAGCTTGTTCCACAACTCCTTGAGCCGCGGTACATCGCGGTCGCGGATGGCTTGCTGGATGTCGGCGAACTGGGCGCCACTTTCCAGCGCATCGGCCCAGGCGTCGGCCACTTCGTGGAACAGCGTGGGCAGGTCGGAGGTTTTTTCCGCGTAATAGGTCTGGCCTTCCAGGTCGATCACCGTACTGCCCGATGCCGGGGTCAGCGGGTTGGGGAAGGGCTTGGTCTCCAGGCCCAGCTTGTCCACGTAGTGATAGAACGCCGTGGACGACACCGGGAAACGCATGCCGCCGAGTTCGGCGATGATCCCGTCGGTGCCGTTGAAGGCTTGCGAACGCAGCCGGCCACCCAGCTTGGAGGCCTCGTACACCACCGGCTTCAAGCCCAGCTTCATCAGCTCGTACGCCGCCACCAGTCCAGCGATACCGGCACCCACGATGGCCACTTCTTCACCTTGGCGATCTGCTGGGATGCTGCCCAGGCCTGCGGGGTGTTCCAGCCAGTCGTCGAAGGCGAAGGGGAAGTCCGGGCCAAAGATGGTGATGGGCTGCTTGCCGTCGGCGGGGTGGCGGTTTTTCTTGTTCATGAAGTGACCTTGCCAGAGAGGCTGCGCTGGGTGGCGGAGCCTGAGTATAGGAGATGGCTGGAGGTCATTTTAAGGGGTGGGGGAATCGTAATTAAGGTGCATATTGGTGTCTTAATGTATTACTTTTCGTCGAAAACATAAGTTTAAAATTATTTATGACGAAGTGCTTGTAGTGCGATTTGCTGTGCCTATCAGATCGAGCGCCGCCCGCGTGGCGCTCGATCTGATAGGCGCAGTAAATTGCAAGGCAAGCACCTGGTGGCCTCATGCGGCCTCTCTGGAGGCCATAAGTACACTTTGGACGGGGTGTGATCCGCCAATTCCTACACCCAACGCTCGAATTAAAGAATTACCCTACGCTCGCTATCGCCTCAGTCTGGCATCGCGGGAACGGCTTCATCGTTAACTTCACCGGGTCGCCGAAAATTCGGTGATCGGGCGTGAGAACCCGCTGATCTTTCTAGAGGCGCACTGCTATGGCAGCTGTGCGCGGGCAGGCTTTGCCTGGCCGGGTATGCGCCTCCAAGTTCGCCGGTTCTCACCTCGCGCATGGCTGCCACCCAATTCCCGTGAGAAGGAAGCGATTGGCCGCCAGTCATCCCTGTGATCTGGAGGCTATACCATGACTGACCGTTTGCCCGATCAACCTGTAAAACTGCAACCCACCGCTGAAAAGCCCTTTTGCAACTGCGAATCCAGCCACCCGCCGTTATTTGCCATCCGTCCTGGCATCGACGCCGCCGACGCTCTAGTCCACGCCTGCCTGCTGGCCCGTGGCCTCAACCAGATTGCCACTGACTACGCCCAGCACCACGCCCCCGAGCGTAGCCGTGACATCGTCTGGTCGATGCAGCATTCTGCCGAAAGCCTTTCGGCGATTCTGGAGGGACTGCTCGACGGGCAGGAGGCCTGATTGATCAGATTGGCTGACCGCGATCCACCTTGCTGCTGAGAATGATCGACGTGGTGGTCTTCTCCACCCCGTCGACGCTACCGATCTGGTCGAGCAACTGGTCCAGTTGTTCGGGCGAGTCTGTACGCAGCCAGGCCACATAGTCGAATTCGCCGCTTACCGCACACAGCTGCTGCACCTGGCCCATGGCACTCAGGCGGCGTACCACTTCCTTCCCGGAGCGCGGCTGCACCTTGATCCCCACGTACGCTTGCAGCCCGCCACCCATCACACTCTGACCCAAGCGCACGCCATAGCCTGAGATGACCTTGTTCTTCTCCAGCCGTTCCAGGCGCGAGTTGACGGTGGTGCGGGCGATGCCCAGCTGGCGCGCGAGGGTGGCGACGCTTTCGCGGGCGTTGATTTGCAGCAGGGCGATCAGCTGGCGATCGATTTCATCCAGCGTGATGGAGCGGGAATCCGACATGGCGAGTCTCTACGGTTGGCCTGCTAGCCTAGCCAGCGAGTGCCAATCAGGGCAAGGGCGGGCACAGCTGAACAATCCGACGGGCTGCTACAACGACCGCGCTGGCCCGGTGGCTGTGCCTTCGGCATGATGAAGCGCCAGGTCAATGGGAAACTCAGCGTGAACCTCGACCACCTGCTCGAATGCTGGCGACTGGAAGTCTCCAACAAGAAAAGGCCCGGACGCCGTACCAGCCTGCTGTTCAACGTGCTGCGCCGTGCACGCAAGGACAACAAGCTGCGCTTTCTGTTTTCCTTCCGCCTGGCCCAGTACCTCGACGCCTGCGGCGGCCTGCTCCGGCGTCACGCGCGGCGCATGCAACAGCGGCTTAACCTCAAGTACGCGGTGGACATCGACATCGGCGCACAGATCGCGCCCGGCCTGCGCATCGCGCACCTGCCTGGGGTGGTGATCACCCGACACGTGAGCATCGGGCGCAATTTCTTTGTTCGGCAAAACTGCTCGATCGGCATCAAGACCCTCGGCTTGGCGGAATACGCGCTGCGCATTGGCGACAACGTGAGCATGGGCGCCAACAGTTGCATCGTTGCCGACCGTATCGAAATTGGTGACAACGTGGTGATCGGAGCGATGTCGCTGGTTACGCGGGATATTC
Organism: Pseudomonas sp. BN505; assembly: GCF_029873175.1. Classification (NCBI taxonomy): domain Bacteria; kingdom Pseudomonadati; phylum Pseudomonadota; class Gammaproteobacteria; order Pseudomonadales; family Pseudomonadaceae; genus Pseudomonas; species Pseudomonas sp. BN505. Next base: position 282,736 of record NZ_SSOI01000013.1, read on the forward strand.
CGGATGGCATGACGTTCTACAACCCGCGGCAGGTCGAGATGCGGCCGAGAGAGACGTAACCAGAAACGTTACATTTTTGAGGCTGTAGGCGTGTTGCTCGAATGGTACTGTCTGGTGCAACCATTGCACTGTATGATTAGCCCATGCCCACGATCCATCGATTGTCCAATTGCGTAATCTGCCTGTATGCAAATGATCATCTGCCCCCGCATTTCCATCTGCGATTCAGTGATGGTCGTCAGGCACTGATTGCGATCAATGATTTGACTCCGGTGGCCGGCTTTGGTGGTTCGCGGGTTTCCCAGCGCGAGATGAGCGAAGCGCTTGAATGGGCTTCGCGGAACAGGGCTCGACTGCTAGCAATTTGGGAGGAGCTGAATCCATGACCAACAAACAATTCCAGCTGACAGAGGTCGCCGCGGTGGCCCCCGCTTCATTGCTGCTGACCTTTGCGGACGGGAAGCAATTCACGGTGGCGCTGGATGAAATCATCGGGAAACACACGACGTTGGCCCCGCTTGCCGACCCCGAGGTATTCGCAACGGCTGCCATTGGCGAGTGGAATGACACGGTCATCTGGGCTAACAACGACAATCTTGAACTTGCTGCTGACAACCTGCGTGCACGAGCGGTTGAACAGGCAGGGGAGTGTTCACATGAACTCATCTGGAATTGGATGGCCAAGCATGAGTTGACGTTGGACCGTGCTGCACAGGAGCTCGGGCTGAGCAGGCGGATGTTGGCTTATTACCGTAGCGGCGAAAAGCCCGTGCCGAAGACTGTGGCCCTGGCTATGAAAGGATGGGAAGCACTTCGGTTGGCTGAGGCGCGAGCAAAAAGCGCGTCTCGTCGCACGTCTGGCAAGTACACAGACAGTTTGGTGGGGGCGGGGCATGTACGGAAGAAGAGAGCGTAACTGCGTAGCCGATCCACAGCCAAAAAAAGCCGCGCATTTGCGCGGCTTTCGTATTTGGTGGGCCCACACGGACTTGAACCGTGGACCAAAGGATTATGAGTTGCCGGGCGGTTTGATATGACTAGAGAAATCACCCGAAGCTGAACGTAACCTAACACACCTGAAAGCCCAGTAATACAAGGGGTTGTCCGTAATCTACAGAAATCCACCCAAGCTCGGCGCTGTACCGTGATCGTACCGTTTCCATGAGTCGCAGTGGCTGTCCTCCGTAGCAAAAAGATCATTGATTGTTGACATTCAATGCATGTCGAAGGGGTCGACGAAACCAGCGGAAAGCCTACGAACGGCATTACCTTGAATCGGTGATATCGTTTTGATAGCCTCAGCTCAGGCTTATGGGCAGATTTTGGATCGCGGATCGCGATCAGTGAAAACAATGTCCGAAAGGACTGCCCTATGAGACTTGTCGACGTTTGACGGTCCCTCCAGTTGCGTAGGAGTGCCCATAAGCCGCCTCTCACCTCACCTGCGTAGTGCGTCTTATGAGAAAAATCGATGCCCTCCGGGCCGTTCGGACGAAGCCTGAACTCGCACTACTCTTGGGAATCAAAGCCTCTGCTCTTACCTATCTGCTTTACGTACTGAAACCGTCTACCCAGTACGCTAGGTTTGAAATTCCAAAAAAAAGTGGTGGAACTCGCACGATCTTTGCCCCCTCTGAGCGGCTCAAAGCTGTGCAATCCTCTCTATCTATACTTCTGCAGGATTGCATCGAGGAAATAAATAAAGCAAAGCCCCCGCGAGCTCCTAAGGGTAGATTCGCAAAAAACGAGGGTAAAACTCGTGGGAGGCGCGCAAAGCGGGTGGATTATGTTTTTACGTCAACGCTTTCTCACGGTTTTGTGCGTAAAAGGTCGATCATAACAAATGCCATGATGCATTTGGGTAAGAAGAACGTTTTAAACATAGATATTAATAACTTTTTTGATAGTTTTAACTTCGGCCGTGTCCGGGGATTTTTTATAACTAATAACAATTTTCGTCTTGATCCTAATGTTGCAACCGTTCTCGCTCAAATAGCCTGTTATGACAATAAGCTTCCGCAAGGGAGTCCATGCTCGCCAGTCATCACAAACCTAATAGCCCACAGTTTAGATATCAGGCTAGCTGCGCTGGCAAAGAAAAACTCCTGCACTTACTCACGCTATGCAGATGATATAACTTTCTCAACGCGAAAAAATGTTTTCCCTATAGCTATTGCTAAGAATGTCTCCGGAAGCTATGAGTGCGGGCTCGACATCGAACGCGAGATTATTCGAGCTGGCTTTAAACTGAATGCTAAAAAAACAAGGGTTCAGTATAAGGACTCACGTCAGGATGTTACAGGCCTTGTCGTGAATGAAAAGCCAAACGTAAAGAGTGAGTACTGGCGGACAGTGAAATCTCAATGCCATTCGCTTTTCAGAACTGGAGAATTTGTAACTAAGAGTGGCGCCGTAAGTAGAAGAGGAACGCTGTTTGAGTTGGAGGGCCGCTTAAATTTCATTGACCAGGTCGATTACTATAATCGCCTGCGACAGAAGCTGCCATTAAATCGCGAGTATGCTTTGGCTGACCATAAGCTCAATACTCGCGAACTCCTAAGCGGTAGAGAAAGAACGTTTAGTAGATTTTTGTATTATCGGCATTTTTACGCTAACGACAAACCGATTATTATATGCGAAGGTCAAACTGACAATATTTACATAAGGTCAGCCATACACAGTCTTGCTGCTGCGTACCCGCGACTTGCAAAGGTGAAAACTCCTGTTGCACCCTACAAACTTCTGATTTCTTTGTTCGGATACAGTGAAAGAACCAAATTTTTGCTTCAGTTGTATGGTGGTGCTAATTATCTAAAGAGCTTCATCGAGCAATATGAAAGACACTATGGTTTCTATCAGGCGCCAAAGCCTAAAAATCCTGTAATTATTGTGTTTGATAATGATAGCGGTTTTGGCACGACTGAAAACTTCCTGAAGGGCAAAAGTTCAGCGGTAGTTTATCCGGTTGCGAGTAGAGGGGCAGGATATCGCCACGCAGAATTTATCCATGTCATCCATAACCTATATATCGTGCTAACCCCTTTAGGGGGCGCAAAGAGTACATCAATTGAAGATCTTTTTTTAAAGTCGACTTTGGATGAAAAGGTTTCGGGAAAAAAATTCAATCCTGACAAAAATATAGACACTGCTACGGAATATGGCAAAGAGGTGTTTGCCAAAAAAGTCATTCTGGCTAAAAAGGGCAGTATAGATTTTTCAGGATTTTCAACAATTTTAAATCGTACTGTGCAATGCATAGAGCACTACGATTCGATAAAATAATTTTGTTTAAGCAAATTTGGGGTAGATATGCTTGGGCCGATAAGTTATGTATGTGAAAGATCTGCGGAATATGTGCTTATCCCTGAGCTGGTAAAAAAACTACGTGAAAAGTATAGCTCTGTAACCCCAATTTATCCGTGGATGACTCGGGAGGGATCAGGCTTATCCAAGGACTTGCACAGCGCTCATGGATTTAGAGTCTTGGGCTTATACGCCAGGCGCCCTAAGGTTTTAAGAGAACAAAACGGATTGATCCATATGAAAATCAACCACGAATTGGCTGTAGCAGCTGCGGCGGGGCGTAGCTTAGGCATCCCTATGATTGCTGGATGCCCGTTGGCAAAAGATTTAATTGAGCTCGGGGATTGTAATAGGTTTTTTTGGGTGGATCTAGCCAAGGTCAAGCCTTCAGATTTGGGGTTTGATATGGTTATCGATAATCCATTGGCGGATGAAACTCAAGATAAGAAGTTTGTGATTGACAATCTCGACGAAGTGCTGCGCATTGTTGAGGCGGAGTCAAATCTAATCGGCTTTGATACTTTCTTGGAATCCATGAAAGTAATCGGCATGGCGAGTAGGGGGGGAGGGGCTTACCACCCATTAGCCTTCATGGGTGGCTATAAAGCAGTTTATCTGTTGCTCACGGATGTTTAAAGGTCAGGACGGTTCTAAGGATGATTGTCACTGCTCTCTTTGGACATCCACTGATACTCTATTAATCTTGTACAGGCTAACATCCCCACCCTCTGCTTTGCTTGGGTCAAAAAGGGCTAAGTTCATTCCGTCGCTTACTGAACTTCGGTAGATTACCCCGTCGTATCCGCTTTTCTTAATGAACTCACATAGATACTGACTTGGTACATAGTCAATCGCTGCACCTTGAGGTAGAACTGGCCTGGTAAGTTCCTCCCCCAAACGCTCGAGAAACGGAATGTCGGCACGCAGTTGCCCGATTGCACTTGCGTCACCCAGCAAAAATGGCGATACCAGCTTTCGTGGGTTTCTAAGGTCTACTGCTCGGAGGGGAGCGGTAATTTTGAATTCAGCTACGCATGCAACTTCGCCAGTGTGAGGACGGACTTCCGAGGCTGCTGTGTCCGGCTGTGAGCCAACATACAAATATGGAATTCCAGGAGGGTTCGCTCGGCCATGGGAAGCTAGACGATTCGGTGGAGGCCCCATATCTTTGATATCATAATTTTTTTCGCCAGTACGAATCCTAGCTCTGTACCATAGTTGTGGTAAGTCATCAGCAGGCAGGTGAGCCAATAGTTCTTTAAGCCGATCAGTATCTAATGGTTCATCAAGGAAATATCGGTTTTTGTACATTAACTCGTCGCGGAAAGTTTCCCATCTAACGAGTACTTCACTTTTATACTTCTCGGACGGAGAAAAGTTCCGACGAACGATATCTCCATCGTCAAGTATTTCACCCAGCAGCTCCTTGGCGTGAGCAGTATCCATCTTTGTGTGCGAAAAAAGCTCCCAGTCTTCTTTCAACCACTCAACTAATAGCTTACCATCTGCATCTGGTTCATATATGCTTATCAATAAGGTGAACCATTCTGCTAGAACTCCTGGTTCCACTAGATTCTGATCGACTGACTCACAAAAATCACATTTCCCAACTGTTTGAGAATTCAGCGGGATGATGCTGTGTCTCAATCCGCGGTCACCAAAACATTCAGGGCAGCAATGGGCTGGCATATTATTCTCAGCTAAAAAATTTGGCTACGGTCTCGATATGATGATTTAGTGAGATTTTCTTTAAATAGCCTAGTCCTGGGAAATGTCCTTTGCTATGCAGCGAACGAAGTTCTTGCAAAGCATTAGTCTCGTATAAATTAGAGGTTCCGGAATTCAGCTTGTCGATTAGCTTGTCAAGCGCTTCAGCAAATTTTCCCGCTGGATCGGTAGGAGTGTCTTGGCTAGTGGATACAAAGTGATATATAAACATTGCATCATCTTGGTCGGGATCAATGAATGTTAAATGGATTGCTACGGCATAAGCTGGCCCGCCGGACTCCGAGTAGTCATCTCCAACGATCGAAAAATCTCCGAAAGCGTTCATGCCTTCATCTTGGAAGGTCACGTTAAGGTCTGAAAATAGTTCTACCGGTGGATAGTCTCTATTTCGACGACGCTTGAAACCATCTCGGAGAAGAATACGTTCACTTCCGCTGAAATGTTTCCGATATGTTTTGGGGCAGAAGTTCTCATTGAAAATATGTCGCGCTGTGAGAGTCTCTCCCAGCTCGTGCGCCAACTCCTTTCCGTGCGTGAATCCAGCGTGGATAAAGTTTAATTGGTGTTGGTGATGACGCTCGCAAAGCTGCATCGCCTCAGCTATCCCCATATCTTGACGGAGTAGAATCCCCGCTCCAATTGATGGGTTATCGATATATCCTCGTACAAATTCAGTTATGCCTGCCCCATTCTCCCGGTGATCACCATGATAGGGATTGACGATCACTATTGCTTTGCCCTTCGCTTCGCATACAGCTTTTATAGCTCTGTCTAAACCACTTAGCGCCTCTCGGACTGGCTCGACTATGGGTGCAAAATTTGAAGCAGCCATAAGAGGTGCATTTTCACGAATAGAAATTAGTTCGAACTGTTTTCCACGAAAATATGGGTAGTACATTCAGATTATTTCCAGTCCATGGCTTGAGCTAGAGGAAGATTTACTGCGTTGATAAAGCGCTGCTGTTGATCTTTGCTCCGTAGCTGTACTGATAGAGCTATTGGGCGCAGTGATAGAGGCAACTGCTGAATAAATCCACTAAGAGGAGCGAGGCTACGCGTCTGTTTCAGGGTGCTGACCATAGCCTTATGAACTTCTGCTGGTGCGAGTTGTGCGTAAAAGTCACGCATTGCACTGCGTAAAATGGTATTTGGTACGTCAGGAACTACCAATCCAAGGTCGTTTAAAATAGAGCGAGCTTCATCGGAACGCAGAGATTCGAAGATTGTGACAGGACATACACTCTCCGACTTATCAACTGCTACGCGAACTTTTGAAATCTGGTTTCTGCGATTTAGGCACATCACTCCGATATCGGGAGGTGTATTGTCCAACACGCTGTTTACATGCGCTTCACCTGCGATAACATATATCTTGGCAAAGACTTTCCGATAATTTTTGATCTGATTTTCTAGGCGTGCGAGCGAATCTCGTTCAGATTTGATCTCATAGACAGTTGCTGTTCCGTTTAGAATAGCCAAATCGGCTTTGCAGGCACCAGCACGAAACTCTGTCAACATGCTTGCACTATTTAAGGAGTGAGTACCGAGCAAGACGTTCTGTGTTAATGCTGCACGATAGACATACTCGTCGCGACACCCAGACCTCCGGAGAATCGCAAAGGCTGCATCGAAGCCATCAGCCACCGTGTGGTGTGACACCAAGTCAATGCCCGTTTGCGAAAATAGCCGAGAAAACAGCGCCGACTGCCCTTTCCGCGAAATTTCCCGGAAAACACCTGGGGAAAACAGCCGTGAAAGCGCTGAGAGTTGTGATGCATTAGGTGACACGATGCCTCCGCAGACCGCTTGCCTAGGATTTCAAAGCGGTAAGCAATTCTAGACCATTCACACGCAGCGGGGAATTTCTGAGTCGATCTGCACAGGCAGTCTGTGCCGATTGGACCTCGTAATGCTCCGTGAGTCTTGGCTTACGGCGGCTACCGCTGGGTGTTGGGTCCGAGGAGGTGCCCGGTTCGGTTCGGCCGGCGGCGAAAGCGCGGATGAACCTAGGTCTAGGTCAGGCTAGGTCACTTGAGGCTCCATCGCTCCAAGCTCGCACGAATGGCTGAGCTAACCAGGTCAGTGTGCTTGTCGATGATCCGGCTTAGTGCCTCGATTCTCTGAACAGTGACGGGTTCGTAATTCCCCTCATTCAATCGCCGGGCAATCTGGTTAAGGTTGCGGCCTAAGGCCAACAACTGATAATTGGACTCACCTAGTGCGTCAATTTCAGACATCCCAAACTGTGGTTCGTGCGTAAGTCCAGCGCGGATGGCATCAATAATCCAGCGACGCATTGAGCATCGCTCAATATGCGCCCGCTCTTTTATTGATTTCTTCTCGGAAGTGGTCAGCAGGATTTCAAAGCGCTGTTTTGTTTCTTGCTCGTTCTCGATCTGGCGATAGGTTTTAGGTGCAAGAGGCTCATCAACAGCCTTAAGTTGTCGCTCGACAGCCTCTCTGATCGCGGAGCTAGGGGCTCGGCCTAGCTCTTCGCAATAGTTTTCCCAGCGACTTTTCAGCTCAGGTCCTAGACGGACACTCAGAATCGGTGATCTTTTCTCAGTATTCATAGCATGAGCCCTGTCTGTGCTAGCAAACAAAGTGACATCCGTGATGTATGACGTTTTACCGGCGGTTAGCCTATCCTGCAGTAGTACTTCATAGCAATCGGGATTTCGTCATGACGAAGAATTGGGACGTATGGCGCTTTTATATATTGATCCAAAGTGAGATAATATGTATCGCCAAAGTGTAGTGCTTTGGTTAATTCTGTGAACGCTGTAACCGCCTCGCTGATGCTTATTGCATTATGGGCGCGGCCCCTAAAAGACAGGGCCTACACCGGGTAAGACTGGCGCATAGTCACCCCAAGAACGATACAACCGTGCCGGGTGCGATTCCTGAACAGATCGACAGGCCGGACAGACGGCCCAGCGTTCCCCATTTCTAATGGAGAGGTGACTATGGATCTGTTCAAGCATCTCGCCTTCAAAGGCGTCCGACCATCTAGTTTCGCGACAACACTCGCTTTGATGCTGGGCTCGCAGCAGGGATTCGCGCAAATCCCCGTAACCGTTACTACCCAAGTGACGGATTCCCCTGTGACAGTCGCAGAGTTCGCTGCTAACACGACTCGCTGGGCCCAACAGGTTCAGCAGATGACATCTCAGATTGATCAGATGAAGCAGCAGTACGGCGCGCTCACGGGGTCACGTGGTCTCGGTCGAGTATTCGATGACCCGCAGCTGCGAGAGTATCTGCCCCAAGACTGGCAGGCTGTGTATGACGCAGTGAAGCGTGGAGGCTATTCAGGCCTAAATAGCCGTGCTGGTTCGATCTATGCGGACAACAAGGTGTTCGATGCCTGCGAAAGCCTGGTTCAGAATCAGCAGCGCGATGCTTGCCGAGCACAGGCGGTGAAGCCGTCACAGGATAAAGCGTTTGCTCTGGAGGCCTATGACCAGGCCGAAGCCCGACTGCGCCAAATTGACCAGCTCATGGGGCAGATCAATCAAACGCAAGATCCCAAAGGGATCGCAGAGCTGCAGGGTCGCATCGCTGCAGAGCAAGCGATGATCCAGAACGAGCAGACCAAATTGCAGATGTTCCAAATGGTCGCTGAGGCCGAGGGCAAGATTCAGGAGCAGCGGCAACGGGAACTGAATGCCCAGGTGCTCGACAAGAGAGGCTACAAGAATCGCGAATTGCTGAACCTGGGGGGCAACTGAAATGATCTCGTACGCTCATATCCTCCCCTTGGTCGTGTGCTTCTTCATCCTCACTTCCTTACGGCGATTCTGGATTTGCATTGGCCGGTTCGGAGCTTTGAAAGAGGTGTCACGACGTGCACCTGAGTTGATCCAGAGCGATCTCCTGGCGGCGTCGGCCGCGATCATGCCTTTTGTACTGGCGCCTGCCGATTGGTTGCAGATAGTGCCGCCCCGAGCAACTGGGCCAATCTCCTCAACACTCGCCGTTTTGATCTCGTTCGCATGTGCGCTGGGTTCGTCGCTATTGATTTCGAGGTCCGAATATCGCATCGCGGGTAGTTGGGCAGGGACAAGGGAAAGCGCGTTGAGAACGCTTGCAGCACTTCAGATTATCAACGCTGCTGAGCTAGCCTATTCGCTGAAATTTGCTGGGGAATTCCGCACGGAGGTGGAGCATGTGCTGCCTCGTGAAGTGAATGAGGCGGATCAGAATCGGGAGGGCCGGAAATGACTGCCTCTCGTTTCCCAATTGTTGTTTTGTTTCTGCTCACGGGCTGCGGGGCGGATGAACCGATCCATTCTGTCGATTGGTACAAAGCCCACAGCTCGGAAAGGGATATCCGAATATCGGAGTGCGAGCGACAGGCCGGGACTCTGGCCCTTACGCCGAACTGCGTTAATGCCAAGCAGGCCAGGAATGAGCAGCAGCTTGATCAGCGCGGCTATCGGAAGCGCGAAATGCTGAATTTGGAGGGGCAATGACCATGGAGTCCAATTTTTACGAATGGGTAGGTGGCTCAATCGACTCGGTCTTGAACGTCTACGTGCAACTCATGGCACATAGTGTCATTGATAACTCCTCGGGCTTGTTCGTTGCTGGCGGCGGCCTTTTCTTCATGATCCTGGGCCTTCTGTCCGTCGGTGGCTTTATCGAGCATCCTCTCCCGCATGTCTTCAAGCTCATGTTGAAATGGGTATTCATCGGCGCATTGGCACTCAATGCTGATACGTACCTTGGTTGGGTCGTGGAAGCGATTCGCGGCCTGGAGGTTGGCTTGGCAGATGCGTTCTCGCCAAATGGTAAAGGTGTGGCTGCCACATCGGTGTATCAGGTGATTGATAGAGCCATGACCGATGGATTTGATATCGCTTCCGATCTGATTGCTCGCGCCGGACGTCGTGGCATGACCGAGATAGGCATGATTCTTTATGACTGGCTTATTGCAGGAACGATGATCATCGCAACATTTCTGATTACGCTGCCCGCTGGAGCGATGATCATCACGGCCAAGGTGCTGTTGGCGTGTTTGCTGGGGTGCGGACCCCTTTTCATCGCACTGCTGCTGTTTGGGCAGATGACCAGCAAGTGGTTCGATCAATGGTTCGCCCAGGTGATGACCTACATCATTCAATGCGCAGCGATCACGTCAGTGCTTACGCTGGGGATGAAGTTCTTTTCGACAATGCTGGCCGATGTGCAGCCCACTGCTGGAAACGGCCCAGCGACCGACATGCTGGAGATCCTCGCGTTGAGTGGGATCGTGCTCTATATGGTTTATCAGGCTTACTCATTGGGAGGTCAGCTTGCAGGTGGTCTGTCGTCCAGTGCGATCACATTGCGGCAGATGACTCAGGCTGCGTTAAACCCAGCCAAGGCGGTCTTCAACACCGTTAACCCGATGTCAACGCGCCGAGACCTGCAGTCGGGCATGATGACCACTGCAAGAGGTTTGAATCATGTGATCGCAGGGAACAGCGTTTGGAATCCCGCCTATCGGCAGCATGTCATGCAGAACCTGGGCAAGAACTGGGGTAGGGCGCGGGGAGGGAAGGTCGGCAGTTAGTGGTTTATTGGTGCCATGGAGCATGCTGCGCGCCCTGACGGGCTTACCCAAAGGGGCTCTGCCCCTCTGGACTTCCCGCCCTCGCCGGTAGCAGGGGCCGCTGGGAAAGGCGCCCAGCAGCCCCCGCATCTAGGATTAGAGGTGCATAGCGTCAAGGGTTCGCTTCGCCGTCATCCTCGCCCGGTCCCGTTTCACGGGCTGCGGCCTCCGGTGCCGCCCTTGACCCTCGTTTATCTGCTCAGCGCTGAAATTGTCTTGTTTTAGTCACCGACACGAGGGGAAAGCCCGTGAACATTACGGAGAGCATCATCATCACGAATGCTGAGCGGGAGCGGCGTCGGAAGGCTGTCCAGTATGCTTGCGTGTCAATCGGGCTTGAGGGCTTTGTATTGAGCACTGAAGAAAAGCGACGCGCTCAAGCTTTTGTGGACGGGAAGCTCACGTTGAGCGAATTTGTTTCAGCCAGCATCCACGAATAGCTGGAAGCTGGGTCAAGGGCATCACCGCAAGCCGCAGCGGAGCGCAGCCCGGAGGGCGAGCACCGAACGGGTGAGGATGATGGGCGTAGCCGTACCCTTGATGCAGCTGTAAGCGACCAAGCCTAGCGACAGGGGAAGGAACAAGGCGAAGCCGCCGGACCTGCCCCTGCCGCCCGTCCGGCAAGGATAGGACGCGGGATGCAACCGAAGGGGTTGCCCAAGCGAAGCGCGGAGTGCTGGGTTTTGTGTTCGTTGGCTACCACACGGGATAGTTGCAATCCCTTGCCTTCTGATTCTTTTAAGACCTACTGGTTAAGGTCCGACACCTACGAAACTGCTTACCGACACTTAACGGTAACTGCTCAGAGAGGCCTGACCACGTACCTGTGGATAACTTCGAAATCGGGTGGGTTATGGGGATAGCCAGATGAGGGGAGGGGGGTGGCTTCGGCCGGCGAATGCTATTTTCAGGCTGTTTATGGCGTCTTTGGCGCCTTGCGAGCGTGGGGAGGCCTGCCGTTAGGGCTAAGCGGTGAATCGTCCTGCTTTGGCTGTCTTGGCTGTGTAGCGTTGCCTGAGTATCTGGTCAGCTTCGGCGTTTACCTCTGCTGCTGTCTTACCTGGGTTCGCTCTCAAGATCGCTATCGCCAGTTCGGTGCGCGCTAGGGCATATGTTTGAGCGTCAGCATCCGCTGGTATCCGCTGGGGGATTTGTGGCGATCTGAAGGCCGCTGCAAGCCCCGTGGTGCTCTCGGCTACCGTTAGCTTATGGTGGTCACTTGCTGATGTCGTCAAACGCTTCGGGGCTTTGATACTCCCGATTACCAGCCTGTTGCGGGCCCAGCTGGTCATGGTGCCGCCTGCCTTCTTAATCTTCTTGGCCAGCCGGTCTTTGGCGCGCTCCGTTTCCCTCTCTAAGCGCTTACCAAGGCCAAAGGCAGTGAATAACATCTTGTTCACCGCCTTTACTGCCGCCAGGCCGCGATAAGTGCCGTCTTCATTCAGCTTTCTCGGCTGGCTGCAGGTGATAAGGTTCGCACGCTTCAAGTCGGCCATGGCGCGTTCTGCGCGGCGCATGTGGAGGCCTGTGTATTCGACTAGATAGTCTAGGGTCAGTGACATAAAACCTTGCTTCGTTGGCACGCCGCAGCGTAGCGACACAAGGTCTGTATAAGAAACGATGACTGCCAGCATCAGAAGACAAGCTTCGCGGCGTTCGCTGCGCTGCTGACGACCTCCGAGGCCGGGGTTTGCGTTGCGGAGTGAGGGCAGGACGGCGGGTTTGTCGTAGTAGCGTTTAACCCGCTCTTTGAGTTCGGTCAAAATGCCGGGCAGGGCTTTTCCAGGGCTCACAACATCCTTCAGCAGCTCCAGGCGCGGGTGTTCCGGCGAGTGGCCGCAGTAGTTACCACCGCGATTCACACGATGGGTGTGGGGCCTGCTGCGTCTTCCTGGTTGAGCTACGGAGATTGAACCCATAATCCCGCCATTCGGCGGTGAGTGATAAAAGCCACGTTCTTCGACTTGTGCGAAGCCGAAGCGATAGCCATAATCGGCTCACCTTCTCATGTAAATCGAATAGGTTTACGAACAGGTTTCTACCGTCGAAAGAGAAAACTTGTTCTGAAAGGTCCGAGGAGCCCGGTTGCCACACCGGGCTTTTTGGTATTTGCTATGTGGTCGCTGTAGTTTGGATTAACGGCATGTCTAATATCAGGAAGAGCTTCATACCGTTCGATTAGTGATAGTAATTTGGTGTAATTTCGGCCGCTGGGCCTAGTGTGTTCACTAACCGAGAGCTTTGCCCTGCCCCGGTCCAAAGCGTCGGTCATTCCAGATTCCCATCTAAGCCTAGGGCGTCGTTTACTTGAATTGTGCGGAAAAACACTCGGCGTCCAATACGGACTACCGTTGGCTTCAATTTTCGCGACAGATCGGAATCAGTGTACATGGCGACTCTAACCCCTTCTGGAGAGCGTCCCAGTATCGCAGCGATGTCTACGATGCTCATAAGCGGACCAAAGCGCCCAAGCAAATACTGTTCGGTCGTCATGTCAATCAACCATAGTTGCCAATAGTTAGGCGTATCTTTGGGGGCTTACAGGAAATCGTCAAATGGCTACGCCTTGGTTTTCGACCAAGGCGCATGAGTTTGGATTGTTGGGTTTACTTATCTGTATTTGCCAAATTATGTAACTCTGGTAGCGGGTGCATCTGAGATAGCCAATGATTACAGGGGGTGGGTCGATATCTATCGCTGGAGCAAAATTGATAGAAATTATTTTTTATTTATTTTTCTGACTTTCAAGCTATCAAGCCTCACCACAAGATCTTCCGCACGAAGATGCGTATATCGCTTCAACATTTGCATTGATTTATGGCCGCTGATGCTAGAAACCTCTTGGTCTGAAAGCCCACCTTCCACCAATCGACTGACTGCTTCATGGCGAAGGTCATGGAAGCGGAAATCTGGCATGCCCAGCTTAGATTTGAGCAACCCCCAGATTTTCGTGAATGCATAGGGGCGTCGTTTTCCGTCTTTTCCGGGTTCGCCAAAGAAGATCAGATCACAATCGATGGGTCGCACAGGGTTTTGAAGCGCTGCTTGGAATGCGGCAGCAGCGAGCTTGCTCAGTGGGACTGTCCGGGCGCTATCGTTCTTCGTTGTCACAAGGCGCGCAACGCGCTTTTTGACATCGACCTGATGCCGACGTAGCCCTGTGATTTCGGATGATCGCATACCGGTCTCCAAAGCGATGCTGACGATCCACCCGAGCATAGGGTTGCTGTGCTTGTTTACAGCTGTCAGTAAGCGACGCTCCTCGTCTGCCGTGAGGCGACGATTTCGGCCCTCCCCTGGGCTCGGCTTCCGAATGTTTAGCACTGGGTTGAATGTGAGCCCAAGGCCCCATTCCTGAATGGCTACCGTGAACAGATGGCTGAGCAAAGCCAACTCCAGCCGAACGGTATTGTTGCTCACTGGTTTACCGCGGCTGGTCAACGAACCAAGTCGAGTATCGCGATAGTTCGCAATCACCTCCGACGACAGGGCTGCCAGCGAGTATTTTCCCAGGTGCTTGATCAACTGCTGAGCCTTGGTCGCCTCGGCCTTCTGCGTGGTGGGCTTCTTGGTAGGGCTGACTTCGCGCAGATATCGCTGCAGCGCATTTTCGAGTGTCAGTCGCTCGGACCCGCTGCGCTGGATATACACACCCCGCACCATTTCATCTTCGGTGCGTCGTGACCAATCTTCGGCGTCGCGTTTGGTGCGGAAGGTTTTGGCGTTGGTCGGCCATCCGGTCTTGCGGATGACGGCCTTCCAGGTGCCGGCAGGGGTTTTGACGATTGTGGCCATCTGAAGGACTCCAAAGGCGTGCAAGCGAAGCCGCACTGTACCTAATTTGTACCTTCGGACCATAGGACTGATCCGGCTGCCACAAACCCAAAAAGCCGAAAGCCGCGTAGTACGCGGCTTCAAGGTTGGTGGGCCCACACGGACTCGAACCGTGGACCAAAGGATTATGAGTCCTCTGCTCTAACCAACTGAGCTATAGGCCCTCAGTAAGTGGCCGGATTATAACGAGGGTTTCGCACCTGTGCCATCTGAAAGATCCGATAGTGCTATGCGAAGAAACGTTGCCGCGAACTCGCCTGGCGGCAGCGGCAGGCTGACGATGTAGCCCTGGATCTGCTCGCAGCCCTCGGCCGCCAGGAAGCGTTGCTGAGCCTGGTTTTCCACGCCCTCGGCAATGATGGTCAGTTGCATGCTGCGGCCCAGGGCAATGATCGCACGGGCGATGGCGGCGTCGTGGGGGTCGTCGGGCAGGCCGCGGATGAACGACTTGTCGATCTTGAGAATGTCCAGCGGCAGGCGCTTGAGATAGCTGAGCGATGAATAGCCGGTGCCAAAGTCGTCGATGGCCAGCTGCACGCCCAGTTTTTTCAGCTGGTACAGCACGGCCAGTGCTTCTTCCGCCTGGCTCATGATGAAGTTTTCGGTGATCTCCAGTTGCAGGTCACCCGCCTTGAGCTGGTAGTGCTTGAGCAACTGTTCGATGCGCCGGGCCAGGTGTGGCTGGCGTAGCTGGGCGCCGGCGAGGTTGATCGACAATGGGCCGAAGGGTTCGTAGTGCTGCTTCCAGGCCTGCATCTGCCGGCAGGCTTGTTCCAGTACCCAGTCGCCGAGCTGGAGGATGGTGCCGTTCTCTTCTGCCAGGTGGATGAAGTGCTCTGGCGGCACTTCACCAAAGGTCGGGTGGCTCCAGCGGATCAGCGCCTCGGCGCCTACCAGGTTCTGGGTCTTGAGGCTGAGCTTGGGCTGGAAGCACAGGCTCATTTCGTTGCGTTCGACGGCTCGGCGCAGCTCGTGCTCCAGGGCGATGCGCTCGCTGGCCTGGGCGGTCAGGTCGCGGGTGTAGGCCTCGACGCGGTTGCGGCCCTTGGCTTTGGAGCGGTACATGGCAGCGTCGGCGTTGCGGATCAGCGTGGCCACGTCGGTGCCGTCCTGCGGATACAGGCTGATGCCGATGCTGGCGCTGGTGAAGAACTCGTGCTCACCAGCCTGGAACGGGGCGACAAAGCAGGCCAGCAGCTTGTTGGCGATGGTGCTGGCGTCACTGGGCTTGTGCAGGCCGGGCAGCAGGATGATGAACTCGTCGCCGCCCAGGCGGGCCACGGTGTCGACGTCCCGCACCTGTTCTTTCAGGCGCTGGGCGATGCCTTTGAGCAGCAGGTCGCCGACCGGGTGGCCAAGGCTGTCGTTGATGTGCTTGAAGCGGTCGAGGTCAAGGAACAGCACCGCGCCCTGGCGGTTGGACACCTGGGCGCAAGTGAGCACGGCCTGCAGGCGGTTCTCGAACAAGGCACGGTTCGGCAGGCCGGTCAGCGGGTCGTGGTGGGCCTGGTAGTCGAGCTTGGCCTGGGCGTGCTTGAGGCTGGAAATATCGGCGAACACGGCAACGAAGTGGGTGATCTCGCGTTCGTTGTTGCGCACCGCACTGATGGTCAGCCAGCTGGGGTACAGTTCGCCGTTCTTGCGCTTGTTGTAGATCTCACCTTGCCAGTGGCCCTCGGCAGTAAGCTGGTGCCACATGGCGGCATAGAAGGCGCTGTCGTGCTGGCCGGAGGCGAGCAGGCGCGGGGTCTGGCCGAGGGCTTCGATCTCGCTGTAGCCGGTTATTTCGCTGAAGGCGCGGTTGACGGCACTGATGCGTTGGTCGATGTCGGTGATCAGCACGCCTTCGGCAGTGTTCTCGAACACGGTGGCGGCCAGCTGCAGTTTTTCCTGCATCAGGTGGCGCTCGGTGATGTCGCGGGCGATGGTCAGCATGCAGTCGACACCGCCAATCGGCAGGGGCCTGGCGGAGAGCTCGCACAGGCGGATCTGCCCGTCGCTGCGGCGGATGTGACAGGTGAAGTCACGCACGAAGCCGTCACGGTTGAGCTGGTCGACCATGCGTTTGCGTTCGTTGAGGTCGACCCAGATACCCAGGTCAAGCGAGGTCTGGTCGATGGTCGGATTGAGGTCGTAGCCGGTCAGGCGGCAGAAGCCTTCGTTCACCTCAAGCAGCAAACCGTCGCTCTGGCGCGACAGCAGCAGGCCGTCGGGCGAGGCGTGGAACGCCTTGGCGAACTTTTCTTCTGAAGTTTGCAGCTGCTGCTGGGTCTCCTTGAGCTGGCTGATGTCGCGCACCGCCACCACCAGTGCCGGGGTGCCGTCGAGTTCGAAGGTTTCGGCCGAGGTGAGGCCGGTGAACAGTTGGCCATTGCTGCGCCGGAAGCTCATTTCCAGGTTGCGGATGCCGCCTTGGTGCAGGCGCTCAAGCAACGGCGGGCCGGAGCCTTCGACACCCCATAGGTGCAGATCCGTAGCGCTGCGGCCAAGCACCTGTCCCGCGGTCAGGCCGATCTGCTCTTCGAAGGCTTCGTTCACCTCAAGCAGGCAGCCGTCGCTGTGGCGGGCGATCAGCAGAATGTCGGGGCACTGTTGGAACACCGAGGCAAACTTTTGTTCGGAAAGGCGCAGGGCGTCCTCGGTGCGCTTGGTTTCGCTGATGTCGATCATCAGCCCGCGCATCACCGGCTGGTGCCCGTGTTCGATCATGCTGACGATATTGCGTACCCACAGGGGCTGGCCGTCGGCCCGGATTACCCGATAGTCCAGGCTATGGTCACGTCCGGCTGCGGTTTCGCTGTCGCAGTAGGCCTGGGCCCAGAGGGCGTCCTCCGGGTGCAGGATGCTGCGCCAGAAGCCCGGCCTGAGCCAGTCGCTCAGCGGGTAGCCAAGCAGGTCTTCGGCATGTGGGGAGACGTAGCTGTAGGTGAAATCGTTGGCATCGGCTTCCCAGGCGATGGCGGACAGGCTCTCGACCAGGCCGCGGTAGTGGTACTCGCTGCTGCGCAGCTCCTGCTCCAGGGCGATACGCCGGGAAATTTCCGAGCTGAGCCGGCGGTTGATACGGATCACCACGGCCAGCACGGCCATCAGCAACAGCACCGTTGGCAGGCCATACACCAGCAGGTCGGACCAGAACATCCGTTGGTCGACCACATTACCCACCCAGCGCTGCTGGATCTGGCTGACTTCGCCGCTGCTCATGTCGGCCATGACTTTATCCAGAATGCCCACCAGCACTTTGTTGTCGCGTGGTGCGGCCATGGCCAACTGGTAGCGGTAGGGCGTTTCGCCACTGACGTAGAGGCCGTCGAGCTTGAGCTGGCGCAGGCTCCAGATGCTTGAAGCGAGGTCGCCGACCACGGCGTCCACCTGATCAGTGGCCAAGGCCTGCAAGGTGGAGCTCACATTGGGCAGCGCCACCAGGTTGAGGTCGGGGTGATGGGTACGCAGCAGTTCGTGCGGGGCGTAGTTTTCGACCACGGCTATCTTCAGGCCGTACAGGTCGTCCAGTTTGCGCGGTTGTGCGCCGCCTTTGTGGGCGAGGATGACGATGGGGAAGTCGAGGTACGGGCGGGTGAAGGCCAGGTAGCCTTGGCGTTCGGGGGTGGACATGATACCGGGCAGCAGGTCGATGCGGTTTTCCCGCGCTTGCGCCAATACCTCGGTCCAGCTGCTGGGCTCGACCGGTTTAAGCGTCACGCCCAGGCGTTGCTGGATCGCGGCGATGTAATCGGCGGCCAATCCCTGGTACCGGCCCTCCTGGTCGCGAAACTCGAACGGTGGCCAAGAGGCGTCTACGCCCAGGCTCAGCTGTTGGTGGGCAGCCAGCCAGGCTTTCTCCTCGTCTGTCAGGGTCAGGGCGCCGGCCGTTGTGTTCCACAAAATCAGGAGCAGCAGCAGAATGGCCGGCATGAGCGGCATAGC
The DNA here is from genome assembly GCF_029873175.1 of Pseudomonas sp. BN505. Classification (NCBI taxonomy): domain Bacteria; kingdom Pseudomonadati; phylum Pseudomonadota; class Gammaproteobacteria; order Pseudomonadales; family Pseudomonadaceae; genus Pseudomonas; species Pseudomonas sp. BN505. The sequence goes on from NZ_SSOI01000013.1 coordinate 301,124, forward strand.
GGCCTCGCATTTTTGGGGTCTGACGTCGAGTGTAGACGGGCATTGCGCAAGCGTGGGGTAAGCGAGATACGTGTAGGAGCAGCTTTGTGCTCCGAAAGGGCCGGTATGGGCGGAGGTGTACGGTGACCCGGATGGCCTCTTCGCAGCACAAGGCTGCCCTACAGGGACCGCGAGTGTTTCAAAAGACAGAAAAGAAAAACCCCGGCCTGGGCCGGGGTTTTGTCATCACTCGTCGAGGAAGGAGCGTAGATGCTCGCTGCGAGTCGGGTGGCGCAGTTTGCGCAACGCCTTCGCTTCGATCTGACGGATCCGCTCACGCGTTACGTCAAACTGCTTACCCACCTCTTCGAGGGTGTGGTCGGTGTTCATGTCGATACCGAAGCGCATGCGCAGCACCTTGGCTTCGCGTGCAGTCAGGCCCGAGAGCACGTCACGGGTGGCTTCCTTGAGGCTTTCGACCGTGGCCACGTCGATCGGGGACTGCATGGTCGAGTCCTCGATGAAGTCGCCCAGGTGCGAATCTTCGTCGTCACCGATCGGGGTTTCCATGGAGATCGGCTCTTTGGCGATCTTCAGTACCTTGCGGATCTTGTCCTCAGGCATTTCCATGCGCTCGCCCAGCTCTTCCGGGGTCGGTTCGCGACCCATTTCCTGCAGCATCTGGCGGGAAATACGGTTGAGCTTGTTGATCGTCTCGATCATGTGCACCGGAATACGGATGGTGCGTGCCTGGTCGGCGATCGAACGGGTGATCGCCTGGCGGATCCACCAGGTGGCGTAGGTCGAGAACTTGTAGCCGCGACGGTATTCGAACTTGTCCACCGCTTTCATCAAGCCGATGTTGCCTTCCTGGATCAGGTCGAGGAACTGCAGGCCACGGTTGGTGTACTTCTTGGCGATGGAGATCACCAGACGCAGGTTCGCCTCGACCATTTCTTTCTTGGCGCGACGGGCCTTGGCTTCACCGATCGACATGCGACGGTTGATGTCCTTGATCTCGGCAACGGTCAGGCCGGTTTCGGTCTCAAGGTCGATCAGCTTCTGCTGGCAAGCGACGATGGCGGCGTCCTTTTCACCCAGGGCAGCAGCCCATTTGGTGTTGCGCTTGGCCAGGTCACCGCTCCAGGTCTGGTCGGTTTCGTTGCTCGGGAACATGCGCAGGAAGTCGGCACGCGGCATGCGGGCATCACGCACGCACAGCTGCATGATGGCGCGCTCTTGCTGACGCAGACGGTTCAGGGCATCACGAACACGCTCTACCAGGACCTCGAACTGCTTGGGTACCAGCTTGATCGGCATGAACAGGTCGGCGAGGGCTTGCAGGGCCGCGATGCTTTCCTTGTGGGCACGACCGTGCTTCTTCACAACCTTGAAGGTCGCCTGAAGCTGGTCGGATACCGCACCGAAACGTTGGGCTGCGACTACCGGGTCCGGACCGCTCTCGGTCTCTTCCTCGTCGTCACTGCTCTCGGCTTCTTCCTCTTCGTCGTCAGACTCTTCCTTCGCAGCTGCGGCCTTGGCGCCAGGAATCGGCACCTCTTCGGTCGGCGCGGCGATGTTGTCGTCAGGGTCGATGTAACCGCTGAGCACGTCCGACAGGCGGCCGCCCTCGGTGGTGACGCGGTCATATTCGCCGAGAATGTAATCGACAGTGCCCGGGAAGTGAGCGATGGCGCCCATGACTTCACGGATGCCTTCCTCGATACGCTTGGCGATTTCGATCTCGCCTTCGCGGGTCAGAAGCTCGACGGTACCCATTTCACGCATGTACATGCGCACCGGGTCGGTCGTGCGGCCGATATCGGTTTCAACTGCCGCCAACGCAGCAGCGGCTTCTTCGGCCGCGGCTTCGTCGGTGTCGGCTTCCGCCAACAGAAGGGCATCCGCATCCGGAGCACTCTCGAATACGTTGATCCCCATGTCGTTGATCATGCGGATGATGTCTTCCACCTGTTCAGGATCTGAAATATCCTCAGGCAGGTGGTCGTTGACCTCCGCGTAAGTCAGGTAGCCCTGCTCACGACCGCGGGTGATCAACTCTTTGATACGAGACTGCTGTTGCGCTTTTCCGGACATAACACCCTATCCACTGAAGGTCTTGGCGGGCAAAAAACAAGCCGAGGATTATACCCGAGCATGGGCCTCACGCGCCAGATGAGGTCGGCGTTTGTGCGGGAACATTCCGGCTCAGCAGGGCGAGGAGCTGGGTTTTTTCCTCGCTGGTCAACTCACTTTGACGTGATTTCCTGAGCAGTTGTTCCAGGCTGCGCTCGCGTTGGCGGGCGGACAAGCTAGTTATAGTGTCGAAAAACTGTTGTTCAAGGTTGTCGGCTACGATCAGCCATTCCTTTTCCGCCAGGGCCCGCAGCAGGCGGCCCTGTTCGGTGCCATGCCAGCGTGCGATCAACTGCATTGAGCTTAGCCCAGGATTTTTCTGTGCGGCTTCGATCAGTGACACCAGCAGCTGGCTGTACAAGTGTTCTTCGTCGGCAAAGTGGCTGGCATCTTCCACCTTGCCGGCCAGCAGTGGGTGGTGCAGCAGGGTGCGCAGCGCGGCCAGGGTAGGCGGCTCGACCGGGGCAGGCACGCGTGGTGGCGCTTCATCTCGTTGCTGCCAGGGTTTGCCGCCTTTGCGGTTCTTGTCCCAGGGTTTGTCGCTCCACTGCTTTTTGCCTCCGCCCTTGTTCGGCTTCCACGCCTGCTCCTGCTGAGCGGGGACGAAGTCGTGCTGCGGCATGTCACCGTAGTCAGGGGTGTAGCTGGCCATGGCGTCGTAGTCGTAGCCAGGGTCGTAGTCCGGCACACTGCTGGCCGCTGGCGCTTGTTGGGCCAGTTGCTCGACCTGCTGCGGGTCCAGGCCGGTGATTTCCTTCAGGCGGTTGCGCATCAGTTGGCGCAGGTTGGCGCCAGGGATCTTTTCGATCAACGGTGCGGCCAGGGTCGCCATGTGCGCCTTGCCTTCCAGCGATCGCGGGTCGGCTTCAACGCCCAGTTGCTCGAAGAAGTAGTCGGCCAGCGGCTGGGCGTGCTGGTTGATGCGGGCCCTGAAGGCATCGGTGCCTTCGGCGCGCACCAGGCTGTCCGGGTCTTCGCCTTCGGGCAGGAACAAGAAGCGCGCGCGGCGGCCGTCCTGCAGGTTCGACAGGGTCGACTCCAGCGCACGCCAGGCGGCCTTGCGCCCGGCCTGGTCGCCGTCGAAGCAGAACAGCACGCTGGGCACTACCCGGAACAGGCGCTTGAGGTGCTCTTCGCTGGTGGCGGTGCCAAGGGTAGCCACGGCATTGCGCAGGCCCTGTTGAGCCAGGGCGATGACGTCCATGTAGCCCTCGACGACGATGATTTCGTCGAGGTTGCGGTTGTGCTTGCGCGCCTCGTACAGCCCATACAGTTCCTGACCCTTGTGGAACACCGGGGTTTCCGGGGAGTTCAGATACTTGGGCTTGTCGTCGCCAAGTACCCGGCCGCCGAAGGCGATGATGCGCCCGCGGCTGTCGCGAATGGGGAACATCACCCGGTCGCGGAAACGGTCGTAGCGCTTGCCGCTCTCGGCATTTTCGATCAGCAGGCCGGCATCGATCATCACCTTTTGCTGCAGGGCGTCAGCACCCAGGTGCTTGAGCAGGTTGTCCCAGCCGGGCGGGGCGAAGCCCAGGCAGAAATCGCGAGCGATCTCCCCGGACAGGCCGCGGCCCTTGAGATAGTCCACCGCGGCCTTGCGGGTCGGGTGGCTGCGCAGAGCCTGGCGGTAGAACTCCGAGGCGGCGTCCAGCAGCGGGTACAGCGGCGAGTCGGTTGGCTGGCGAGGCTTCTGGTCGCGGCGGCCTTGCTCGCGGGGCACTTCCATGCCAGCGGCGCGGGCCAGTTCTTCGACAGCCTGGGGGAAGTCCAGGTTGTCGTGGTCCATGACGAAGCCCAGGGCGTTGCCGCCGGCGCCGCAGCCGAAGCAGTAGTAGAACTGCTTGTCGGGGCTGACCGTGAAGGACGGTGTCTTCTCTTTGTGGAACGGGCAGCAGGCCGAGTAGTTTTTGCCGGTTTTTTTCAGCTGGACACGCGAACTCACCACGTCGACGATGTCGAGGCGGTTGATCAGGTCGTCAATGAAACTCTGGGGAATCAGCCCGGCCATGGCAGTCTCGTCATCTGGCAACTGGCAAGTCTAATCGCTCACGCGCCGAATGGGGCAGGTGATGCTTGGGGAAGTGCGAGGGAATGTGTGCTCGTCGCCAGCCCCTAAGGGCCCGTCAGTCGGACGTGCACGTCTGGTCATACAGCAAGAAAGACCAGCTCTGACGTTTCAGGCAGGTTGCCCCTGTGCACTTCGCGTGAAGCTTGTGCGGGGCCTTGAGCTAGCTGCTCAAGTTTGAAACGACCGCTGCCATCACCCGGCGGTTAGCCGGGCAGGGCAGAAGCTTTGCGTAGAACGTCTGTATTAGTACAGACGAACGGCGCGGCGCTGTTCGCGCTGTACTTTCTTGGCGTGACGCTTAACAGCAGCAGCTGCTTTGCGCTTACGCTCGGCGGTCGGCTTCTCGTAAAACTCGCGGCTACGAACTTCAGCCAGTACACCGGCTTTTTCGCAGGAGCGCTTGAAACGACGCAGAGCTACGTCGAAGGGTTCGTTCTCTTTAACTTTGACGGCTGGCATCCAGGGCTACCTTAATTCATTACCGGGGTAGACGTGCTCCTGGCAAAACAAAGGTGTGCTGGAGAACGTCGGTTTTCAAGGGTTGCGGATGTTAACCCTTAGCAAGCCGGAATGCAAAGCCTCTGATCGAAAACCGCTGGTCGGCATCCGACACGGGGACTATCATGCGCGCCTTCGAATTCAGCCCCCACAAGGGACGAACCCATGCTAGTACTGGGATTGGAAACATCCTGCGACGAAACTGGCGTCGCATTATACGACAGTGAGCGCGGCTTGTTGGCCGACGCACTGTTCAGCCAGATTGACCTGCATCGCGTGTTTGGCGGTGTTGTTCCCGAGCTTGCCTCGCGTGACCACGTGAAGCGCATGTTGCCGCTCATTCGCCAGGTGCTGGAGGAGGCGGGCTGCGTCGCCACCGAGATCGACGCCATTGCCTACACCGCGGGTCCTGGCCTGGTCGGCGCATTGCTGGTGGGCGCCTCCTGCGCACAGGCGCTGGCCTTTGCCTGGGACATTCCGGCGATTGGCGTGCACCACATGGAAGGCCACTTGCTGGCGCCCATGCTGGAAGAAAACCCACCTGAGTTTCCGTTCGTCGCTTTGTTGGTTTCAGGCGGACACACCCAGCTGGTACGCGTCGATGGCATCGGTCAGTACGAACTGCTGGGCGAAAGCCTGGATGATGCCGCCGGCGAAGCGTTCGACAAGACCGCCAAGCTGATCGGCCTCAACTACCCCGGCGGCCCGGAAATCGCGCGCCTGGCCCAGCAGGGCGTACCTGGGCGCTTCGTGTTCCCGCGGCCGATGACCGACCGCCCGGGCCTGGAATTCAGCTTCAGTGGCCTCAAGACCTTCGCCCTCAACACCTGGCAGCAATGCAAGAACGCTGGCGACGACAGTGAGCAAACCCGTTGCGACCTGTCCCTGGCATTCCAGCAGGCGGTGGTGGAGACTTTGACCATCAAGTGCAAGCGGGCGCTCAAGCAGACCGGCCTCAAGCGCCTGGTCATCGCCGGTGGTGTGAGTGCCAACAAGGCTTTGCGCGCGTCCCTCGAAGACATGCTCGGCAGCATCAAGGGCAACGTGTACTACGCGCGCCCGCAGTTCTGTACCGACAACGGCGCGATGATCGCCTACGCCGGTTGCCAGCGCCTGTTGGCGGGGCAGCACCAGGACCTGGCGATCAGCGTGCAGGCACGCTGGCCGATGGAGCAGTTGCCGCCGCTGTAACGTGTAAAGCCGAACGCTCAGAAGTGCCGTTCGCGCCCGGCGAACAGGTCGCGCAGGTTGTTGCGGTGGCGCCACACGATCATCACGGTCAGCACGGTGATCGGCAGCAGTGCTTCGGGCTCGCGCCAGGCCAGCAATGGCAAGGTCAGCGGCGTGGCAATCAGCGCCGCCAGCGAGCTGGTGCGGGTGAGGTAGAACGTCAGCAGCCAGGCGCCGATGGCCAGTAGCGCGGCCGGGAAATACAGGCCCATGAGCATGCCGGCAGCCGTCGCCACGCCCTTGCCACCCCGGAAGCGGAAGTACAGGGGAAACAGGTGGCCCAGCACCGCGCACACGCCCACCCAGGCTTGCGCGTGCAGGTCCAGCCCGGCAACGCGGGCGAGCAATACCGGCAAAAGGCCCTTGCACAGGTCGCCAAGCAGGGTCAGGATCGCCAGTTTACGGCCTGCCAGGCGTAGCATGTTGGTAGCGCCGGCATTGCCTGAACCACTGGAACGCGGGTCCGGGCTGCCCGAAAGGCGGCTGAGGAGAATGGCGAAGGACAGTGAGCCGAGCAGGTAGGCGAGCAACGCCAGTAACCAAAACATGCTAACTATTCCGGGCGAGGACGCCCTGATTCTAACGGCGCCAGTCGCCCTTGTCGTGCTGTGGAGAGAAGTGCTTGGACAGAGTGTTCATCGAAGGCCTGGAAGTCGATACCGTCATCGGTGCCTATGACTGGGAGCGGGATATTCGCCAGTGCTTGCGCCTGGACCTGAGCTTTGCCTGGGACAACCGCCCGGCCGCAGCGGGTGACGACCTGAACCTGGCGCTGGACTACGCCAGTGTCTCGGCACGCATCCAGGCGTTTGCCGAGCAGGCCCGTTTCGAGTTGGTGGAAACCTTTGCCGAGCGCCTGGTGGCAACCTTGATGGAAGAATTCCATATCCCCTGGGTGCGGTTGAAACTGACCAAGCCGGGTGCGGTACCGGCGGCCCGTGGCGGTGTTGGCGTGGAGATCGAGCGCGGATGTCTCTGAGCACGGTTTACCTTGGCCTTGGCAGCAACATCGACCGTGAGGCGCACTTGTGCGCCGGGCTCGATGCGTTGGCGGGCATCCTCACCGACATGCGCTGCTCGCCAGTGTTCGAAAGCCAGCCTGTGGGGATCAAGAGCGGGCCGTTCATCAATTTCGTAGTGACCGGGCAAACCGCACTGCCGCTGATCGAACTGGACCGTCGGCTGAAGTTCATCGAGGCCGAAAATGGCCGTTACGCGCCGGACCGCAAAGGGCTGCCGCTGGATATCGATGTGCTGATGTATGACGATCTGCACGGCACCTTCGACGGGCTGGTCCTGCCCCGGGCCGAGATCCTGAAGAACGCGTTTGTGCTGTGGCCGCTGTCGTTGCTGGCGCCTGAGCTGGTGCATCCGGGGGCAGGCAAGAGCATGGCCCGGTTGTGGCAGGAGGCACAGATTGACCAGGTACTGGCCCCGGTCGCCTTCGAGTGGCGTGGGTTGCAGCTGACACCCGCTTAAGGCTGTTCCGGCCCTTTTGCGGCTAAGGCCGCTCCCACAAGTACTACGCAGGTTTCTGGCCCACGTTGTACCTGTGGGAGCGGCTTTAGCCGCGAAGAGGCCGGTATGGTCAGTCGAGTTGGTAAGCCTCAAGCGCTTTCAGCCGCTCAGCCTTAAGCGCTTCGCCCAGTGCCTGCCCAGTCAGCCCAGCCTGCACCAACGGTTTCACATCCACCGCTCGCGCCGCTGCTGCTGCGCCGCGCAGGTAATCGGCCTGTGGATAACCTGGCTTGCCATCACCTAGCGCCGCCATCTGGCAAGCGACCACAAAATCCTCGAACCGCTGCGGCCGTCGGTAAACATCGAACTTCTGCAACAGCTCCAGTAGCGCCGTGGCTGGCAGCTCCAGCGCCTGATTACCTTGTGCCAGGCACTCTCCGGTCAGTAAGGCCAGCTCCTGGCAATCCCTTGGGGCCTTGAGGCGCTGGTTGACGGCTTTGATCGATGCCGGTGCCAGCCCGCGCAACAGGCACGCCCAGCGCACGTGCAGAGGCTGTTCATGCGCCGCTGCCTGTTCCAGAGCCGCCAGGGCCTGGGCATCGTCAACAAGCTCAGGCAGCAGGGCCTGCAGGGCGTCGCAATCGCGCAGCACCTGGAAGAACACCTGGGGCTGTGCCTCCATCAGCGCCCGCTCGATTTCCTTCCAGCTGCGCTCTGCAGTCAGCGCCTGCAGCTCGCCAGAGGCGCTGATCTGGCGCATCAGCTCAAGCGTCTCTTCGGCAACCCGGAAACCTAGCGGTGCATAGCGGGCAGCAAAGCGCGCGACGCGCAGCACGCGCAAGGGATCTTCGGCGAATGCCGGGGAAACGTGGCGTAAAATTCGTCTTTCGAGATCTTCTTTGCCGTGGTGGGGGTCGTACACCGTACCTGCCTCGTCCTCGGCCATCGCGTTGATGGTCAAATCACGGCGAATCAGGTCTTCCTCCAGTGTTACGTCAGGGCTGGCGTGAAAAGTGAATCCGCCATAACCGCGCCCGCTCTTGCGCTCGGTGCGCGCCAAGGCATATTCCTCGCCGGTTTTCGGGTGCAGGAATACCGGAAAATCAGCGCCCACCGGCCGATAACCCTTGGCGTGCATTTCTTCAACGGTGGCGCCTACCACCAGCCAGTCGATATCGCTGACAGGAAGGCCGAGCAAGCGGTCGCGCACGGCGCCGCCGACTTTGTAGATGTGCATGTGCAGCTCTCCATAACTGCCGACAGGATAACCCGTCGGCAGTTATGGCGTAGCACTAGAGGTGGTGAATGACAGCCAGGTCCATGCGCCCGTAATCGGCGCTTTCGCCGTGCTCGCCACGGGGTGGCATGTGGTGGGTTTTCATCACTTGCTCGCCCTGTACGGTCTCCAGGTGGATATCAAAGCCCCACAGGCGGTGCAGGTGCTTGAGCACTTCATCGGTTGAGTCGCCCAGCGGTTTGCGGTTGTGTTGCTGGTGGCGCAGCGTCAGCGAGCGGTCACCGCGACGGTCAACGCTCCAGATCTGCACGTTCGGTTCACGGTTACCCAGGTTGTACTGCGCGGCCAGCAGTTCACGAATCACCCGGTAGCCGGCTTCATCGTGAATGGCGGGCACCAGCAGGTCGTCGCGCTGGTCGTCGTCGAGGATGCTGAACAGCTTGAGGTCGCGCATTACCTTGGGCGAAAGGTATTGCAGGATGAAGCTCTCGTCCTTGAAGCTGCTCATGGCAAACTTGATGGTAGAAAGCCAGTCACTGCCGGCAATGTCGGGGAACCAGTGGCGATCTTCATCGGTCGGGTTTTCGCACATGCGGCGGATGTCGGTGTACATCGCAAAGCCCAGTGCGTAGGGGTTGATGCCGCTGTAGTAGGGGCTGTCGAAGCCGGGCTGGAACACCACGCTGGTGTGCGAGGTCAAGAACTCCATCATGAAGCCTTCGGTGATCAGCCCCTCGTCGTACAGGTCGTTCATGAGCGTGTAGTGCCAGAAGGTTGCCCAGCCTTCGTTCATGACTTGGGTCTGGCGCTGCGGGTAGAAGTACTGGGCGATCTTGCGCACGATGCGCACCACTTCACGCTGCCAGGGTTCGAGCAGCGGGGCATTCTTCTCGATGAAATACAGGATGTTCTCCTGTGGTTCGGCGGGGAAGCGCCCCTCATCGCGTTCGTTGCCCCTTTCGGCGCTTTTCGGGATGGTGCGCCACAGGTCGTTGATCTGGCGCTGCAGGTGCTCTTCACGCTCCTTCTGGCGCCGCCGTTCCTCTTCTGCGGAGATGGGGTAGGGGCGCTTGTAGCGGTCCACGCCGTAGTTCATCAGGGCATGGCAGGAGTCGATCAGGTCTTCCACGGCGTCGATGCCGTGGCGCTCTTCGCACTGGGCGATGTACTGCTTGGCAAACACCAGGTAATCGATGATGGAGCTGGCGTCGGTCCAGGTGCGGAACAGGTAGTTACCTTTGAAGAAGCTGTTATGGCCATAGCAGGCGTGGGCAATCACCAGTGCCTGCATGCACATGGTGTTTTCTTCCATCAGGTAGGCGATGCAGGGGTCGGAGTTGATCACGATTTCGTAGGCCAGGCCCATCTGGCCACGGCTGTAGGACTTTTCTGTGCTGAGGAACTGTTTGCCGTAGGACCAGTGGTGGTAACCCAGAGGCATGCCGACCGAGGCATAGGCGTCCATCATCTGCTCGGCCGTGATCACCTCGATCTGGTTGGGATAAGTGTCCAGGGCGTAACGTTCGGCCAGGCGGCCGATTTCCCGGTCGTAGGTCTGGATCAGCTCGAACGTCCACTCGGACCCGGTGGAAATGGGTTGGCGTCTCTGTGCTCTGGCGGTCATGTGGCTAACCTGCGCTGGAAGAGTTCACGGAAGACCGGGTAGATGTCGCCGGCCGATACCAACTGCTGCTGGGCGAACGTGTCGGGGAAGGCTTCGCCGATGCGTTCGTATTCGTACCACAGCGCCTGGTGCTCACGGGGGGTGATCTCGACGTAAGTGTAGTACTGCACGTGCGGCATGATCTGCTTGGACAGGATCTCGCGGCAGATCGGCGAGTCGTCGTTCCAGTTATCGCCGTCAGAAGCCTGAGCGGCGTAGATGTTCCAGTCGCTGGCCGGGTAGCGTTCGGCCATGATCTCCTGCATCAGCTTGAGCGCGCTGGAGACGATGGTGCCGCCGGTTTCCCGCGAGTAGAAAAACTCTTCCTCGTCGACTTCCCGGGCGCTGGTGTGGTGGCGGATGAACACCACTTCGATGCGGTCGTAGTTACGCTTGAGGAACAGGTACAACAGGATGAAGAAGCGCTTGGCGATGTCCTTGGTGGCCTGGGTCATGGAGCCGGACACGTCCATCAGGCAGAACATCACTGCCTTGGAGCTGGGGTTGGGCTGCTTGACCAGCAGGTTGTACTTGAGGTCGAAGGTGTCGAGGAAGGGCAAGCGGTTGATGCGTGCCTTCAGCCGTTCGATTTCCTGTTCGACTTCCTGGATATCGGTGAAGTTGTCCGGCTCCTCGACCCGCAGGCGGTCGAGTTCCTTTTGTGCTTCGCGCAGCAGTGCGCGGCTGCTGCCGGTCAGGGCGATACGCCGGGCATGGGCCGAGCGCAGGGTGCGCACGATATTGATGCGTGACGGGTTGCCCTCGTTGGCGATGCCCGCACGCACGGTCTTGAAGGTGTCGGTCCCGGTCAGGTGACGTTTGACCAGGTTGGGCAGTTCGAGATCCTCGAACATGAATTCGAGAAATTCTTCCTGGGTGATCTGGAAGACGAAGTCGTCCATGCCGTCGCCGGAATTGCCCGCTTTGCCGCGGCCGCCGCCACCCCCGCCACCACCTTGCGGCCTGGGGATATGTTCGCCGGCAGTGAATTCCTTGTTGCCCGGGTGTACGACAGTCTGTTTGCCGCCGCGACCGTGGTGGAGCACGGGTTCGTCGATGTCGCGCCCCGGAATGCTGATTTGTTCGCCATGTTCCATATCCATGATGGAACGGCGGCTTACCGCCTCTTCGACGGCTTTCTTGATGTGTTCACGGTACCGGCGCAGGAAGCGCTGGCGGTTGACCGTGCTCTTGTTCTTGCCGTTCAGGCGTCGGTCTATAACGTAGCTCATGGTCCCTCCGGTAGCTGGGAACAGCTGCACGCTTCAAGCTACGGGCTCGCTGCACCTAATGGCAGCAAGGCAGTTGCTGCCGCCCAAGGCTGGCTTGCCAGCCTTGGGCGCGCAGTGTGTAGCTTGTCGCTTTATTGCGATTTCCTGACCCGCAGGTACCATTCCGACAGCAGACGAACCTGTTTGTCGGTGTAGCCACGCTCCACCATGCGCGTGACGAAGTCGTTGTGCTTCTGTTGGTCCTCCTTGCTGGCCTTGGCGTTGAAGCTGATGACCGGCAGCAGGTCTTCGGTGTTGGAGAACATTTTCTTCTCGATCACCACCCGCAGCTTTTCATAGCTGAGCCAGCTCGGGTTCTTGCCGTTGTTGTTGGCACGGGCACGCAGCACGAAGTTGACGATTTCGTTGCGGAAATCTTTCGGGTTGCTGATGCCGGCCGGTTTCTCGATCTTCTCCAGTTCTTCGTTCAGGGCGATGCGGTTGAGAATTTCGCCGGTTTCCGGGTCGCGGTATTCCTGGTCCTGGATCCAGAAGTCGGCGTACAGCACGTAGCGGTCGAAAATGTTCTGGCCGTATTCGCTGTAGGACTCCAGGTAGGCAGTCTGGATTTCCTTGCCGATGAACTCGATATAGCGCGGTGCCAGGTACTCTTTCAGGTAGCGCAGGTAGCGTTCGCGCACTTCGGCCGGGAACTGTTCCTGTTCGATCTGCTGTTCGAGCACGTACAGCAGGTGAACCGGGTTGGCCGCAATCTCGTGTGGGTCGAAGTTGAAGACTTTGGAAAGGATCTTGAAGGCGAAGCGGGTCGACAGGCCGTTCATGCCCTCGTCGACGCCTGCCGAGTCCCGGTACTCCTGGATCGACTTGGCCTTCGGATCGGTGTCCTTGAGGTTCTCGCCGTCGTAGACGCGCATCTTCGAGTAGATGTTGGAGTTCTCTGGCTCCTTGAGGCGCGAGAGTACAGTGAACTGGGCGAGCATCTTGAGGGTGTCTGGCGCGCAATGGGCCTTGGCCAGCGAGCTGTTGATCAGCAACTTGTCGTAGATCTTGATCTCATCGCTGACGCGCAGGCAGTACGGCACCTTGACGATGTAGATCCGGTCGATGAACGCCTCGTTGTTCTTGTTGTTGCGGAAGGTGTGCCACTCCGATTCGTTGGAGTGGGCCAACAGGATGCCGGTGTAGGGAATGGCACCCAGCCCTTCGGTACTGTTGTAGTTACCTTCCTGGGTGGCCGTGAGCAGTGGGTGCAGGACCTTGATCGGGGCCTTGAACATCTCGACGAATTCCATCAGGCCCTGGTTGGCCCGGCACAGCGCGCCCGAATAGCTGTAGGCATCGGCGTCGTTCTGCGGGAATTCTTCGAGCTTGCGGATATCGACCTTGCCGACCAGGGCGGAAATGTCCTGGTTGTTTTCGTCGCCCGGTTCGGTCTTGGCGATGGCGATCTGGTTGAGGATCGACGGGTAAAGCTTGACCACTTTGAACTTGCTGATGTCGCCGCCGAACTCCTGCAGGCGCTTGGTGGCCCAAGGCGACATGATGGTATTCAGGTAGCGCCGCGAGATGCCGTACTCTTCCTCGAGGATGGCCCCGTCTTCGGTGGCGTTGAAAAGCCCCAGGGGCGACTCGAATACCGGCGAGCCCTTGATGGCATAGAACGGTACCTTTTCCATCAGCTGCTTGAGTTTTTCGGCCAGCGACGATTTACCGCCCCCCACCGGGCCCAGCAGATAGAGGATCTGTTTCTTTTCTTCCAGGCCTTGGGCGGCGTGGCGGAAATAAGACACGATCTGGTCGATGCACTCTTCCATGCCATGGAAGTCGGCAAAGGCCGGATAGCGGCGGATAACCTTGTTGGAGAAGATGCGCGACAGCCTGGAGTTGGTAGAGGTGTCGATCAGCTCTGGCTCACCGATGGCCAGCAACAGCCGTTCGGCCGCCGATGCGTAGGCACTGCGATCCCCTTTGCACAGCTCGAGGTACTCCTGCAGCGAGAGTTCTTCCTGGCGCGTGGACTCGAAACGTTGTTGGAAGTGGCTAAAAATACTCATGACGTCACCTCGCTCGATACGTGGAGACGACGCCGGATCAGTCAGCTGATGCTGGCATGCAACCGGTTTTGACGGTTGCTGTATACCCCCCAGAACACCCTGTAACGCTACCGATGACCCGCACGCCGGTGTACCGGCTCTCCCCTTTTTCTGGATGGCCTGCGCTTAAGAATAGTTGGTTATCGGCAAGTTCAAGGGCGGGGGGCGGAGAAGTTGCGAACGACCGTTCGTCAGATAAGCCGCAAGCCCGCACGCGGCGCGGGCTGCAGTAAAAATGAAAATATTTATTCGGCGGTGCCTTGGGCGGTCTCGGCCGGGTAGGTAGCGCGCCACAGTTCAAAGCCGCCGTCCACGCTGTACACGTCGGAAAAGCCCTGGCCTACCAGGTAGGCGGCAGCGCTCTGGCTGGAGTTGCCGTGGTAGCAGACCACCAGGGTCGGGGCGTCGAGGTCGGCGTTGCGGATGAAGTCTGCAACCGAATGGTTATCCAGGTGCCGGGCGCCGGTAATGTGGCCTGCGGCGAAGGCTTGCGAGTCACGAATGTCGACGACGACCGTACCTTCTTGCTTGCGAAGCTCCAAGGCCTGCTCGGGAGGGATGCGCTTGAATTCGCTCATGGGTACTACTTCCTTCAGGTGTGGTCGTTGAGTGTAGTGGGTTGTGCCGGCTGGCGCAGGGTGCCGTCGTCGGCGCAGTCGCAGCGGTGGTATTCGCCGCTGTCGACGTTGTACAGGGTCATGGCGCCGCCCCACACGCAACCGGTGTCCAGAGCGATGACGCCCGGCTCGTCGACGCGGCCTTCGAGGGCGGCCCAATGGCCGAAGATGATCTTCACATGCCGCGAGCGGCGGTCCTTGTGTGCGAACCAGGGCTTGTAACCCTTGGGCGCGGTGCCCAGGCCTTCCTTGCTCTTGAGGTCGAGCTTGCCCTCGGCGGTGCAGAAGCGCATGCGTGTGAAATAGTTGGTAATGACCCGCAGGCGTTCGATGCCGGTGAGGCGCTTGCTCCACTTGTTCGGCTCGTTGCCGTACATGCCGTCGAGGTACAGCTTCAGGCGGCCATCGTCGCGCAGTACCTCTTCCACCTCAGCCGCAAGACCAAGGGCCTGGCCGAGCGTCCACTGTGGCGGGATGCCCGCGTGCGCCATGGCAATGCCGCGTGCCTCGTCGTAATGCAGCAGTTTTTGCTGGCGCAGCCAGTGGAACAGCAGGTCGGCGTCCGGTGCTTCGATGATCTCGCGTAGCGTGTCGCTTTTTTTCAGGCGCTCGACGTTGTGCCAGGCGGCCAGCAGGTGCAGGTCATGGTTGCCCAGCACGCAGACCAGCGACTGGCGGATCGAATACAGGAAGCGCAGGGTTTCCAGTGATTCGGGGCCGCGGTTCACCAAGTCACCGACCAGCCACAGGCGGTCGACGGCCGGGTTGAAGCTGACACGTTCGAGGAGGCACTTGAGGGGCTGCAGGCAGCCCTGCACGTCACCGACGGCGTAGGTTGCCATCAGTGCAGTGCCCCGGGCACCGCGAGGCGGAAGGGGGCGATCTCGGCGTCGAAGCGCTTACCGTCTTCGGCGAACATCTGGTAACTGCCCTGCATGGTACCCACACGGGTGGTGATTACCGCACCGCTGCTATAGGTGTGGCTCTGGCCCGGATCGATGTTGGGTTGTTGGCCGACCACGCCGGAGCCGCGCACTTCCTCTACCTCGCCGTCACCATTGGTGATCAGCCAGTGGCGTGACAGCAGCTTGGCCTTGAGCGAGCCGCTGTTGTGCACGGTGATGGTGTAGGCGAAAGCGTAACGACTGTTTTCCGGGTCGGATTGTTCTTTCAGGTAGCGGGTCACGACGCTGACGTCGATCAGATAGCGAGGATCGGACATGCAATGGCCTTGGGCGAGCTGACGCAATAATGCAGTCTAGGCCATTGGGAGGGGGGAGGGCCAGCGGTGTGGGGCTTGTGGTCTTTGTTGTCAGCGCCGGCCTGTTCGCGGGTGAACCCGCTCCCACAGGGATTGCACAGTATTCGAAGGCTGTGGCGTACCTGCGAGAGCGGGTTTACCCGCGAAGAGGCCAGTACAGGCTGGATCAGGCTTGTTGCTGATCAGCCAGCTGGTCAGCCAGGCGCACAAAGGCGGCCAGGTCCAGCTGTTCGGGGCGCAGGCTGCCATCCACGCCGGCTGCCTCGATGGCTGCGCTGTCGAGCAGGCCTTTCAGGGTGTTGCGCAGTGTCTTGCGACGCTGGTTGAAGGCTTCGCGAACGACGCGCTCCAGCAGCAGGTGGTCCTTGGCCGGGAACGGCAGCACTTCGTGCGGTACCAGGCGGACGATGGCCGAGTCCACTTTCGGCGGCGGGTTGAAGGCGCCAGGGCCCACGTTGAACAGGTGTTCGACGCGGCAGTGGTACTGCACCATGATCGACAAGCGCCCCCAGTCACCACCACCAGGGCCGGCGGCCATGCGCTCGACCACTTCCTTTTGCAGCATGAAGTGCATGTCGCGGATCAGGCCGGCATGGCTGAGCAGGTGGAAGATCAGCGGGGTGGAGATGTTGTAGGGCAGGTTGCCCACCACCTTCAGGCTGCGCGGTGGCACGCCCAGCTGGTTGAAGTCGAACTTCAGGGCGTCGCCCTGGTGCAGCCGGAAATTGCTGCGGTTACCGAACTTGTGCTGCAGGATCGGCACCAGGTCCTTGTCCAGCTCTACCACGTCCAGTTGTGCGCCGCTGCCCAGCAGGCCTTCGGTCAGGGCGCCCTGGCCCGGGCCGATTTCCAGCAGGTGTTCGCCGGCCTTGGCGTTGATGGCACGCAGGATGCGGTCGATGATGCCGGCGTCGTGCAGGAAGTTCTGGCCGAAGCGCTTGCGCGCCCGGTGTTGGTATTGCTCGTTCATGGTCGGTTCTCGGCCATCTGGTAGGCGGTTTCCAGCGCAACGCGCAGGCTGCCGGTGTCGACGTTGCCGGTGCCGGCGAGGTCCAGGGCGGTGCCGTGGTCGACCGACGTGCGGATGATCGGCAGGCCCAGGGTCACGTTGACTGCAGCGCCGAAGCCTTTGTACTTGAGTACAGGCAGGCCTTGGTCGTGGTACATCGCCAGCACTGCGTCGCAGTGCTCCAGATATTTGGGGGTAAACAGGGTATCGGCCGGCAGCGGCCCGCGCAGGTCCATGCCTTCGGTGCGCAGGCGGGCCAAGGTCGGCTCGATGATGTCGATTTCTTCGCGGCCCAGGTGGCCGCCCTCGCCCGCGTGCGGGTTCAGGCCACACACCAGTATGCGCGGGTTGGCAATGCCGAACTTGTCGCGCATGTCGGCATGCAGGATACGGGTTACACGTTCGACGCGCTCGGCAGTGATGGCGTCGGCAATATCACGCAGCGGCAGGTGCGTGGTCACCAGGGCCACACGAAGGCCGTGGGTGGCCAGCATCATTACCACTTGCGCGGTGTGGGTCAGTTCGGCAAGGAACTCGGTATGCCCGGAGAAGGCGATACCGCTTTCGTTGATCACGCCCTTGTGCACCGGGGCGGTGATCATCCCGGCAAAATGCCCATCCAGGCAGCCTTGCCCGGCGCGGGTCAGGGTTTCCAGCACGAACGCCGCGTTGGCTTTGTCGAGCTGGCCTGGCACTACCGGGGCTGCAAGAGGGGTATCCCACACGTACAGGCTGCCCGCGGGTGCCGGCCGGTCGGGCCATTGGCCCGGGGCGACTGGCAGCAGGCTGACGGCCAGCCCCAGCTGCGTGGCCCGCTCGGCGAGCAGGTCACGGCTGGTGATGGCGATCAGGGGGTGGGGCTGGGCGTCTGCGGCGAGCAGCAGGCACAGGTCGGGACCTATGCCGGCAGGCTCGCCAGGGGTGACGGCGAAGCGCTGGGGCTTCACTGGGCGGCCTGGTCAGCGCCAGGCAGCTTGATTTCAACGTAGGCTTCGTCGCGAATCTGGCGCAGCCAGGTTTGCAGCTCTTCGTCGTACTTGCGGTTGCGCAGGACGCTCTGGGCCTGTTGCTCACGTGCCTGTTCGGTGCTGTCGGTGGCGCGGCGGCCCAGCACTTCCAGAACGTGCCAGCCGTACTGGGTCTTGAACGGCTTGGTCACTTCGCCTTGCTGGGCGTTGGCCATCTGTTCGCGGAACTCCGGTACCAGGCTGTTCGGGTCTACCCAGTTGAGGTCGCCGCCGTTGAGCGCCGAACCCGGGTCTTCCGAGAAGCTCTTCGCCAGCTCGCCGAAGTCTTCGCCGTTCTTGATGCGATCGTACAGGCGCTCGGCCAGTTGCTCGGTGGCCGCTTCGCTGCGGATTTCACTTGGCTTGATCAGGATGTGGCGTACATGCACTTCGTCACGCAGCACGTTCTCGCTGCCACCGCGCTTCTCCTCGAGCTTGAGGATGATGAAGCCGTTGGGGATGCGAATAGGCTGGGTGATTTCACCGACCGGCATGCTGCTGAGCATCTTGGCGAAATCTGGTGGCAGTTGGCCGGCTTTACGCCAGCCCATCTCGCCGCCTTCCAAGGCGTTTTCACTGGCCGAGTTGGCAATTGCCATCTGGCCGAAGTCGGCGCCCTGGCGCAGTTGCTGGTACACGTCACCCACCTTGCGCGCGGCCTTCTGGATATCATCCGAGCTGGCGGCTTCCGGGGTAGGAATGAGGATGTTGGCCAGGCGGTACTCTTCCGACATCTGCATCTTGCCCAGGTCGGAGTTGAGGAAGTTCTTCACTTCCTGCTCCGATACCTGGATGCGTTCGGCCACGCGGCGCTGGCGCACGCGGCTGATGATCATCTCGCGCTTGACCTGCTCGCGAGCGTCATCGAACGACAGGCCGTCACGGGCCAGGGCGGCGCGGAACTGGTCAAGCGACATGCCATTGCGCTGGGCAATGGTGCTGATGGCCTGGTTCAGCTCTTCGTCGGTAATGCGGATGCCGGAGCGCTCGCCGATCTGCAGTTGCAGGTTTTCGACGATCAGGCGCTCCAGTACCTGCTGTTCAAGGGCGCTGGTCGGCGGCACGCCGCCGCCGCGCTTGGCGATAGTTTGCTGTACCTCATGGACGCGCTGGTCCAGCTGGCTTTGCATGACCACGTCGTTGTCGACGATGGCCACTACGCGATCAAGAGGTTGGACCGCGGCATGCACCGCGCCACTCAGCAAAGCGGCGCCCAGCAACACTGGGCGCAGACGATCAATAAGCTTGGTCTTCACGTTCACGGTAACCTTGAATGCCTTGGTCGAGGAAAGATTCGACCTTGTTGCCCACTACGCCACCGAGGCCTTTCAGAACGATCTGAAGGAAGATGCCGTGGTCGCCTTTTTCGTTCTGCGGAAGCGCCTGGCTGAAGTCGTCGTAATCGATCCAGTAGCGGTTGATCAGACGCAGCTTCCAGCAGCAGTTGTCGTATTCGAAACCACCCATGGCTTCCAGGGTGCGGTTGCGGTTGTAGTCATGCTGCCAGCGAGCGATGACGCTCCACTGCGGAACGATCGGCCAGATGACAGAGAAGTCATGCTGCTGGATCTTGTAGTAGTCCTTGATGTAGTTCGGGTCGCCCGGGTTGCCGTAGCTACCGCCTTCCTTCCACGTACCCGTGGTGGAGTCATAGACGATGGTATCGTTGCGATAGCGATACCCGAGGTTGACTACCTTGTTCGGGTTTTCTTCAGGCTGGTAGTGGAACATCGCGCTGCCCGAGCGGGTGCTGTGGCTGTCCTGGTCCCAGTTGAAGTCCGAGTTGAAGCGCCAGTCGCGGTTGAAGTAATAGTTGTACACCAGCGCGTACGGCGACGTATCAGACTGTGAGGATTGACGGGTGCGGTAGTCAATTCCTGGCAGTTGGACCTTGCGGTCCTTGAAGTAATAGGCCTGGCCGATGCTGAAGTTTTGGCGCTCGAAACCGTTGTCTTCGATCCAGCGGGTGGTCACGCCCAGCGACAGCTTGTTCTCGTCGCCAATACGGTCTGTACCGCTGAAACGGTTGTCGCGGAACAGCGAGTCGTAGCTGAACAGTGTTTCGCTGGTATCGAACAGCGGGATGTCCTTCTGGTCCTTGTACGGGACATAGAGGTAGAACATGCGCGGCTCGAGGGTCTGCTTGTAATTGGTACCGAACAGCGACGTGTTGCGGTCGAAGTACAGTCCGCTGTCCACGCTAAAGATCGGTACATCGCGATTCACGGAGCTGTCATAGCTGCCGTAGGCGCTTGGGTTCGCGTTCTGCAAGGCGATTGCATCAGCTTTGCCTTTGCTGTCCAGGTCGAGGTCGTACTGGGTATAGGCATACTTCAGCTTGGGTGTGATGAAACCGTAGCTGGCTGTCATCGGGTAGCTGATTGACGGCGCGACGTTCAGACGTGTTCCGTTGGCGCGTTCAATACCCTGGATGTTCTCATCAAGCCGGCGACCGGCTGCCCCGGCAGAGAAGTCCGGGTTGCCATCTTTGTCTAGAACGAAGTCGTTCTTCAAATCACGCTCGAAGCGTGCGGCCTCGGTTTCGTAAGCGAAGTTCAACCCGCCTGGCTTATAAGGCAGCACACCATTGAAGGTAATCTGCGGCAGGCGATCATAAGGCGTGATCTGCGAAATGGTCGCCGCCTCGTAGGCATGCACGTTCAACCGCGCGGTGTAGCTGTCGCCACGCCAGGTCAACGCGCCCTGCTGATCGAGGAAGTCCTTGCTTTCAACACCGATCTGGTCGGACTCCAGGTCCTGGAAGTAGAACGGGTCGCTGATGTCGGTGTAGTTCACCTCGGTCATCAGGCGCTCGTCCAGGCCACCCTTGTGCTGCCAGTTGACCATCCAGCGCTGTTCTTTGTAGTCAGTCTGGTCTTTGCGGTCGTCGTTCTTGTCGTTCAGGTACGCGCCACCGAGCTGGCCTTCGCTGGAAGGCGTCAGGTAGCGGAACTCGCCTTCCATCAGCAGGCCGCGTTTGGTCATGTAACGCGGGTACAACGTGGCGTCGTAGTTGGGCGCCAGGTTGAAGTAGTACGGCGTGACCAGCATGAAGCCGGTGTCGCTGCTGGTGCTGAACGATGGCGGCAGGAAGCCGGACTGGCGACGGTCGTCGATCGGGAAGTAGATGTACGGTGTGTAGAACACCGGGAAATCCTTGACCCGCAGCGTAACGTTGGTCGCAGTACCGAAACCGGTGGCCGGGTTCAGGGTGATGTTGTTGCCCTTCAGCTGCCAGGCGTTGCTGCCTGGTTCGCAGGTGGTGTACGTACCGTCCTTGAGGCGGATGATGGCGTTTTCACCACGCTTGGCATACAGGGCACTGCCGCGGATGTGCGACTTGTGCATCACGTATTCGGCGTTGTCGACCTGGGCTTCGCCCGTGTCGAGCTGAATCTGTGCCTCGTCACCGACCACCAGCGAACCGTTGTCACGGATCCGGACGTTGCCCTTGAGCTCGCCACGGTTTTCGGTCTGGTAGAGGTTGGCCTCATCGGCCTCGGCCTGCATGCTGCCCTGGCGCATCACCACGTCACCGGCGAGGGTAGCGATCTGCTGCTCCTGCTGGTACTTGGACACCTTGGCGTTGATGTAGGTCGGCGACTCGTCCTTCGGCGTGGTATCGGCCATGCCCGGGCGGGTTGGCTCGATATAGGCGCCACCGCAGTACGGGCCGGTTTCGGCCAGCTGCGCTGCAGTCAGCTTGTCACGCGGCACCCAGTCCAGGTGGCTGTAGTCTTCGCTGCGCGACTTCAGGGCACGGCCCTTGGCCTCGGTGACCAGCATCGGCCGGTCCGCAGTTTCGGCTTCGCTCGCGGCTTCTGTGCCGGAGCTGACGGCCGCACCTTCGTGCACCGGGCGCGGCGGCAGGTTGTTGACTGGCGCTTTGGGCTTGCAGTCCCAACCACCGGAGGCGGACACTTGGCAGTCGAACTGTTCGGCTGCCACTACGTATGAGGTGGCCAGAGGTTGCAGGGCCAGCAGACCGCCGGTTACCAGCAACGGAAACTTTCTACGAAACGCGGGGGATTTCAATGCCATCTTATTAGTCCGGGCTTCCTGCGTGCCATCTGCCCGCGTGTGGGGCCGCACGCCTCTCGATGGTCTGAAAAAGATGCTGGATAATAAAGCATGACCCGCTTGACGGCTAGGGCCGTCGGAGACCCTTGTAATGCCTGAACACGATGTACGCCTGCAACAACTGACGGTCTGGCTCGATGAGCAGCTCAATGATCTTTTCCTGAACAACGCCTGGGGCGAAGTGCCCGCAGGCAGCCTGACCGCGGCCAGCAGCGACGCCAGCTTCCGCCGCTACTTCCGCTGGCAGGGCGCTGGGCACAGCTTCGTCATCATGGATGCGCCCCCCCCGCAGGAAAACTGCCGACCGTTCGTCGCCATTGACCACTTGCTGGCCAGCGCTGGTGTGCATGTGCCGCTGATCCATGCCCAGGACCTGGAGCGCGGCTTCCTGTTGCTGGGGGATCTGGGCCACCAGACATACCTTGATGTAATTGATACCGACAACGCCGATGGCCTGTTCGCCGACGCCATCGAGGCCTTGCTGGCCTTCCAGCGCCTGCCAATGGATGCGCCGCTGCCCAGCTACGACGATGCCCTGTTGCGCCGTGAAGTAGAGCTGTTTCCCGAGTGGTACGTGGGGCGTGAGCTTGGCCTGGCCCTGAGCGAAGCGCAGAAAGCCACCTGGCAGCGCGTCAGCCAGCTCCTGATCGACAGCGCCCTGGCCCAGCCCAAGGTGCTGGTGCACCGCGACTACATGCCGCGCAACCTGATGCAGAGTACCCCCAACCCCGGTGTACTGGACTTCCAGGACGCGGTGTACGGCCCGGTCACCTACGACATCACCTGCCTGTTCAAGGACGCCTTCCTCAGCTGGCCGCAGGCACGGGTCGAAGGCTGGCTGCGAAACTACTGGCAGCAGGCCAGGGCGGCCGGCATCCCGGTGCAGGGCGACTTCGAAGCATTCCAGCGTGCCAGCGACCTGATGGGTGTGCAGCGCCACCTGAAGGTCATCGGCATTTTCGCTCGCATTTGCCACCGCGACGGCAAACCGCGCTACCTGGGCGACGTGCCGCGTTTCTTCGCCTATATAGAAGAAGTGATCGGCCGCCGGCCCGAATTGGCGGAGCTGGGTGAGCTGATTGCCGAGTTGCAGGCCGGAGCGCGTGCATGAAGGCAATGATCCTGGCAGCGGGCAAGGGCGAGCGTATGCGCCCGTTGACCTTGCATACCCCCAAGCCACTGATCCCGGTCGCCGGCCAGCCGCTGATCGAGTACCACCTGCACGCCCTGGCGGCGGCGGGTGTTACCGAGGTGGTGATCAACCATGCCTGGCTCGGCCAGCAGATCGAAAACCACCTGGGCGATGGCAGCCGCTTCGGGGTGAGCATCCGTTATTCACCCGAGGGCGAGCCGCTGGAGACCGGTGGCGGCATCTTCAAGGCCCTGTCGTTGCTGGGTGACGCGCCGTTCCTGCTGGTTAACGGCGATGTCTGGAGCGACTACGATTTCACAGGCCTGCAGGCCCCCTTGCAAGGCCTTGCTCACCTGGTACTGGTCGACAACCCTGGCCATCACGGGCGCGGTGACTTCCGCCTGGTGGGCGAGCAAGTCGTCGATGGCGATGACGCTCCCGGCACGCTGACCTTCAGTGGGCTTTCTGTGCTGCACCCGGCCCTGTTCAACGGTTGCCAGCCCGGTGCCTTCAAGCTGGCACCGCTGCTGCGTCAGGCCATGGCGGATGGCAAGGTCACTGGCGAGCACTACCGTGGGCACTGGGTGGATGTTGGTACGCTTGAGCGCCTGGCCGAGGCTGAGCGTTTGATTGGCGAGCGCGCCTGATATGTGGTGGCCAGGCACGCTGATTGGTGTGGGTGCCGGTTTTGCTGTTGCCAGCATTCCGGGGGCCTTGCTCGGTGGGTTGCTTGGGCAGGCCCTGGACCGCCGCCTGCGCTTGCAGGGCTGGGAAGACATGCGCGAACGCCTGGGCGGGCGCGCGGCCTTGCGCGACGACGAGTTGCTGTTCGTGATGCTCGGGCGCCTGGCCAAATGCGATGGGCGGGTGGCCGAGCAGCATATCCGCCAGGCGCGCCAGGAAATGCTGCGCCTGGACCTGGCCGAAGCGGCCCGGCTGCGCGCGATAGCCGCGTTCAACCGTGGCAAGGCAGGCAAGGACCGGCTGGGCAGCCATTTGCGCCGCATTCGCCAACAGCCGCATGCGGCGGAAGGCACCCTGCGTGCGTGTTGGCGCATGGTCTGGGCCGACGGCAAGATGGGCAACAAGGAACGTGAGCTGCTGCTGGACTGGGGGCAGAAGCTGGGCCTGAGCCGGCGGCAGGTGCAGGCGATGTCGCTGGAGTACGAGCCGCGCAAGGCAGCCGGAACGGAAGGGGTGGCCATGACCTATGCCGCGGCGCTGCGCTTGCTGGCGGTTGAGGCTGATACCGAGACCGACAAGGTCAAGCAGGCGTATCGCCGGCTGGTCAGCCGGCATCACCCGGACAAGCTGGCGGGTACCGGTGCCAGCGAGGCGCAGGTGCGTGAGGCGACCGAGCGTACCCGTGAATTGCATCAGGCCTATGCCATGATCCGTAAGCGGCGGGGCCTGTAACCGGGCGGCGCTCGGTTCATGCCCCACCACAAGAATCAAGCCGAACTCAACCCTGCGGGCTCATCCACCCCCGTACCCGGCGGAACAACTGCTCTTGTTCCGCCGCCTTGTTCCCTGGCATGGCAATCAACGACAACTGCCGGTACTGGCTGTCCTTCTGCCGCTTGCTGGCCTGCAGGCGCTGCTCGGCCGCGTTGCGGTCGCTGCTACGGGTGACGTAGTAGATATCGGCAGTCGGCACCTTCAAGGTGGGCGCCAGGCTTTGCAGGTCATGTTCAACCCGCGCCGGTGTCTGCGCGGCAACCATCACCAGTTTTTGTACCTGCGGTGGCTGCTTCTCGCTCAGGTAGCGTGCCGCCCAATACGCACCGCTACCATGGCCGATCAGCACGATGCTGCGGGCGTTGTGTTGCTGTGCGTACGCTACGGCGGCATCCAGGCGGGCGAAGATACGCTCGGCATCTGCCGGGTCGGCCTGCTCGCTGGCCTGTTCAGCGTCAGTGCTTTCTGCGGTGTCGGCATCGGCCGCGGTGGCCTGGGCCACGTTGGCGTTGGCGTCGGCCGGTAAGTCCTTGGCCGGTGCGCTTTCGCCTTTGTCTTTCTCAGGCTCGGCGGGCGGTGCGGCCTCGACCCTTGCCTGCGGGCTGTCGGCGAGCAGGTCGGGCAGGCTGACGCTCAGGCTGTGCCAGCCGACATCAGGGAATTTCTGCCGCAGTGGGCCGACCGCATTTGGCCAGTCCGCGGTCTCGCCTGCACCGGGAATTATGATGACTGCCCCTTGCGGGTCGTTGTCATTGGCGGGTTTCCAAAGGGCCAGGAAGCTGTCGGCACCGGCCTGCAGGGTCTGCTGCTCGGCCTTGGGCACAAGCCGTTCCAGCGCCTGGGCATCTTCCTGGCTGCGCTCCAGCAGGGGCGGGCGCGGGGCTTCGGCGGCCGGAGCTTCGGTGGTGGTGGGTGGTTTTTCGGCTTCGGCAGCCAAGGCGCCGAGTGGAAGGATCGAGGCCAGGCAGCACATTGCCAGCGTCGTGCGATAAAGTGTGGACATGAGTCAACCCAGGGCCAGAATGATACCGGCAGCCTAATAGTATTTGCCCGTGACGGCCATGCTGCATGGCCGCCTTTGCCAAGACGAGCGTGTAGATGAAGCGAGTGCGTCGCCTGTTGGTTATCGGCTGCTTGTGGCTGCCCTTGATTGCATTGGCCCGGCCCGAGGTGGTGCCCACCGTTACGCTGGAGCCTGCGCAACAGCAGTGGCTGGACGCGCACCGCAGCTTGCGCGTCGGCCTGGTGCTGCAGGCGCCCTACGCCCAATTCGACCGGCGCCTGCAGCAACTGTACGGGGCCAACGTAGAACTGGTGAACAGCCTGGCGCAGGCGCTGCGCCTGGACCTTACCTGGCGCAACTTCAGCGACCAGGCCAGCCTGGAACATGCCCTGCAGAACGGCGAAATCGACTTCGCCCCCGGCCTTACCCAGACGCCGGCCAGCCTGCGGCTGTGGCTGTTCAGCGACCCGTACATGCGCGTGCCGCAACTGGTGGTGGGGCCGCGCACCGGCGCCATGGCCGTGGAGCTGGAAAAGCTTGAAGCCGAGCAGCGGGTGGCCGTGCGCATGCCCAGCCAGCTGGCCGATTACCTGCGTGGCAACTACGGCAACCTCAACTTGCAGGGGGTGCCCAACGAACGTGAGGCCTTGCAACTGGTGGTAGGTGGCCAGGCCAGTTTCGCGGTGCTGGATGAAGCCCAGCTCAGCCGCTTGTCACGCGAAAGCGAGTTCAGTGAGCTGGCGGTGGTCGGCGATATCGGCCTGCCGCAGTTGTTGCGCATCGGCTCGCGGCGCGACTGGCCGCTGCTGGCCGATGTGCTCGAACGCGGCCTGCAGGCGCTGCCGGCCAAGGAGCTGGAGCAACTGCACCAACGCTGGCTGCAACCCAAATACCCACGGCTGAGCGAGTCGCCTGGCTTCTGGCAGAACCTGGCCTTGCTGTTCGGTATGTTGTTGTTGTGTGCCTTGGCCACCCTGGTGTGGCAACGCCGCCAGCAGCGCCAGCTGGAGCGCAGCCTGCTGACCACGCGGGAAAGCCTGGTGGAGCGACAAGTGCGTGAAGAAGCCCTGCGCCTGAGCCAGTTCGCCATCGACCAGAGCACAGTGGGTATTCTCTGGGTCAACTGGGACAGCCACGTACGCTACGCCAATCACGCCGCCGAGCGCATGCTGGGATATGGCGATGGCGAACTGCTGGAGCGGCCGTTGAGCACCTTCGAGCCGAGCCTGAACATGGACCGCTGGCTGGAGTTATGGAAAGGCGCACGCACGGGGGAGGGCGGTGTGGGCCAGTTCGAGGCGCAGTGCCGGCGGGCCGACAACAGCCTGCTGCCGGTCGAGCTATCACTGAGTTTTCTGCGTTTTCGAGATTCCGAATACCTGGTGGTCTACCTCGCCGATGTCACCGAGCGCCACCGCGCCCTGGCGGCACTGCGCGAGAGCGAGGCGAGGCTCAAGGGCATTGCCGGCAACGTGCCCGGGCTGGTGTTCCGCCTGGAGCGTGACCCGGCCGAAGGCGAGCTGGAATTCCCCTATATCAGTGAGGGCAGCGAGGCGTTGGTGGGCTATGCGCCGGTCGAGATCCAGCACCCACAGATGGGCCTGCGCAACCTGGTTCACCCCGAAGACCGCGCCGATTACCACCGGGTTCAGGACCTGGCCTTGGCCAGCGATCAGGACTGGTCCTGGCAGGGGCGCATCCTGACCCGCCACGGTGAACAACGCTGGGCCGACATCAAGGCCAGCACCCGGCGCCTGGCCAACGGCCAGGTGGTGTGGGACGGAGTGGTATGGGACATCACCCAGGGCAAGCGGGCCGAGTTGGCGTTGGCGAAATCCCAGGAGCAGCTGCGCGAGCTGTCGGCCCACCTGGAAAGCGTGCGCGAGGAAGAAAAGGCGCGCATCGCCCGGGAAGTGCATGATGAGCTGGGGCAGATGCTGACCGTACTCAAGCTGGAGGTGTCGATGTGCGAGCTGGCATTTGCCGACCTGGACCCCGGCCTGCATGAGCGCCTGGCAAGCATGAAGCGCCTGATTGCCCAGCTGTTCCAGCTGGTGCGTGATGTCGCCACTGCCTTGCGCCCCCCGATTCTCGATGCCGGCATTGCCTCGGCCATCGAATGGCAGGCACGGCGCTTTGAAGCCCGCACGCAGATCCCCTGTCTGGTACAAGTGCCGGATAATCTGCCAGCATTGAGCGATGCCAAGGCCACCGGCCTGTTTCGTATCTTGCAGGAGGCGCTCACCAACGTCATGCGCCACGCCCAGGCGCACAGCGTGGAGATCGAGCTGGTGCGTGAGGAAGGGCAATTGCGCATGACGGTCAGCGATGATGGCCAAGGCTTTTGCCGCGAGCAGACCCGGCCCACTTCATTTGGCCTGGTGGGTGTACGCGAGCGGGTGCTGATGCTGGGGGGCAGCATGGCGCTGGACAGTGAACCGGGCGAAGGCACCAGCCTGAGTGTGGCCATTCCGTTGGAGTAGGAGAGCAATCGTGATTCGAGTACTGGTGGCCGAAGACCACACCATTGTCCGTGAAGGCATCAAGCAGTTGATTGGCCTGGCCAAGGACATGCAGGTCGTGGGGGAGGCCGGGAATGGCGAGCAGTTGCTCGACACCCTGCGCCACACGCCGTGCGAAGTGGTGCTGCTGGATATCTCGATGCCGGGGGTGAACGGCCTGGAGGCGATCCCGCGGATCCGTGCCCTGCACGATGCGCCGGCAATCCTGATGCTGTCGATGCACGACGAGGCACAGATGGCGGCGCGGGCGCTGAAGGCTGGTGCGGCGGGCTATGCCACCAAGGACAGTGACCCGGCGCTGCTACTGACTGCGATACGTCGGGTGGCAAGTGGCGGGCGTTACATCGACCCGTCGCTGGCCGACCGCATGGTGTTCGAAGTGGGCCTGACCGAGTCCCGCCCATTGCACACGCTGCTGTCGGAGCGGGAGTTTTCGGTGTTCGAGCGCCTGGCCCAGGGGGCCAACGTCAACGACATCGCCCAGCAACTGGCGCTGTCGAGCAAGACCATCAGCACCCACAAGGCGCGTTTGATGCAAAAGCTGAAAGTGAACTCGCTGGCGGAGCTGGTGAAGTACGCCATGGAACACAAGCTGGTCTGATTGCGACATCCCCGTGCCCGAAACTTGCCGAAGCCTCTGTGGGAGCGGGCATGCCCGCGAACGGGCCTGGCCTGCTGATCTCTATGGCTGAGCCGGCCTCTTCGCGGGCATGCCCGCTCCCACAGGTTTAGTGGTTGGCTCGCAAGGGCATTCCAATCCCGCCATTGCTGTAGGGCAATCCCTACAGCAAATCTTCCATCCGGATGATGGCATTCTCTCAGTGCCCCCGATTTTCGTGCGCTTACGCCTCTTCTACTCTTTTGCCTACGCAGTCATCCAACAAGAAGGTGCAGGCATGAGCGAGGCGAAGTCGAACGCTGCAACCAGCGAAACGCTGGTCAGCTTCCGTGGTGTGCAGAAGAGCTACGACGGCGAGTCGCTGATCGTCAAAGACCTCAACCTGGACATCCGCAAGGGCGAGTTCCTTACCCTGCTTGGCCCGTCCGGCTCCGGCAAGACCACCAGCCTGATGATGCTGGCCGGCTTCGAAACCCCTACCGCCGGTGAAATACAGCTGGCCGGGCGCTCGATCAACAACGTGCCGCCGCACAAGCGCGACATCGGCATGGTGTTCCAGAACTACGCGCTGTTCCCGCACATGACCGTGGCCGAGAACCTGGCCTTTCCGCTGACCGTACGCAACCTGAGCAAGACCGACGTCAGTGAGCGGGTCAAACGCGTGCTGAACATGGTCCAGCTCGATACATTCGCCAAGCGCTACCCCGGCCAGCTTTCCGGTGGCCAGCAGCAGCGGGTAGCCCTGGCCCGTGCACTGGTGTTCGAGCCGCAACTGGTGCTGATGGACGAACCGCTCGGCGCGCTGGACAAGCAGCTGCGTGAACACATGCAGATGGAGATCAAGCATATCCACCAGCGCCTGGGCGTGACCGTGGTGTACGTGACCCACGATCAGGGCGAAGCGCTGACCATGTCCGACCGCGTGGCGGTGTTCCACCAGGGCGAGATCCAGCAGATCGCCGACCCGCGCACGCTGTACGAAGAACCCTGCAATACCTTCGTCGCCAACTTCATCGGCGAGAACAACCGTATCAATGGCACCCTGCTGGCCAGCGATGGCAAGCGCTGCCAGGTGCAGCTGCCGCGCGGCGAGCGGGTCGAAGCGCTGGCGGTGAACGTCGGCCAGGCCGGCGAGCCGGTAACCCTGTCGATCCGCCCGGAGCGTGTGCGCCTGAATGGCCACAGCGAGAGCTGCGTCAACCGCTTCTCTGGCCGGGTGGCCGAATTCATTTACCTGGGCGACCACGTGCGGGTGCGCCTGGAAGTTTGCGGCAAGGCCGATTTCTTCGTGAAACAGCCGATTGCCGAGCTCGACCCGGCCCTGGCCGTGGGCGATGTGGTACCGCTGGGCTGGGAGGTGGAGCACGCCCGCGCGCTCGATCCGATTGCCGAAGCCCATTGATGGATTGCTTCACCAACCCTGTACTGTGGAGAGAATAAGAATGCGCAAGCAGTTGAAACTGACCGCCCTGGCCCTGGGGCTGTTCGCCGCTGGCCAGGCCATGGCCGCAGACCTCACCGTGATCTCGTTCGGGGGCGCCAACAAGGCCGCCCAGGTCAAAGCGTTCTACGAGCCATGGGAGAAGGCGGGCAATGGCAAGATCGTCGCCGGCGAGTACAACGGCGAAATGGCCAAGGTCAAGGCGATGGTCGACACCAAGAGCGTGTCGTGGAACCTGGTAGAGGTTGAGTCGCCAGAGCTGGCGCGCGGGTGCGATGAGGGCATGTTCGAAGAACTCGACCCAGCCCTGTTCGGCAGCGAGGCCGATTACGTGCCTGGTGCCATCCAGCCGTGCGGCGTTGGCTTCTTCGTGTGGTCCACGGTCATGGCTTATAACGCCGACAAGCTCAAGACCGCACCTACCAGCTGGGCCGATTTCTGGGACACCAAGCAGTTCCCAGGCAAGCGTGGCTTGCGCAAGGGCGCCAAGTACACCATGGAATTTGCACTGATGGCCGATGGCGTTGCGCCCAAGGACGTCTACAAGGTGCTGGCCACAAAGGAAGGCCAGGACCGCGCCTTCAAGAAACTTGATGAACTCAAGCCCAGCATCCAGTGGTGGGAAGCGAGTGCACAGCCACCGCAGTTCCTGGCTTCAGGCGACGTGGTCATGAGCTCTGCCTACAACGGCCGTATTGCCGCTGTGCAGAAAGAGAGCAACCTCAAGGTGGTGTGGAACGGCGGCATCTACGACTTTGACGCCTGGGCGATCCCTAAAGGTGCCAAGAACGTCGAAGAGGCAAAGAAGTTCATCGCCTACAGCGTCAAGCCCGAACAGCAGAAGATCTACTCCGAGAACATCGCCTACGGCCCGGCCAACTCCAAGGCCGTAAGCCTGCTGTCGGACGAGGTGAAGAAGGACATGCCGACCACCCCTGAGAACATTGCCAACCAGGTGCAGATCGACGTGGCCTTCTGGGCCGACAACAGCGAGCAGCTGGAGCAACGCTTCAACGCCTGGGCGGCGAAGAAGTAAGGCGCATCAAAGGGGCGCTGGCCTTTGGGCCGGTGCTCCCCGTTTCCCTGTTTTGCGGAGTTCGCCATGGCCATTGCAGTGCCCCTCAACGAAGGCGCAGGTCCTAGTCTCAAGCAGCGCCTGAAACACGCCGAGCGGGTCAACCGCTGGAAGGCGCAGGCGTTGATCGCGCCGCTGGCGCTATTTCTTCTGCTGGTGTTCCTGGTGCCGATTGCGGCACTGCTGTACAAGAGCGTCGGCAACCCGGAAGTGGTCGCCGGCCTGCCACGCACGGTAGACATCATCACCCAGTGGGATGGCAAGAGCCTGCCGGGCGAGGATGTGTACAAGGCGCTGAGCCAGGACCTGGCCGAGTCGCGCAAGAACCAGACCCTTGGCGACCTTTCCAAGCGCCTGAACATGGAACTGGCCGGCTACCGCAGTTTGTTGACCAAGACCGCCCGCGCACTGCCATTCAAGGCCGAGCCTGCCTCTTATAAAGACGCCCTGCAGGCCGTCGACGAGCGTTGGGGCGACCCAGCCTACTGGCAGGCGATACGCCGCAATACCAGTACGGTGACCTCGTTCTACCTGCTGGCTTCCGTCGACCACCGCATCGACGACCTGGGCGAGCTGGCCAAGGCCACGCCGGACCAGGCCATTTACCTGGATATCTTTGCCCGCACCCTGTGGATGGGTGTAGTGATTACCGCCATCTGCCTGGTGCTGGCTTACCCACTGGCCTACCTGCTGGCCAACCTGCCAACCCGGCAGAGCAACCTGCTGATGATTCTGGTGCTGCTGCCGTTCTGGACCTCGATCCTGGTGCGGGTGGCAGCGTGGATCGTGCTGCTGCAATCGGGTGGCCTGATCAACAGTGCACTGATGGCCATGGGCATCATCGACCAGCCGCTGGAGCTGGTGTTCAACCGTACCGGTGTGTACATCTCCATGGTGCACATCCTGCTGCCGTTCATGATCCTGCCGCTGTACAGCGTGATGAAGGGCATTTCGCCCAGCTATATGCGTGCGGCGATCTCGCTGGGCTGCCACCCGTTCGCCAGCTTCTGGCGGGTGTACTTCCCGCAGACCTACGCCGGTGTTGGCGCGGGTTGCCTGCTGGTGTTCATCCTGGCCATCGGCTACTACATCACGCCGGCGCTGCTGGGTAGCCCGAACGACCAGATGGTCAGCTACTTCGTGGCCTTTTACACCAACACCAGCATCAACTGGGGCATGGCCACCGCACTGGGCGGGCTGTTGCTGCTGGCTACCGTGCTGTTGTACCTGATCTATAGCTGGCTGGTCGGCGCCAGCCGCCTACGCCTGAGCTGAGGAGCCTTGCCATGTTGAGCCCCTATATGTCGCCCGTGGAGCGGGTCTGGTTCTACAGCCTGCGCATTCTTTGCGGCCTGGTTTTGCTGTTCCTGATCTTGCCGGTGCTGGTGATCGTGCCGCTGTCGTTCAACAGTGGCAGCTTCCTGGTCTACCCGCTGCAGGGCTTTTCGCTGCAGTGGTACCAGGACTTCTTCGGCTCGGACGAATGGATGCGGGCACTTAAAAACAGCATCATCGTCGCCCCGGCGGCCACGGTGCTGGCCATGGTGTTCGGCACCCTGGCGGCCATTGGCCTGACCCGTGGCGATTTCCCCGGCAAGTCGCTGGTGATGGCGCTGGTGATTTCACCGATGGTGGTGCCGGTGGTGATCATCGGTGTGGCCAGCTACCTGTTCTTCGCCCCGCTGGGTATGGGTAACAGCTTCACCTCGCTGATTCTGGTGCATGCGGTGCTGGGTGTACCGTTCGTCATCATTACCGTGTCGGCAACCTTGCAGGGCTTCAACTACAACCTGGTGCGGGCGGCTGCCAGCCTGGGTGCGTCGCCCCTGCTGGCCTTCCGTCGGGTGACCCTGCCGCTGATTGCGCCCGGGGTGATCTCGGGTGCGCTGTTTGCCTTTGCGACGTCGTTCGACGAGGTGGTGGTGACACTGTTCCTGGCCGGGCCGGAGCAGGCGACCCTGCCGCGGCAGATGTTCAGTGGTATCCGCGAAAACCTGAGCCCCACCATTGCTGCTGCGGCGACCTTGCTGATTGCGTTCTCGGTGGTGTTGCTGCTGACCCTGGAGTGGTTGCGTGGGCGCAGCGAGAAGCTGAGAACCCAGCAACCGGCCTGATGATGGGTCGCCTGTGCCGGCCTCTTGCGGCTAAAGCCGCTCCCACAGGATTGTACGGCCCCTGTGGGAGCGGCTTTAGCCGCGAAGAGGCCGGCACAGGTTGAAACAGCTGGTCGACACCAATTGATACCAATCAGCCTCTACCCGTTCGCCTGGGTTACAATGCGCGCCACCGTGATTCTGCCAACAGGTGCGCCATGCAGCCCTACGCTATTGCCCCCTCCATCCTCTCCGCCGATTTCGCCCGCCTGGGTGAGGACGTCGACAAGGTATTGGCTGCGGGTGCCGACATCGTCCACTTCGATGTCATGGACAACCACTACGTTCCCAACCTGACCATTGGCCCGATGGTCTGCACCGCCCTGCGCAAGTACGGTGTTACCGCGCCGATCGACGTGCACCTGATGGTCAGCCCTGTCGACCGCATCATCGGCGACTTCATCGAAGCCGGCGCCACCTACATCACCTTCCACCCGGAAGCCTCGCAGCACGTCGACCGTTCGCTGCAACTGATCAAGGACGGCGGCTGCAAGGCCGGCCTGGTGTTCAACCCGGCCAGCAGCCTGGATGCCCTGAAGTACGTGATGGACAAAGTCGACATGGTGCTGCTGATGAGCGTCAACCCAGGCTTCGGCGGGCAGAAGTTCATCCCGGGCACCCTCGACAAGCTGCGCGAGGCGCGGGCGCTGATCGACGCCAGTGGCCGTGATATCCGCCTGGAGATCGACGGTGGCGTGAACGTCAACAACATCCGCGAGATCGCTGCCGCTGGCGCCGACACCTTCGTGGCCGGTTCGGCAATCTTCAACGCCCCGGACTACCAGGAAGTCATCGCCAAGATGCGCGCCGAACTGGCTCAGGCCCGCCCATGAGTGGCTTCGAGCAGCTGTTCCCGGGGACGCTGCCCAGGCTGGTGATGTTCGATCTGGACGGTACCCTGATCGATTCCGTGCCTGACCTGGCAGCCGCCGTGGACCGCATGCTGCTCGAACTGGGGCGCCCGCCTGCCGGCCTTGAGGCAGTACGCCACTGGGTCGGCAACGGCGCCCAGGTGCTGGTGCGCCGTGCGCTGGCGGGTGGCATAGACCACGCCGCCGTGGACGATGCGCTGGCCGACCAGGCGCTGGCGCTGTTCATGGACGCCTATGCGCAGAGCCATGAGCTGACCGTGGTCTATCCCGGTGTGCAAGACACCCTGCGCTGGCTGCGCAAACGGGGCGTGGAAATGGCCCTGATCACCAACAAGCCCGAGCGCTTCGTCGGCCCGTTGCTGGACCAGATGAAAATCGGCAACTACTTCCGCTGGATTATTGGCGGCGACACCCTGCCACAGAAAAAGCCAGACCCGGCGGCTTTGCTGTTTGTCATGCAGATGGCCAGCGTTACCCCGCAGCAGTCGCTTTTTGTCGGCGATTCGCGCAGTGACGTATTGGCGGCCAAGGCGGCTGGCGTGCAGTGCGTGGGGCTGACCTACGGCTACAACCATGGCCGGCCGATCCACGACGAATCCCCCAACCTGGTAATCGACGATCTGCGTGCGTTGCTGCCCGGTTGCGCAGACCCGGCCACTGGGATAACGTTGGCCAACCTTCAAGCCTCACAAGACAGAGAGCCCACCGTGGTGGTTACTGGCAAATTCTGGATGAAAGTCATCAAGGCCCTGGCCCGTTGGCGTTGGCGCGCCTGACTTCCGCCTGCCGGCGCGTGCCGGCCCGTCCGTTTGCCTGACCCATTGCTGCTTGCCACGAGGCTACTCATGAACCGCGAAGAATTCCTGCGCCTGGCCGCTGCCGGCTACAACCGCATTCCCCTGGCCTGCGAAACCCTGGCCGACTTCGACACGCCGTTGTCGATCTACCTGAAACTGGCTGACCAGCCCAACTCGTACCTGCTCGAGTCGGTGCAGGGTGGCGAGAAATGGGGCCGTTACTCGATGATTGGCCTGCCGTCGCGCACCGTGATGCGTGTGCACGGCTACCACGTCAGCATCCTGCAGGATGGCGTCGAGGTTGAAAGCCACGATGTCGAAGACCCGCTGGCCTTTGTCGAAAGTTTCAAGGACCGTTACAAGGTCGCTGACATCCCTGGTCTGCCGCGCTTCAACGGCGGCCTGGTCGGCTACTTTGGCTATGATTGCGTGCGTTATGTGGAAAAACGCCTTGGCGCCAGCCCCAACCCGGACCCGCTGGGCGTGCCGGATATCCTGCTGATGGTGTCCGACGCGGTGGTGGTGTTCGACAACCTGGCAGGCAAGATGCACGCCATCGTGCTGGTCGACCCGGCTGAAGATCAGGCCTTTGAACAGGGCCAGGCACGCCTGCAAGGCCTGCTGGAAACCCTGCGCCAGCCGATCACCCCGCGCCGCGGCCTGGACCTGAGTGGCCCGCAGGCCGCCGAGCCGGAATTCCGCTCCAGCTATACCCGCGACGACTACGAGAACGCGGTCGGCCGTATCAAGGAGTACATCCTGGCCGGCGACTGCATGCAGGTAGTGCCGTCGCAACGCATGTCGATCGACTTCAAGGCTGCGCCCATCGACCTGTACCGTGCGCTGCGCTGCTTCAACCCGACGCCGTACATGTACTTCTTCAACTTCGGCGACTTCCATGTGGTCGGCAGTTCGCCCGAGGTGCTGGTGCGGGTCGAGGACAACCTGGTCACCGTGCGCCCGATTGCCGGTACCCGCCCGCGTGGCGTGACCGAAGAAGCCGACCGCGCGCTGGAAGACGACCTGCTGTCGGACGACAAGGAAATCGCCGAACACCTGATGCTGATCGACCTGGGCCGCAACGACGTCGGCCGTGTGTCCTCGACCGGCAGCGTGCGCCTGACCGAGAAGATGGTGATCGAGCGTTACTCCAACGTGATGCACATTGTCTCCAACGTCACCGGCCACCTGCGTGAGGGGCTGACGGCGATGGATGCACTACGGGCAATCCTGCCGGCTGGCACCCTGTCGGGTGCGCCGAAGATTCGCGCGATGGAGATCATCGACGAGCTGGAGCCGGTCAAGCGTGGTGTCTACGGTGGTGCAGTCGGCTACTTTGCCTGGAACGGCAACATGGACACCGCGATCGCAATCCGTACAGCCGTGATCAAGGACGGTGAACTGCATGTGCAGGCCGGGGGCGGCATCGTTGCCGACTCGGTGCCGGCGCTGGAGTGGGAAGAAACCATCAACAAGCGCCGGGCCATGTTCCGTGCCGTGGCGCTTGCAGAGCAGACGTTGGCTAAATAAACAGATTGGGGCTGCTTCGCAGCCCTTCGCGGCACAAGGATCGCGCAAATCCCGAGACCTGCGCGGTCCCCTGTAGGAGCGGCCTTGTGCCGCGAAGGGCCGCAAAGCGGCCCCATCAATTCAGAAGTCCACGCTCACCCCCAGGCTAACCCCCTGCTGCGTCAACTCATCGCTCTTGCGCCAGTTGTAGTTCCCACGCAGATGCACCCCTGCCACCACTTCATGGCTCACCCCCAGGCTCGCCCGGGTCAAGTCGCTGTGCGGCGTATACCCGGTCAGGGTGAAGTCATTGGCCGGCAAGCTGGTCAGGTGCATCGTCACATCCTGCTGGTCATCCTCGAATTCATGCTCCTGTGCCACCTCGGCGAACAGCCGGGTACCTGGCAGCACCTGTACGCTGCCCAGCAACCCCAGGCCCAAGCGGCGTGACGTGCGTTCCTGGTCATCGAAGCCCAGTGCCGTCGAGCGCCCGCTCTTCTCGTTGTACCCATCCACTTTCACACGTGCATAGTCGGCACTGATGAATGGCGCCAGCTGCCAATTGCTGCTGTCTGCCGCCAGGTTGTAGCCCAGCCGCCCGGACATCGCCCAGGCCTCGCCGTCGGTGTCACCCTTTTCACTGCGCTCGTTCACGCCAAGGGCAAAGGTGCGCTTGAGGTCGCTGTAGTCCAGGTGCCCGGCGGTCAATGCAGCATCGGCCCACCAGCGGTCCTGGCGGTACTGGGCGAAGGCGCTGGCCAGGTAGCTGTTCAGTTTGTAGTCCGAATCATTGGCGCCGGCCTCCAGCTTTTGCCGATACGCGCCGCCGGCCAGGCCCAAGCGCCAGGCATCGTTCAAGCGATAGCTACCGCCCAGGGTCAGGTTATAGCCGCGGCCATCGCCGCTGGCCGCGCTGCGCTGGCTGTCGAAGTCCAAGTCCTGGGCACCGGTGGCGACGAATGCCTGCCATTGGCCAACGGCCTGCCAGGGCGTCTGCCATTGATTGCGCAGTTCGTCCTGGTGGGCGCGCAGGCTGGCGTGGGCCATTTCCGGTAGCAGCGTCAGTTCCCACGGGGCGGAGATGATCGAATAAGCGTAGTCGGCAATCAGTTGCTGGCCAGCAATGGTCGGGTGCACCGAGTCGTTGAACAGCAGTTTGGTCGGGTCTGGGCTTGTGCCATTGATACCGTACACCGGGTTTTCCACGCAGCTGCCGCCGCTGTAGCAGGTACCGACCAGGTTCTGGTCGCTGGCCAGGCCGAACTGGTTGGGGCTGGCCAGTGCCTCGCCCAGCAGCACGGGGATGTTCAGCGGGATGATCTCGGCATCGATCTGACCGAGTTGGCTGATCAGTGACTGGTTGAACACGCCAGACAGCAGTGACAGCGGGTTTTGCTGCGGCGTGCCGCTGAAGGTGGGCGTTTGGCCGAGGTCGGGCAACAGCCAGACCATGATGTAGCGGGCGCCACCTTGTTGCAGCGCTTGGGCGCTGGCCGCAAGGCGGGCACCGGCGGCCACGGCGTCGGCCGGGCTATTCACCAGGCCTTGCAGGAAGTCGTTACCGCCGCCCGTCAGGTAGTAAAGCGCGTTGGGGTCGGCACGCAGGCCGTTGGCCAGGTAGCCCGCCTTTTCACGCAGCACCAGGCCAGCGCCGGGGTTTCCTGGCGGGATGACGGTCTCGGAAGTTGTCGTGATCGAATCCAGGATCTGCTGGGTTGTATAACCACCGACAGCCCAGTTGTTGCCATCGGGCTGGATGCCCACAGACGTGGAGGGGTTCAGCTCATCCGGGTTTATACCCAGCCTTCCACCCAGGATCATGGGCGACACAGGTGCAAAGTTGCCATTGGCATCGCGGTTTGTGAACCGTGCGCCGGGTGTGCCGCCGGTCAGGTCGGGAAACTGCCCCGCATCGGCTAGGCTGTCGCCAAACACGATCAGCGTGGAATAGGGCGAGGGTGCAGCGAACGCCTGGCTGCAGGCCAGGGCCAGTGAGGCAAGGGTAAAACGCAATAACGGGGCTTTTCGCATCTGGGAACATCCTTTTCTTTGTTTTTATCTGGACAACCTGATCGACCTTAGCAAATCGCAGTGCATCCCTCCCAAGTCCATTCGTTTCCCCGTGTTTAAAGGCATATTGCGCCCGCCGCCCCGGTAAGCTACTGTGCCGGGACGTATGAGCGAGACCTATCCTGTGTTGATCGTCAGTAAACTCTTGATGCGCGTAATCAAGGCCCACGCCCGTTGGCGTTGGCGCGCCTGACTTTATCCCCTGCCGGCCCGCCCGGCCCGCCCCCGTTTGCCTTCTTCTTTACTGCCCTTTGTGGCGAAGCCGTGCCTGTAGCGGCTGCAAGAAGGTTCGAATTCTGAAGTCAGTAAATTCAAGAGGTTTAACACCATGTTACTGATGATCGACAATTACGACTCATTCACTTACAACGTCGTTCAGTACCTTGGCGAGCTGGGTGCCGAGGTCAAGGTCATTCGCAATGACGAAATGACCATCGCTCAGATCGAAGCCCTCAACCCCGAGCGCATCGTCGTGTCCCCGGGCCCGTGCACGCCAAGCGAAGCTGGCGTGTCCATCGAGGCCATCCTGCATTTTGCCGGCAAGCTGCCGATTCTGGGTGTGTGCCTGGGCCACCAGTCCATCGGCCAGGCCTTTGGCGGTGACGTGGTGCGTGCCCGCCAGGTGATGCACGGCAAGACCAGCCCGGTACACCACCGTGACCTGGGCGTGTTCGCCGGCCTCAACAACCCGCTGACCGTGACCCGCTACCATTCGCTGGTGGTCAAGCGCGAAACCTTGCCCGATTGCCTGGAGGTCACTGCCTGGACCGCTCATGCAGACGGTTCGGTCGACGAGATCATGGGCCTGCGCCACAAAACGCTGAATATCGAAGGGGTGCAGTTCCACCCCGAGTCGATCCTGACCGAGCAGGGCCACGAGCTGTTCGCCAACTTCCTCAAGCAGACCGGCGGCCACCGCTAAGGATCGAACATGGATATCAAGAGCGCGTTGAGCCGTATCGTCGGCCAGCTGGACCTTTCTACCGAAGAAATGCGCGACGTCATGCGCCAGATAATGACCGGCCAATGCAGCGAGGCGCAGATCGGCGCCTTCCTGATGGGCATGCGCATGAAGAGTGAAAGCATCGACGAAATCGTCGGCGCGGTGTCGGTGATGCGTGAGCTAGCCGACAAGGTTGAACTGAAAAGCCTGGATGGCGTCGTTGATATCGTCGGCACCGGCGGTGATGGGGCCAATATTTTCAACGTGTCCACCGCGTCTTCGTTCGTCCTGGCGGCCGCGGGCTGCACCGTGGCCAAGCACGGCAACCGCGCAGTGTCGGGCAAGAGCGGCAGTGCCGACCTGTTGGAAGCTGCCGGCATCTATCTGAACCTGACGCCAGTTCAGGTGGCCCGCTGCATTGACAGCCTGGGCATCGGCTTCATGTTCGCGCAAAGCCATCACTCGGCCATGAAATATGCTGCCGGCCCGCGCCGCGATCTGGGGTTGCGTACCCTGTTCAACATGCTCGGCCCGCTTACGAATCCGGCCGGAGTGAAGCATCAGGTGGTCGGCGTATTCGCTCAGGCCCTGTGCCGCCCGTTGGCTGAGGTACTGCAACGCCTGGGTAGCAAGCATGTGCTGGTGGTGCACTCGAAGGACGGCCTGGATGAGTTCAGCCTGGCTGCCCCCACCTTCGTTGCCGAGCTGAAGAACGACGAAATTACTGAATACTGGGTCGAGCCGGAAGACCTCGGCATGAAGAGCCAGAGCTTGCATGGCCTTGCCGTCGAGAACCCGCAGGCGTCGCTGGAGTTGATCCGCGATGCGCTGGGCCGGCGCAAGACCGAGAACGGTCAGAAGGCCGCCGAGATGATCGTACTTAATGCTGGCGCGGCACTGTATGCAGCCGACCATGCCATGAGCCTGAAAGCCGGTGTAGAACTGGCCCATGATGTACTGCACACCGGCCTGGCCTGGGAAAAGCTGCAGGAACTGGGTGCCTTTACTGCAGTATTCAAGGTGGAGAACGAAGCATGAGTGTGCCGACGGTGCTGGAAAGGATCATTGCCCGCAAGTTTCAGGAAGTGGCCGAGCGCAGCGCGCGCGTCAGCCTCGCCGAGCTGGAAGGCCTGGCCAAGGTTGCCGATGCCCCGCGTGGCTTCGCCAATGCGCTGATCGAGCAGGCCAAGCGCAAACAGCCAGCGGTGATCGCCGAGATCAAGAAGGCTTCGCCGAGCAAGGGCGTGATCCGCGAGCACTTCGTGCCGGCGGAAATCGCTGTCAGCTATGAGAAGGGCGGCGCTACCTGCCTCTCGGTACTGACCGATGTCGATTACTTCCAGGGTGCCGATGAGTACCTGCAGCAGGCACGTGCTGCCGTTTCGCTGCCGGTGATCCGCAAGGACTTCATGGTCGACCCTTACCAGATCGTCGAAGCCCGGGCCTTGGGCGCGGACTGCGTGCTGCTGATCGTCTCGGCGCTGGACGACGTGAAAATGGCCGAACTGGCCGCGACCGCAAAAGACGTCGGCCTCGACGTGCTGGTGGAAGTGCACGATGGCGATGAGCTGGAGCGCGCGTTGAAAACCCTGGATACGCCGCTGGTGGGGGTGAATAACCGCAACCTGCACACCTTCGAGGTCAGCCTGGAAACCACCCTTGACCTGCTGCCGCGCATTCCGCGTGATCGCCTGGCGATTACCGAAAGCGGTATTCTCAACCGGGCCGATGT
This sequence comes from Pseudomonas sp. BN505, assembly GCF_029873175.1. Taxonomy (NCBI): domain Bacteria; kingdom Pseudomonadati; phylum Pseudomonadota; class Gammaproteobacteria; order Pseudomonadales; family Pseudomonadaceae; genus Pseudomonas; species Pseudomonas sp. BN505. The sequence goes on from NZ_SSOI01000013.1 coordinate 342,021, forward strand.
CGAACTGATGGCAATCAACGAGGTTTACTCGTTCCTGGTGGGCGAGGCGTTCATGCGCGCTGAGCAGCCTGGGCTGGAGTTGCAGCGGTTGTTCTTCCCCGAACAAGTGAAAAAGACTGTTCAGCATCTGGACTGATCAAATGAAGCCGGCGTTTTTGCCGGCTTTTTTGTAAGCCTGACATGGCCCTTTCGCGGGTTCTTCACCACTCTTAAGCCCTGTGCTAGACCTGTGGGAGCGGGCATGCCCGCGAATAGGCCATCAAAAACAACATCAAAGGTGGATCAATGACCGATCAACCCCTGGCCCTGACCGTCGAGCAAGGCCTGCACGCCGAACAGGACCTGCTGGCCGCGGTGTGCCGCGGCGAACGCGAAAGTGGCGTGCTGTTCTGGCGCCCTACCGACCATGCCCTGGTCATGCCCCGGCGCATGAGCCGCCTGGACAACTTCGAAGCCGCCTGTTCGGAGCTGGCGATTGCCGGCTGGCCGGTGCTGCTGCGCGAGACTGGCGGTGAGCCGGTGCCCCAATCCCATTCCACCGTCAACGTCGCACTGGTCTACCTTGCCCCGCGCAGCGAAGGCGATCACGGCCGCATCGAAAGCGCCTACGAGCGCCTGTGCCTGCCGCTGTGCGATGTACTGCGCGAGTGGGGCGGGGTGGCGTCGGTGGGTGAAATCGACGGGGCGTTCTGCGATGGCCGTTACAACGTCAACCTCAATGGCCGCAAGCTGGTGGGCACCGCCCAGCGCTGGCGTCAGGGCCTGGGTGGCAAGCGCCCGGTAGTGCTGGTCCACGGTGCGTTGCTGCTGGACAACGAGCGTGAGTCGATGGTGGCGGCGGTCAACCGCTTCAATGAGTGCTGTGAGCTGGAGCAACGCTGCCGCGCCGATGCACACATTGCCTTGCATGAAGTGGCGCCTGCGGCGCCCTGGTTCGAGCGCTTGTCGCAGGCCTACGCCAAGGTGCTTGCAGGCCTGCCCAAGGACTAGACGTTGTCCCTAGCGGGTACCGTAGACCACCATGGTCTTGCCCTTTACCTGCACCAGGCTGCGCTCTTCAAGGTCCTTGAGGACGCGGCCGACCATTTCCCGAGAGCAACCGACGATTCGCCCGATTTCCTGGCGGGTGATCTTGATCTGCATGCCGTCGGGGTGGGTCATGGCATCGGGTTGCTTGCACAATTCCAGCAGGCAACGGGCAACCCGCCCGGTGACGTCGAAAAATGCCAGGTCGCCAACCTTGCGTGTAGTGTTGCGCAGGCGCTGGGCCATCTGGCTGCCCAGGGCATAGAGGATTTCCGGGTCCTGGCGCGCCAGTTCGCGGAACTTCTCGTAGCTGATCTCGGCCACTTCGCACTCAGTCTTGGCTCGCACCCAAGCACTGCGCTGCTGTTCGCCGTCAACCGGCTCGAACAACCCCAGCTCGCCAAAGAAATCGCCATTGTTGAGATAGGCAATGATCATTTCACGGCCGTCGTCGTCTTCGATGAGGATGGTCACCGAACCCTTGATGATGAATGACAGTGTCTCGGCCCGATCGCCGGCGCAGATGATGTTGCTCTTGGCGGTATAACGGCGGCGCTGGCAGTGTACCAGCAGCTTGTCGATGTTCTTGATCTTGGCGGGTAGGGCGGAGGCAACCATCACGAAATCCTGTTCGATACGACCCGTAGGCTTTTTATAAGGCTGTCTGGCGCAAGCGCCATTCATTTGGCGCCAGCTTATCAGACGTCACCGGATGTTTCGGTACTAAACCGACACGTCTCGTGCTTTTCCCACAGCCGTACAAGGTCTAAGCTGACACCCTTTTCCGAATATCAGGAGTCCGGGTAGATGAAGGCACGTATCCAGTGGGCCGGTGAGGCCATGTTCCTCGGCGAATCGGGGAGTGGTCATGTCGTCGTGATGGACGGCCCGCCCGAGGCCGGTGGCCGCAACCTGGGTGTGCGTCCGATGGAAATGTTGCTGTTGGGCCTGGGTGGCTGCAGCAGCTTTGACGTGGTGAGCATCCTGAAGAAATCGCGCCAGGCGGTGGAAAGCTGCGAGGCGTTTCTGGAAGCCGAGCGCGCCAGCGAGGACCCGAAGGTGTTCACCAAGATTCACATGAACTTCGTGGTGAAAGGCCGTGGCCTGAAAGAAGCACAGGTCAAGCGGGCGGTGGAGCTGTCGGCAGAGAAGTACTGCTCGGCTTCGATCATGCTCGAACGTGCGGGGGTTGAGATTACCCACGGGTATGAAATCGTAGAGCTCGGTTAACGCAACGGTTTTGGGGGCTGCGAAGCAGCCCCGGCAATATCAGCTCCGAAGCGCAGGCAGTGCAGCTTGCACCCACCCTGGTAGCCATCCCCGCATTACTTGGCTCAACCGCTCCCGCCGCTTCTGGTAAACCAGCCCCAGCCAGATAACCCCCAGCCCGATCAAGGTCACCACCACCGGGAACAGCAGCGACTGGGCAAACACCTCGTACGACAGGTACCCCAGGTAAGCCGCCACCCCCAGCCCACCAAAAACCATGAACACCGGCCGGCGCAGCAGCACCGCCATGCCCATCAGCACGATGTTGATCAGGCAGTACAGGGCCTTGCCCAACTCACTGCCACTGTCCACCAGCGTCAGCCCGCCCCAGAATGCCGCCAGCCCGGCCAGGTAGCCCCAGCGGGCATAGTCCTCTCGCGTGCGGCCGTCTACAACAAGGAACACCACCAGCAAAGCCAACCCGAACCACATTGAAACCTCGCGGCGCTGCTCCCAGCTGAACGGCGAGCCGAAGAACCATTCGCTCAGGTCCATCGACATGAACCACAAGGCCACGGCTATCGGCATCACGACGAACGGGTAGGGGATCAGCCGCAGCATCAGCAGCCCGGCGAGCACCGTGGCCGCTTCCATCGCCAGCCAGCCGCCCTGCACGTAGGTGTAGTACTGGTGATAGTTGGCTTGCGCGTCGTCCAGTGGCCACCAGCCCACCAGGCGTTCGATGGCGAACACTGCCAGTGGCACGATGCTGACCGCGACGGCCGCCAGCACCCCGGCAGCAACCGGCTGGGCGCGGCGTTGCAGATGCAGGGCGAACAAGGTGATCACCAGGATATAGAGGCTGGCGATGACCAGCAGAGCGCCGTCGCCAATGCTCATCCAGGCTTCGGTGAGCAACCAGCCCATGGCCGCCATGATCAGCATGGCGCCGAAGTAGAAGGCGACATGGGCCAGCTGGAAGCTGCCCCGTTGGGCCGGTTGCTGGCGCAGGAATACCAGCAAGGCCTGGTCCTGGCCCGGCTGGAGAATGCCGGCTTGCACGGCGCGCGCCAGGTCCTTGGCGTCGATTCGATCCGTCATGGCGATGCCTTCAGATGCGGTAGGTGCTCTTGGTCATGACCTTGGCCAGCAAGCTCATGCCAAAGCGGACCGGTGCCGGGAAGCGATAACCACCGGCTTCCAGTGCTGATTCGGCATGCTGCTCTTCATCGATGCGCATCTGCTCGAGAATGGCCCGGGACTTTTCGTCTTCGTGCGGGATTTGCTCCAGGTGCTCGTCGAGGTGCTTGCACACCTGGTGTTCGGTGGCGGCGACGAAGCCCAGGCTGACCTTGTCGCTGACCAGGCCGGCGAGTGCGCCGATGCCGAACGACATGCCATAGAACAGGGGGTTGAGCACGCTTGGGTGGCTGTTCAGCTGGCGAATGCGCTGTTCGCACCAGGCCAGGTGGTCCACTTCTTCCTCGGCAGCATGCTCCATGGCCTTGCGTACCTGGGGCAGTTTAGCGGTCAGCGCCTGGCCCTGGTACAGCGCCTGGGCACACACCTCGCCGGTGTGGTTGATACGCATCAGCCCGGCGATGTGGCGGGTCTGCTGATCGTCCAGGTCCGCGTCCGGCTGGACAATGGCCGGCGATGGCCGGGCGGGTTGGCCGCTGAAGGGCAGCAAGGTGCGCATGGCGGTATCGGCCTGCAGCAACAAGCGGTCGAGCGGCGAGTAGTGACGTTCGGTAGCCATCGGGCACCTCCGCAAGAATGTGCCCGACAGTTTACCGCAATAGCGGCGGGGTCGCTTGCCGTGGATCAGCCCGGTGGCCAGTTCATCTGGCGCTGGCCAAGCACGTGCATATGGATGTGATAGACGGTCTGGCCGCCTTTCGGGTTGCAGTTCATGACCACGCGGAAACCTTCCTCGCAGCCTTGCTCGACAGCCAGGCGCTGGGCGGTGAACAGGATGTGGCCAGCCAGGGCCTTGTCTTCTTCGGTCAGGTCATTGAGCGTGCGGATGTGTTTTTTCGGGATGACCAGAAAATGTACCGGTGCAGCGGGTGCAATGTCCTTGAAGGCCAGGACCTGGTCGTCTTCGTAGATGATATCCGCCGGGATTTCCCGGTTGATGATTTTGAGGAATAGATCGTCCACAGCACTTGCTCCATGGTGAGGGTCGGGCCGAGTGTACTCAGCCGAGCGCCGCTCGCCCAGTGGCTATTCCATGCCGGCCGGGCAATAGCGGCGGTGGATGGCCCCGGCCAGTTTGCACACCAGCCAGCGCGGCAGCAGGCGCGGGGCAAATGCCAGCCAGCGGTTGCGCCGGCCGGGCAGGATCAGCGCGCGGTTCTTGTCCAGCGCACGTACTGTGTACAGCGCGATTTCCTCGGGGCTGAGGCAGCGGGGTTTGCCGTCGAGCCGGGCGATGCGCCGGTGCGGGGAGCGTACCGGCCCGGGGCACAGCACCGAGACCTTGATGCCGGCACGCTTGAGCTCTTCGCGTAGCGCCTGGGAAAAGCTCAGCACGTACGCCTTGCTGGCGGCATAGGCTGCCATCCACGGGCCGGGTGCCACCCCGGCCAGGCCGGCGACGTTGAGGATCTGCCCGCCACCCTGCACGGCCATCAGGTTGCCGATGGCATGGCACAGGCGGCTCAGGGCCAGAACGTTGACTTCAAGCAGGTCCTGTTCGTCGGCCCACTCATGGGCCAGGAACGGCCCGTAGGTGCGCAAGCCGGCGCAGTTGACCAGCAGGTCGATACGCCGTTCGCCTTCTTCCAGCTCCAGTACGAAGCCCGACAGGCGCAGCGGCTGGCTGAGGTCGCAGGCGCGGAACAGCACCTCGACACCAAAGCGCTGGGTCAGTTCTATGGCCACGGGTTCCAGCGTTTCACGCTGACGTGCCACCAGGATCAGGTTGCGCCCGCGCCGTGCCAGCGCTTCCGCCAGGGCCAGGCCCAGGCCGCTGGAAGCACCAGTGATCATGGCGTAACGGGTCATGCAAGGCTCCTGGGGGCGAAAGAGGGCGCCTAGTGTACAGCTTGGCCGGGCAAGGTGTTGCGTTTTGCTACAAGGTGCGGGCGCGCAGAATATGGCAGCGCTCCAGGGCTTCCCGGTACTCACTGTGGAGCCGTTCGATCAATGCACTGGCACTGGGCAGGTCATGGATTTCGCCGACGCCCTGGCCCGCCGACCATACGGTCTTCCAGGCTTTGGCTTCGTCGTCGATAGGTTTGAGCTTGCCTTGTTCGTGGCCGCCTTTGAGGGCGTTCATGTCGTAGCCAGCCTGCTCCAGGCTCGAACGCAGGAAGCTTGCAGGGATGCCGGACACTGCCGGGGTGTGAATGATGTCGGCGGCGTGGGCATCGAGCAGCATCTGCTTGTAGGCATCCTGAGCCTGGCTTTCTGTAGTAGCGATAAACCGTGTGCCCATGTAGGCCAGGTCGGCGCCCAGCAATTGTGCGGCGAGGATTTCGTGGCCGTGGTTGAGACAGCCGGCCAGCAGCAGGGTCTTGTCGAAGAACTGGCGAATCTCTGCGGCCAAGGCGAACGGGCTCCAGGTGCCTGCATGGCCGCCTGCGCCAGCAGCGACGGCGATCAGCCCGTCGACACCCGCGTCGGCGGCTTTCTCTGCATGGCGGCGGGTGGTGACGTCGTGGAACACCAGGCCGCCGTAGCCATGCACGGCATCGACCACTTCCTTGACCGCCCCCAGGCTGGTGATGACGATCGGCACGCGATGTTCCACGCACAAGGCCAGGTCGGCCTGCAGGCGTGGGTTGGTCGGGTGCACGATCAGGTTGACTGCATGGGGGGCTGGCGCCTGCAATTGCGCCAGGCCTGCCTCGATCTCCTCCAGCCAGGCCTTGAAGCCGGCGCTGTCGCGCTGGTTAAGGGCCGGAAAACTGCCGACCACGCCGCTGGCGCAGCATGCCAGCACCAGTGTGGGGTTGGAGATCAGGAACATCGGCGCCGCAACCACAGGCAGGCGCAGGCGTTGTTCGAGCGAGGCAGGTAGCGACATGGCAAGGCTCCTTGAACGGGTGGCTATGTCAGAACGGTTTGACCACCACCAGAATTACGATGCCCAGCAGGAACAGCACGGGCACTTCGTTGAACCACCGATAGTAGACATGGCTGCGGGTGTTGTTGCCGCTGGCGAAGCGTTTGCGTTGGGCACCGCACATGTGATGGTAGCCGGTCAGCAGGATGACCAGGGTCAGCTTGGCATGCAGCCAGCCCTGGCTGAGCCAGCCGGGGGTGAGGTAAAGCATCCACGCGCCGAACACGTAGGTGGCGATCATTGCCGGGTTCATGATGCCGCGGTACAGCTTGCGTTCCATGGTGACGAAGCGGTCCTTGCTGATGCTGTCCTCGCTCTGGGCGTGGTAGACGAACAGCCGCGGCAGGTAGAACAGGCCGGCGAACCAGCAGACCACGCTGACGATATGCAGCGCTTTGATCCATAGGTAAAGCATGGAGGGAGTTCCTTCAGGTATTCACGGTCGTCAGATAGTAGTGGTCAAGCGCCCGAAGGGTCACCCGAAGAGTTGTTACAGGCGCTTCGCGCCCCTATTATCGTGCGCTTTCCAGACGGCTCGTTGATAAGGGGCAAGCGTTATGATCAAGGTCGGTATCGTCGGCGGCACGGGTTACACCGGCGTCGAACTGTTGCGTCTGCTGGCACAGCATCCACAGGCCGAAGTGGCGGTCATCACTTCGCGCTCCGAGGCGGGCGTGGCGGTGGCGGACATGTACCCGAACCTGCGCGGCCACTATGACGGGCTGGCGTTCAGCGTGCCGGACAGCAAGGCCCTGGCCGCCTGCGATGTGGTGTTCTTCGCCACTCCGCACGGTGTTGCCCATGCCCTGGCTGGCGAACTGCTGGCGGCCGGAACCAAGGTGATCGACCTGTCGGCCGACTTCCGCCTGCAGGATGCTACCGAGTGGGGCAAGTGGTATGGCCAGCCGCACGGCGCGCCAGAACTGCTCAAGGACGCGGTATATGGCCTGCCTGAAGTCAACCGCGAGAAGATTCGCCAGGCGCGCCTGATCGCCGTGCCGGGTTGCTACCCGACCGCCACCCAGCTGGGCTTCTTGCCGCTGCTGGAAGCGGGCCTGGCCGACCCGTCGCGCCTGATTGCCGACTGCAAGTCGGGTGTCAGTGGCGCTGGTCGTGGTGCGGCAGTCGGTTCGCTGTTCTGCGAGGCCGGCGAAAGCATGAAGGCCTATGCGGTCAAGGGCCATCGTCACCTGCCGGAAATCAGCCAGGGCCTGCGCCTGGCCGCTGGCAAGGATATCGGCCTGACCTTCGTGCCGCACTTGACGCCAATGATCCGTGGCATCCACGCCACCCTGTACGCGAACGTGGTCGACACCTCGGTCGACCTGCAGGCGCTGTTCGAAAAGCGCTACGCCGACGAACCGTTCGTCGATGTGATGCCAGCGGGCAGCCACCCGGAAACCCGCAGTGTGCGCGGCGCCAACGTCTGCCGCATTGCTGTTCATCGCCCGCAGGGTGGTGACCTGGTGGTGGTGCTGTCGGTGATCGACAACCTGGTCAAGGGCGCGTCGGGCCAGGCGGTACAGAACCTGAACATCCTGTTTGGTCTGGATGAGCGCATGGGCCTGTCCCACGCGGGCTTGTTGCCGTAAGCAAGCCCCTGTCGAAATGGCCCGCCTCGTGCGGGCCTTTTTGTTTGTCGCGACTAAAGCCGCACAATTGTTGACCGATTTTCTCGGGAAAGCGGATAATGCGCGTCATCGAGTTTTAAGGCGGCAACTGCGCCGGGAGAGTCAACATGAGCGTCGAAACCTTCACCCCTACCGGTCTGGAATTCACCCATGGGGCAGCCCAGAAAGTGAAGAACCTGGTCGATGAGGAAGGCAATGAGCGTCTGAAGCTGCGGGTGTTCGTGACCGGTGGTGGTTGCTCGGGCTTCCAGTACGGCTTCACTTTCGATGAGGATGTGGCCGAAGACGACACCATCGTCGAGCGCGAAGGCGTGGCGCTGGTCGTCGACCCGATGAGCTTCCAGTATCTTGCTGGTGCCGAGGTGGACTACCAGGAAGGCCTGGAGGGTTCGCGCTTTGTGATCAAGAACCCGAACGCTGCCACTACGTGCGGTTGCGGTTCCTCGTTCTCGATCTGAAGTCTGGCCTTACGAAAACGCCGCGCAATTGCGCGGCGTTTTGCTTTCTGGCGTAGCGGTTATGCCGGGTAGATTGCGCCCAGTACCCGCAGGCCTTTGGCCGCTGTCACGCTTGGGCGGTTGGCACAGATGCCTTCCAGGCAGCAGTGAGCCAGCCAGGCAAAGGCCATGGCCTCTACCCAATCAGGGTCTACGCCATGGGCGCCGGTGCTGGCGACACGGGCCTCGGGTAGCAGCTGGCCGAGGCGGGCCATCAGGGCGCCGTTACGCACGCCACCACCACACACCAGCAACGCCTTGGTGCCTTGCTGGGCATGGCTCAGCGAGTCGATGATGCTGCGAGCGGTAAGCTCCAGCAGCGTCGCTTGGACATCCTCGTCCTGGTAAGTGGGCAGGCCCGCCAGGTGACCATCCAGCCAAGGCAGGTTGAACACCTCGCGGCCTGTACTTTTCGGGCCGCTACCAGCGAAGAACGGGTCGGACAGCAATGCACCGAGCAAGCTCGCCTGCACCACGCCCGAGGCCGCCCAGGCACCATTGGCATCGTAGGCCTGGCCGCGCTTGCGCTCTATCCAGGCATCCAGCAGCACGTTACCCGGGCCGCAATCGAAGCCGTGGACCGGCTTGTCCTGCTCGATCAGGCTGAGGTTGCTGAAACCGCCTACGTTCAGGACTGCCAGGCGCTGGCCCAGGTGGCCGAACAGGGTTTCGTGGAAGGCCGGTACCAAGGGCGCACCTTGGCCACCAGCAGCCACATCGCGCCGGCGGAAGTCGGCAACCACGCTGATGCCGGTAAGCTCGGCGAGCAACGCCGGATTGCCGATCTGCACGGTAAAACCGCGTGCGGGTTCGTGGCGGATGGTCTGGCCGTGGCTGCCGATGGCGCGGATGGCATCGGCCTGCAGACCCTGACGGGCCAGCAGTTCACGGATACCTTCGGCTGCCAGGCTGGCCCAGCGGTTTTCTGCCAGCGCCGCGCGCGCGATCTCGTCAGCGCCGCTGCTGCACAGGGCAAGCAGGTCCTGACGCAAGTCGCCGGGCATGGGCAGGTAATGGGTGGCGAGCAGTTCAAGCTGCTCGCCTTGTTTGACCAAGGCGATGTCCAGGCCATCAAGGCTGGTGCCGGACATCACCCCCAGGTAGAGCGCCATGGGCTTAGCGCTTGTTCGCTGCGAGCAGGGTGGCTTTTTCCTGATCCATACGGGCGATCAGGGGTTGGCTCTGCTGCTGGAAGCGCTGGCGCTCGTTTTTGGCGATTGGGTCGGCCATCGGCACTTTCTGGCTGAGTGGATCGACGTGCACGCCGTTGACCTGGAACTCGTAGTGCAGGTGCGGGCCGGTGGACAGGCCGGTGGTGCCGATGTAGCCGATGATCTGGCCCTGCTTCACTGAGCTGCCAGTCTTGATGCCCTTGGCAAAGCCTTGCATGTGACCGTACAGCGTCTTGTAGCGGTTGCCGTGCTGGATGATCACGGTGTTGCCGTAACCGCCACGGCGCCCGGCCAGTTCGATGCGGCCGTCACCGGCTGCCTTGATCGGCGTACCGCGCGGGGCGGCGTAGTCGACGCCTTTGTGGGCGCGGATCTTGTTCAGGATCGGGTGCTTGCGGCCGGCGGAAAAGCGCGAGCTGATGCGGGCGAAGTCCACCGGAGTACGGATGAAGGCCTTGCGCAGGCTGTTGCCGTCGGCGGTGTAGTAGGTGGTGTTGCCCTGCTTGTTGGTGTAGCGCACGGCGGTGTAGGTCTTGCCGCGGTTGGTGAAGCGGGCAGACAGTATGTTGCCGGTGCCGACCACCTTGCCGTCCATCACCTTCTGCTCGTAGACCACGTCGAACTCGTCGCCCGGGCGAATATCCTGGGCGAAGTCGATGTCGTAACCCAGCACCCGGGCCATGTCCATGGTCATGCTGTGGGACAGGCCGGCGCGCTGGGCCGAGGCCGACAGCGAGCTCTTGATCACGCCGTGGGCGTAGGCGGTACGCACCACCGGTTTGCTGATTTCACGGTTGAAGGTGTAGCCCTTGGCGGACTTCGTCAGGCGAATGGTTTCGAGGTTGCTGACCTTGCTGTGCAGGCTGGCCAGTTGGCCATCCTTGTCCAGCTCGAACTGCAGCACCTGGCCGTGCTTGAGCTGGCTGAACTGCTTGGCCTGCTTGTTACTGGCCAGCAGATCGTGCACCGCATTGCTCGGCAGGCCGACCTTGGCGAACAGGGTGGACAGGGTGTCGCCACGGGCCACGGTGACCTCGCGATGGCCAGGCTCCTTGGCGGCTTCGGCGACAGGCTCGGCGGCAGGGGTTGATTGCTCGGCCTTCTGGGTCTCGGGGGTAGCCTCTTCGATCTGGGCGAATGGCGAGCCTTGCTCGCCTTCGGCCTGCACCAAGGGCGCAGCGCGAGATTCGTCTTTCAGCTGCTCGGCAGGGCTCTCCAGCTCGAGGTTGAGGGTGGTTTTCTTGGCTTCCACTTCGCTGGACGGAAATACCAGCAGAGCCAGACTGAGCAGGGCGGCAATGCCGCTGGCGGCCAACAGATGGCTTTTCGGATAAAGCGGGGGCGCTTTAGGCGGTTCGTTGGTCATGGGTAAGGTGACTTTGAAAAAAGTGAAATGGAAAAGATGAATGACATGATGAAGATGAAATAACTGTATAAAATATAACCAAATCCATTTTCACGCAAGGGCGCCTAGACGCCGCAAGCCGGTGCCCGGGTCACATTCCTTTGCGAAACTTGTATTTGACGGCCGATCTTGTATGGTTGGCTCCCCCTGAATCTGAGCCTTGCGGGTTTGTCTATGAAGTCGGTTGAAGAGCAGCTGGCGCTTATAAAGCGCGGCGCGGAAGAAGTACTGGTCGAGTCGGAACTGGTGGAGAAGCTCAAGCGCGGCCAGCCTCTGCGCATCAAGGCCGGCTTTGACCCGACTGCGCCTGACCTGCACCTGGGGCACACGGTGCTGATCAACAAGCTGCGTCAGTTCCAGGAGCTGGGCCATCAGGTCATCTTCCTGATCGGTGACTTCACCGGCATGATCGGTGACCCCAGCGGCAAGAGCGCCACGCGCCCACCGCTGACCCGTGAGCAAGTGCTGGACAACGCCGAGACCTATAAGCAGCAGGTGTTCAAGATTCTCGACCCGGCCAAGACCGAGGTCGCGTTCAACTCCACCTGGATGGACAAGCTGACCCCGGCCGACTTCATTCGCCTGGCGTCGCAGTACACCGTGGCGCGCATGCTTGAGCGCGACGACTTCGACAAGCGCTACACCACCAACCAGCCGATTGCCATCCACGAGTTCCTCTACCCGCTGGTGCAGGGTTATGACTCGGTGGCGCTGAAGGCGGACGTCGAGTTGGGTGGTACCGATCAGAAGTTCAACCTGCTGATGGGGCGCGAGTTGCAGCGCGCCTATGGCCAGGAAGCGCAGAACATCGTGACCATGCCGCTGCTCGAAGGGCTCGACGGCGTGAAGAAGATGTCCAAGTCGCTGGGCAACTATGTAGGCATCCAGGAAGCGCCGGGGGTGATGTACAGCAAGCTGGTCTCGATCCCGGATACCTTGATGTGGCGTTACTTCGAACTGCTGAGCTTCCGTTCGATGGAAGAGATCGAGCAGTTCCGTGCCGACGTCGCCAAAGGTGCCAACCCGCGCGACATCAAGATCAAGCTGGCCGAAGAGATCGTTGCGCGCTTCCATGGTGAAGAGGCTGCGGCCAACGCTCACCGTGGTGCAGGTAACCGCATGAAAGAAGGCGAGTTGCCGGAAGACCTGCCGGAAGTCGAAGTGGCTGCAGCGGAAGACTTGCCGATCGCGGCCGTGTTGAACCGGGCTGGCCTGGTGAAGAACTCGGCTCAGGCGCGGGACCTGTTGAGTGGCGGTGCCGTTAAGGTCGACGGTGCGGTAGTTGATCGTGACTTCGTGTTTGCGCTGGGTGCGACCCATGTGTGCCAGGCGGGCAAGAAGTCGTTTGCGCGGGTTACCCTCAAGGCTGAGTGAGTGGTTGCAGGTGTAGCTATATAGAAGCGGGGAGGCCGAAAGGCCTCCCCGCTTTGTTTGTGGGGTGTTCGCCTTGGGGTATTCAGCGCCTTCAAGATTGAGTGCCGCCCGCACGGCGCTCGATCTCATGGGCACTACCTGGGGTGTGGCGAGCAACTGGTGGCCTTGATACGGTCTTCGCCTGGAATATTTCAAATAACTGAAATTAAAGGTTGACGCCCTTCCGAATCCCCTTATAATGCGCCCCACTTCCAGCGACATCGGAACGACAAACTCCTTGAGATTCAATGAGTTAGATAGTTAAGGTGCTGCTGAAAGGGCTACGATCGAAAGATCGCAAGCGGTTGAAATGGTGGTTGACAGCGCTTCTAAACGCTGTATGATTCACCTCCCGCTACGAGAGATCGCAGCGAGTTAAGTGTTTGAAGCTAAACGAGTTTCTCGGAAAAA
>NZ_SSOI01000014.1:0-2457 GCF_029873175.1 Pseudomonas sp. BN505
GTCACCATCAGGCCGTCGGCGTAGCTGAAGCTGCGCACGGTGTCGCCGTTGCGGTTGATCACCGCGCTCAGCTGGCCGTGTTCGTCGTAGCGGTACTGGGTGAGCGTTTCGACCGCCTCATTGTTGACCACGCGCTTGATGTCGGTCAGGCGCCCCAGCGGGTTGTCGTAGTGCAGGTGCACGCGGGTGCCGCCGGTGGCGCTGATGTCGGTCAGCGTGCCGTCGGGCGTGCGCGTGAAGTGCAGGAAGTGGCCGAGGGCGTTCTCGATGCGTTGCAGCGGCACTTCGGTGTTGGTGTCGGGCACTTCGCCGAAGTAGAAGAACAGGTTGTCGAGGGTCTGCAGGATGTAATGGCCACCCTCGGTGCACACCAGGTACACCTGCTCATGCGGGTTGTAGATTCGTTCGCCCGGTCGCAGGGTCACGAACGGGACTTCGCGGCCTTGGTTGTCGGTGAGGTAGATGAATGCACCCTGGCGGCGCAGGCTCTGCTCCCAGGGCAGCACCCAGCCGCGACCGAGCACGCTGTCGACCGTCAGGTCGCTGGCGTAGAAGCGCGACCACTCGATCGGCATCAGGCCCGGCAGGCTGAAGTCGATTTCATCGGGGATCAGCTTGCGGCCCGTCGTGAGGTCGACGGGGTTGCCGACCAGGCCGCCGATAGCCTTGCGGGCCACGGGTTCGACCACGTAGCGGCTGGCCACTTCACCGGCGACGAAGCCGGCAGTGAACTTCAGCGCGCAAGGCATGATGGCTTTCATGCCGGCTTGGGTACCGGCCTTGGTCAACTGGGTTAATATTTAGTAGATAATTTATAAATCACCATGCATCAATAGTACTTAGAGCTCATCAAGCTCCGCCCATGGATCATACTTATAGGAACTATCCACCTTGCCAAACGAAATCCCCTTTAAATCACTTGCCGCCAACAAGAACCGCTCACTACAAAATAACTCCAGCGTCTCTTGGCAACGAAAAATATCACTTTTTACAGATTCAGAAACCACAAACAAATCTATTTTATCAATACTCACTGAGCCAGGGTAAAGCGGACTATTAATTATGAGGCCGCTCTCAATATCTTTTGACACTTCGTATATGGAGCGCTCTTTATCCATCGCCGCCAAGCTTTCGCCCGGAAGAAAAATAAAAAATTCACCCTGTCTTATTTTGCTTCCAGATTTCAAGTCAAAGGGAACAGCCCTGTACTTGGCACCCACACTATCGCAAACGTCTAAGAATTTTTTTGAGACATATATAGCGCCGACCTGATAAAAATCGAAATCTAAACTTCCAAAATCCAAATCCAAACTCGTCAACTCAAGACTATAGTGATGCTTTATATCCAACCTTTCAGGATTCGATTCATAGGGATCCCATTCGAATTTCTGGCAATTGAAAAAACCTGCCATGCTCACAGGACATCCTGCCTCCGTCGAGTTATAGCTGATAACATAGTAATTCTCTTCATTCTCACTCATAGCAAGCGCCCCGTAATCGCATCCACTACAAACCTGTTGGCTTCAAGCCCTTCTCTCGCGAAGTTTTGGATTTTACCAATACCTACCACCAACTGAGTATCAGATAGCTTCCCAGCCTCAAACATTTTACTTAAATTTGAAACCTTCGACTCAATCACGTCCGTGTACTTTCCGTGATTTGACCAATGACCCGGAAGATTGATTTTTTGCGTCAAACCTTTGCTACCCGGCAGGAAAATCCCATTTGACGCTCCATCACCATTAAATCCAACCAATTTAAGCCGCTCAAACATATTTGCGTATTGTGGGTTGCTTAGTATTTCTTCTGGAATAAGGTGATGATTTGCCATTCCGTCACTTTTCTAGCTCCCATATTTTTCCCCAGATTCGTGGAACACCACCCTAAAGGGTCAATTTCTTGAACGGGGTTAGTAGCATACAAATAAGTATTAGTACCACCAGCCAATCCTATCGGATAATGCGATATAAACCTTCCGAGTTCAGAGTCGTAGAATCTGAACGTATTGTAATGTAAGCAAGTTTCATGATCGAAGTACTGACCCTGAAAGCGTAAGTTCTGCTCAACCTCACTAACAGCCAGTTGCTCTACAGCCCCCCAAGAACGGTAAGTAGCCTGCCAAACAATCTCACCCTCGCTATCCGTCAATTCCCACGGCGTACCAATCTGGTCAGTATGGAAGTAATAAAGCTTCTGCCCTTCCCCTTCCACCTGATCGACCCGCGCCAACGGCGCATAGCTTCCCGGCTCGTACAGGTACAGAATGTTCTGCCCAGGCGTCTCCTCACGCAGCATCCTCAGCCCCTGCCAGAGGAAGCGCTTCTGTTCGAGTTCGCCGTTGATTTCCGCCTGCTTGGCCACCCGCCGCCCAAGGCTGTCGTACCGATACTCACCTTGGCTTTCGAGCTTGCCGTTAACCAACGTCTCGGCCCGCACCAGCCGGTTCTCACAGTCATA
>NZ_SSOI01000015.1:0-104427 GCF_029873175.1 Pseudomonas sp. BN505
CGTCGTCGTCAGTCTGTTCGGCCTGCACGGTGACGGTTTGCAGCTGGGTGTCTTCGGCGTGGGCCAGCGGCGCGCTGGCGGCCAGAATGGCCAGCGCCAGTGCGCTGGGCTGGAATTTGGGGTGCAGCAAGGTAACGCGGGGCATTGGCTGGGCCTCGTTCAATAGTAGGATTGTGGAAGTGACGAGGGCGCAGCCGCGCCTGTGGTTGGTCTGGTTGTTGTGTTGTCTGTCCCGGCCCTATCGCCGGCAAGCCAGCTCCCACAGGAACTGCGCTGGCTTGAAGGCTTGCGCTATCCCTGTGGGAGCTGGCTTGCTGGCGATAGGGCCGGGACAGGCGGTAGAGGGCCTGCAGGTCAACTTCTGAGCCACAGGCTCTCGAACCGCCAGGTACTGAACAGCGACTGCTCGGCCTGCGCGCCACCCACGCGGGTGCTGACGCTGTCGAGCAGGTCGGCAAAGCCCCAGATCAGCATGCCGCCGCGCTCGTACTGAATGCGTTGCGCGCGGTGCACCAGCGCCTTGCGTTTTTCCAGGTCCGGCTGGGCCATGGCAGCGAGGAAGGCCTCACTGAATTCGGGGTCGTGGAAGTGGGTTTTGTTGGCCACTGCGAACGGCGCGTCGGTGTGGATGGCACTGGCCAGGTACGGCGCACCGATGCTGCCGCCGGTGCTCAAGGTCCAGTCGTCGCGCTGCGGGCCCTGGAAGGTGGCCAGGTCTACCTGGCGCACGTTGATGGTCACACCGATACGCCGCGCCTGCTCGGCCAAGACCAGGGCCGAAGCCAGACCCGCCCCTGGTGTGGTCACCAGTTCCACCTGCAGCTGTTCATGGCCGGCTTCGCGCAGCAACTGCGCTGCCCGCCGCGGGTCGTAGGGGCGCGGGCCGATGCTGTGGTCGAAGGTGGGGTCGAACGGTGCATACAGGTCGTTGGCCACCCGGCCCTGGCCATTCAGCGCACGGCGCACCAGTTCCTCGCGGTCGGCCAACAGGCGGAATGCCTCGCGCACGCGCGGGTCGTCGAACGGTGCCTTGGCGGTGTTCATGTCGAACGACAGCCAGTTGCCACTCACCGACTTCAGCAGCCGCAGCCGTGGGTCGGCCTGCAGCACCTGCAGGTGCTCCGTGGACATGACGTTGGCCATGTCGATCTGCCCGGCACGCAACGCCGCCAGGCGGCCGGTCTGGTCCTTGAAGTCGATGATCTCCAGTTCATCGGCGTAGGGCTTGCCGGGCTTGTAGTAGTTGTCGAAGCGAGTGAACAACGAGCGCTGGCCCGGGGTGAAGCTTTTCAGTTTGTATGGCCCGGCACCGACCGGGTTGGTGACCGGGTGGTAGTCCACCGGTACGATGCCGCCGAAGTTGACCCAGGTTTCCGGCAGCGGCAGGTAGCTGCGCCCTTCGCGAAAGCCCAGGCGCACGGTACGGTCGTCCAGCTTGACCAGGTTGTCGCGGTCCACCCAGTGCAGCAGCGCCGCATAGGGCGAGGCCAGCTGCGGGTCGGTGAGGCGGCGGATGGAGAAGATCAGGTCATCGGCGTCGATGGTCTTGCCGTGGTGGAACTCCAGCCCAGGTTTCAGCCGCAAGGTCCAGCCGCTGGCATCGGCGTTGGGCTCGGCGAACTCGGCCAGGGCCAGGCGCGGCTGCATCTGCTCGTCCCATTCCCACAGCTTGCTGTACAGGGCAAAGCCACGCACGATGCCGCTGCCGATGGGCTTGTGGGCGTCGAGGTTGCCGCTCTGGTTGCCGTCGATGATGCCGAGGCGCAGGCGCCCGCCATGGCGCGGCTGGTCGGTGGCGGCATGGGTCGGGCTGTCGGCGGGGCCGCAGCCGGCCAGTAGCCCGCCCGCCAGCACCCCGGCGTGGCCGAGGAAGCCGCGCCGGCTCAGTGGGTAACCGTCCCAGGCCATGGCGTCAGGCCCCGTTGCTGGCGTGCAGTTGCACGGGTTGGCCTGCCGGGCGGGCAATGGCTGCACGCTGCGCACGGAAGTGCGGCAGGATATGCTCGCCGATGCGATAGGCCTCCTCCAGATGCGGGTAGCCGGCGAGGAAGAACAGGTCGACACCGATGCTGTGGTACTCGCGGATACGCGCCACCACGTTGGCATAGCTGCCCACCAGCGCACAGCCCGGCGGGACGCCGATGTAGCCGAAGCCGGTCCACACATTGGGGTGGATGAAGAAGTCGTCGAACGCCTGCTGCTCGTCCTGGTCGCTGTAGCCGTGCTCGTAGCTCAGCTTGCGCGCCGTGCGCAGGCCGGCGTGGGCGGCGCGGGCCTTGACCGTGCCCTTGGCCACGCCTTCGTCGAAGAAACGCTTGGCCTCCGCCAGTGCGGCTGCTTCGGTGTCACGGGCGATCACGTCGATGGACAGGCCAAAGCGGATGTCGGTACGGCCCCACTTCAGCGCGCGGGCGCGGATGTCGGTGATTAGCGCGGCAATTTCGTCCGGGTGCTCGGCGCGCATCAGGTAGAAGTCGGCGTGCTTGGCGGCGAACTCACGTGCTGCCACCGACGAGCCAGCGGTGCAGATCAGCGGCAGCTCGGCTTTTTTCAGCGGGCCGCGCAGGCCACCGCCTTCGGCGCGGTAGTAGGTACCTTCATAGTGAAACTGCTCGTTGTGCCAATAGCCGCGCACCACGTCCATGAATTCGGTGGCACGGGCGTAGCGCTGGTCATGGTCTTCGAAGTCGCCCACCTGGCGCTGGATGGCATCGGAGCCGCCGTTGATGATGTTCCACACCAGGCGGTTGCCGGTGGCGCGCTGGTAGGTCGCGGCCTGTTGCACAGCCACCCACGGGGTGTAGTGATAGGGCTGGAACGCGGTGACGAATTTCAGCGTGCGGGTTTCCCGGGCCAGCAGCGAGCACACCGTCCATGGCTCTTCGCCGGTGGGGGCGTTGACCATCAGCGCGCCGCCAAAGCCGTTTATTTCAGCGGCGCGGGCGATTTGGCCGAGGTAGTCGATATAGGTGAAGTGATCACCCACGGCGAAACCTGACACCGCACCGGTACTGGGCCCACCCGCATGCCAGTCACCGCGGTTGCGCGGGTCGCCGGGGAGGAACTGGGTTTCGCCATGCAAGGGCAGGCGGGTGAAGAATTCGATGCTCATGGGCTGGCCTCCTTACTGGACGCTTGGGCTGCAATTGGGGGTAACTGGCTGGCCACTGATGACCTGGCGGGCGAAGGGGATCGAGTCCTTCAGCGAGGCATTCACCGTTTCGCTGTGGCCCAGGCCCTTGTACAGGTGGCCCTGCACCACCGAGCCGGCCTTGCAGGCGTCCTGCATCAGCGCCACCTGGGTGGCGGCGGCGGGGGTCTTGTCCTCGGCGCCGGTGCCGATGAAAATCGGCTGGGCCAGTTTCAGGGTCGGGTACGACACCTGCGCCAGCCATGGCTTGAGCTGGTCGCCCTTGTAGTCTTTCTTGGCGTTGGCCGGGGTCAGCCCTGTGCCGACCACGTCGCTGACCAAGGCTGACAGGCAGCTGGTGCGCGCCTGTTCGAACAGCGGCAAGGCTTTGTCGGTGTAGAAGTCGCGCGGGTCGATGCTCGGGTCGTACTGCTGCGCTGCCAGCAGGGTGTAGAAGCCATAGGCCAGGGCCGGGTCGACCTTGTCCTGGTCCTGTTCACCGACATTCTTCGAGCCCACGGTGTAGATCACCCCCGTGCCGATACTGCCCTTGACGCCCAGCTTGGGCGCATAGGTCGCCGCATAGGCACCCGCGGCAAAGGCCCCCGCGCCACCTTGCGACTGGCCTATGATCAGCACTTTGTCTGCCAGCCCTGGCACACCGGCTACCACAGCCTTGGCAGCATCGAGAATGCCGTAGGCCGCCATGCGGTTGTTCAGCAGCGGGTGGCCGCCCGGTACACCGAGGCCTTGGTAGTCGGTGGCGACGATGGCGTAGCCTTCATCGAGCCAGCGGTTGAGGTATTGCACGTCGCGGTAGCTGCGGCCAGCCCAGGACGGCGCGCAGATATCTGCCACGCCGACGGTGCCGTGGCCCCAGCTGGCGACCGGCCAGCCGCCCGCAGGTGCCTTGCCTTTGGGTATGAACAGTGCGCCGGAAACCACGACGGGGGTCTTGCCGTCGATGCCATCCAGCGAGGTGTACAGAATGCGTTGCGCGCTGGCTGCATTGGGCAGGCTGAGCGCCTGGTCCAACGGCTCGCTGCGCAGCAGTTTCCCGGGAGTGGCGGGGATGGCCTTGCTCCAGGTGTAGAAGGCCGACACACGGCCATCGCCCTGCTGCGGGTCGGGTTTGGGCGCGTAGGTTTCGGCGGCCATGGCATCGACGGACAGGGCCAGGGCGCTGAGGCCAAAGACGAGCGAAGCAGGCAGTTTCATGGGTTAAGGCTCTCAAGGTTGTTGGCTGATCTGGGCGTCGAGGGACGGCCAGTAGTGGGTCAGTTGCAGGTCGATCAGCGCCTGGCGGGTAAAGCCCGTGGCCAGGTCGCTGGTGATGTCGTAGGGCGTTCGGATCAGCCGGTTGGCCAGGGCGTACTGCCCCAGGGCGTCGTAGTGGGCCTTGAGCTGGGCATCGCTTTTCGGCGCCCAGCGTGCCTTCCACGCGACCGGGTCGTCCTGGTCGTCCCGGCGCAGCACGCTTTCGCTCACACCGGCACGCGAAGACAACCCGTAGTAGGCGTCGCGGTTCTGCTCCTGGGAGATCCACCAAGCCGCGCGCACCCAGGCGGTGGCGACCAGTTGCGTCAGGTCGGCGTGCTGCTGCACGAAGCGGTCAGTGCCCCACAGGTCCGACACCAGCCGCCAGTCGTTGGCGCCTTGCTTGGTCGACCAGAGGATGCGCGCCACGCCTTTGTCTTCCAGGGCATAGGCTTCGTTGAGCAGCACGGCGGCGTCGACCTTGCCGGCGGACACCGCAGCGGCGCCTACTTGTGGGTTGAGGTTGGCGATCTTGAAATCACCGAGTGCCAGACCCTGGCTTTGCAGGAAATTGCTGAAGGCGAACTCCCACGGGCGGCCGCGGTGCAAGGCCAGGCGCTTGCCTTTGAGGTCCTGGATGCTGCGCACCGTCGAGTTGCTAGGTACTACCAGGTAGATGTTGTTGCCGCTGCCACCCGGTACCACCAGCTTGCCCGGCACCTGGCCGGCACCAGCGATGACCGAAGGCAGGTCGCCGCGTACGGCAAAGTCCAGGCTGTCGTTGCTGAAGCCTTCGTTGATTTGCGGCCCGGCGCCGGCATGGGGCAGGGCGGTCCATTGCAGTTTCACGCCGCGGGCGGCCAGTTGCTGTTCCAGCCAGCCTTCTTCGATCACCCGCCCGGGGATGCCGCCGAACACCGGCGCTCCACCCTGGGTGAACGCGACAATGGCGATGCGCACCGCCGCCGGTGGCTCGGCTGCCAGCGCAGCCAGGCTGAGGAACAGGCCGCCCAGCAGGGCGAGGGCATGACGCCAGGGATTGTTCATGTGCAGCTCCAGGCAAAGGTTCTACAGGCCAGGAGCGAAATGCATGCCAGCATGCCTTAAATTGGCTGAAGTCCCCTATTTACAAGGCCTCCAGCCATGAACACGTTGGCGTGCGAGTAAAGGTCTGCTGATCGGCGGGCAGGGGAGTGCTGACGGGTTGCTGCTGTGGCAGCAATGGGTTGCTGAAAATTTGAATATTCTTAATTAGAATATCTAAAGATTAATTAATAATTTTTTGATCTAATTTGTTTCATGCACTATGGGCCTGCGCGTCAACTGCCAGGAATGCCCCTATGTCGCTGATCACCCACCCCAATGCCCGCGAGCTGACCAAGTCGGTACGTGCCACCGTGCTCGTGTTCAAGGACCCGCGCTCCCAGGAACTGCTCAGCCGCATCGAGCGCCTGGCGCCCAGCGAGGCCAATACCCTGATCATCGGCGAAACCGGCACCGGCAAGGAGCTGGTTGCCCGTCATATCCACCACCTCAGCCGCCGTGGGCGTGAACCCTTCGTGGCTGTGAACTGCGGTGCCTTTGCCGAAACCCTGGTGGAGAGCGAGCTGTTCGGCCACGAGAAAGGCGCGTTTACAGGCGCCACCAGCAACAAGGCCGGCTGGTTCGAAGCGGCCAATGGCGGCACGCTGTTCCTTGATGAGATCGGCGACCTGCCGCTGAACATGCAGGTGAAGTTGCTGCGGGTGCTGCAGGAGCGTGAAGTGGTGCGACTCGGCTCACGTACGCCGATCCCGATCAACGTGCGGCTGGTGGCGGCGACCAACGTCAACCTGGCCGATGCGGTGGTGGCGGGGCACTTTCGTGAAGACCTGTTCTACCGCTTGCATGTGGCGACGATTCGCTTGCCGCCGCTGCGCGAGCGGCCGGGGGACATCCTGCCGCTGGCGGAATTCTTCATCGAGGAACATTGCCGACGTCTGGGTTACGAGCGTGCTTCGTTGAGCCCGGATGCCGAACGTAAATTGCTGGCGCATAGTTGGCCGGGCAACATCCGCGAGCTGGAGAATGCCATTCACCATGCGTTGCTGGTGTGCCGGTATCAGGTGGTGGCGCCGGCGGACCTGCACCTGGTCGATATGCGGCCACAGGTGTCGGCGCCGGTTGCGCATGCGTATCTGCCTGCAGCGGGCGCAGCACCGCCTGACCTGGAAACCGCGTTGCTGGCGTTGTTCGAGCAGAATGTGCCGAATTTGTATGAGCACATCGAGGAGACGGTGTTCAGGGCGGCGTATCGATATTGCCACGGCAACCAGTTGCAGACAGGGCGGTTGCTTAACATCAGCCGCAACATCGTGCGGGCGCGGCTGGAGAAGATTGGCGAACTGTCGAAGGCTTGATTTGCTTGTCTTGGGGCTGCTTCGCGGCCCATCGCCGGCAAGCCAGGCTCCCACAGGGACTGCATATGCCCTGAGGCTCATACGATCGGGGTGGGAGCTGGCTTGCTGGCGATGGGCCGCACAGCGGCCCGAAAGTGGCTTGGTTATTTGATGAAGCGCACCTGGCTGTTGATCTTCTCGATCACTGCCCCTTTACGCTCGTTGAAGCGGGCCTTGTTCTGCTCGAACAGGTTGTTGCCCTTGGTATCGATGGAGATGATCAGCGGCCCGAACTCGCGAACACGGTTCACCCAAAGGGTCTCCGGCATGCCCAGGTCCTGCCACTCCGCACGCTCTATCTCTTCCACCTGGGTTGCAGCCAGCACTGCGCAACCGCCCGGGAACACCGCATGCACCGCCTTGTTTTCCAGGCAGCCGGTGGTGGTTTCCGGCCCCATGCCACCTTTGCCGACAATCAGCTTCACACCGGTCTGCTCGATGAACTGCTTCTCGAACTTTTCCATGCGCATGCTGGTGGTCGGGCCAATGGAAACCATCTCGAAGCTGCCATCATCCTTCTTCCTGACGATAGGGCCTGCATGGAAAATCGCACCGCCACGCAGGTCAACCGGCAGTTCGCGGCCCAATTCGATGAGGCGCCGGTGTGCCACGTCACGGCAGGTCACCAGTTGGCCGGTGAGGTAGACGACGTCACCGACGTTGAGGTTGGCCAGGTCTTCGTCGCTGATCGGTGTGCTCAGGATCTTTTTCACAGTACTACCCCTTCGTGCGAGAGGATGTCGTAGGTCAGGTCGGCGTTGATGCGGATCTTGCCGCGGCGATGTGCCCAGCAGCCGGTGGACACTGCCACGCCGATGGTGGAGGGGTGGCGGGCCGAGGACTCGATGTTCACGCCCATTACGCTGCTGTTGCCGGTGAGCCCCTGGGGGCCGATGCCGATTTCGTTCAGGCCGTCTTCCAGCAGCTTTTCCATCATTGCTGCGCTTTCGTTGGGGTGGCTGGAGTCCACCTCGCGCAGGATGGCCTTCTTCGACAGGCGTGCTGCTGTCTCTACCGAGGTCGAAACCCCGACCCCCACCAGCAACGGCGGGCAGGCGTTGACCCCGCGAGAGGTGATCACATCGAAAACGAACTCGGTCATCCCTTCATAGCCTTGCCCCGGCATCAGCACCTTGGCCGAACCTGGCAAGGTGCAGCCGCCACCGGCCATGTACACATCGACGATGGCGTAGTCGGCATCGGGGATGATTTCCCAGTCCAGCCACGGGATTTTCGAGCCGGTGTTGGTGCCGGTGTTCTTCTCGATGAAAGTTTCCACCGCGTTGTGGCGCAACGGCCCCTGGATGGTGGCTTCCTTGGTGGCGTTTTCGAGGATGCTTTCCATCTCACCCAGCAGCGGGAAGCGCGCCCCGGCCGAGACGAAGTACTGGATCACCCCGGTATCCTGGCAACTGGGCCGGTTGAGCTTGTCGGCGTACTCCTGGTTGTCGGCCATCGAGTCGTACACGGCGATGGCCAGCGGGTTGGTTTCGGCGGCGCGCAACTTGGCGGTCTTTTCCTTCACGTCTTTGGGCAGGCGTTTGCCGATATAGGCGGTGAACTTGGCCATCACGTCGGTAAGCGATGACACGGCGGTTTCTTTGTCCATGATTATTTCCTCACTGCATCACAAGGCGGGTTCTTTTTGCTGTTATCGAAAGGTCAGGGTGTGGGTGTGCCGGCCTCCAGTTGTGCAAGGGCAGGGCGGGTATCGGTGGGTTGAGGTTCTGCCGGTAGCTGGCCGTCCAGGGCCTGGGCCATGCGTTGCTTGTCCAGTGCACCGACCCAGTTGGCGATAGCCACGGTGCCGACGGCATTGCCGATGGTGTTGGTGATGGCGCGGGCTTCGGACATGAAGCGGTCCACGCCCAGCAGCAGCACCATGCCGGCCACCGGGATGTTGTCCATGGTCGCCAGGGTTGCGGCCAGGGTGATGAAGCCCGAACCGGTCACCCCTGCGGAGCCCTTGGAGGTGAGCAGCAGTACGCCGAGCACGAGCAGTTGGTCCATCAGGGTCAACGGGGTGTTGGTGGCCTGGGCGATGAAGATGGCGGCCATGGTGTAGTAGATGCACTGGCCATCCGGGTTGAAGGTAAGGCCCGAGGGGATCACCAGGCCCACCACCGGTTTGGACACGCCGACCTTTTCCAGCTTGTTCATCAGTTGTGGCACCACCGATTCGGACGAGCTGGTGCCCAGCACCGTGAACAGCTCTTCCTTCAGGTACTTGAGGAACTTCCACAAGTTGAAGCCGGACAACCTGGCAATGGTGCCCAGCACGATCACCACGAACAGGAAGCAGGTCAGGTACATGGTTGCCATCAGCTTGCCCAACGACACGATGGAGCCCAGGCCGTATTTGCCGACGGTGAAGGCCATGGCGCCGCAGGCGGCCAGCGGGGCTACACGCATGATCATGCCGACGATGAAGAACATGCCGTGCGAGAACGCCTCCAGCACATCCACCATGGGCTTACCACGAGGGCCGAGGTGCGAGAGGGCGATGCCGAACAGGGTGCTGAACAGCAGGATCGGCAGGATTTCGTTCTTGGCGAAGGCGTCGGTCACGCTGCCGGGTATCACATGCAGCATGAAGTCGATGAAGCCGCCGCTGTTCCCGGCCGCGGCAGCGGTGTAGGTCGAGATGCTCTTGGCGTCGAGGGTGGCAGGGTCGACGTTCATGCCTTGGCCGGGCTGTACGATGTTGACCACCACCAACCCCAGTACCAGGGCAAAGGTGGACAGCACTTCGAAGTAGATCAGCGCACGCACACCCACGCGGCCGAGTTCCTTCATGTTTTCCATCTTGGCGATGCCCAGCACCACTGTGGCGAAGATGATGGGGGCGAAGACCATCTTGATCAGTTTGATGAAGGCGTCGCCGATGGGCTTCAAGTCTGCGCCCACCTGGGGCCAGAACACCCCGATCAGCACCCCGAGGGTTACGCCGATCAATACCTGTACGTAAAGCTTGCCGAACAATCGCTTGGCCATTGCCGTCTCCGAATTATTGTTGTGAGTCGGATTTATCTGGCGGCCGGGCTGATCGTGGGGTGCAGGTCACACCTGGCCTTGGCGGCCGAAAAGCCCAGCTTCTCTGTGGTTAATCACGCAGGGCAAAAGGTAATGGTTTTTCAAAAATGCTGTAATACAATGAAATTCAACTCATTGTTTCCCTCAGGTTAATTATGAATCCGGTATCGGAGCTGGCGTTCTTCACCCAGCTGATCAGGGTGGGCAGCCTGGCGGGTACTGCGCGCGAACTGAACCTGACACCGCCCGCAGTCTCCAAGCGCCTGGCGCAGCTGGAACAGCGCCTGGGTGTGCGCCTGCTTAACCGCACAACACGCAGCATCAGCCTTACCGCCGAGGGCGAGACCTACCTGGTGAATGCCCGGCGGATACTGGGTGAGATCGAGGAAATGGAGCGCCAGGTGTCCAGCAGCCGTGCCGAGCCCAAGGGCCTGCTACGGGTCAATGCGCCGCTGGGTTTTGGTCGTACGCATGTGGGGCCGGCAGTGTCGTCGTTTGCCAGGCGCTACCCCGAGGTGGAGGTGCAGTTGCACCTCACCGACCGCCCAATCGCCCTGCCGAACGACGCTATCGATGTGGCCATCCGCTTTGGTGAGCTGCCTGATTCGCGTCTGATCGCGCGCAAGATCGCTGCCAACCGCCGCCGGTTGTGCGCGGCGCCCGGTTACCTGGAGGCCCACGGCACCCCAGAAGCGCCAAAAGACCTGGCCAGCCACAACTGCATCGTGTTGCGCCAGAACGATGCCGCGTTCGGCATCTGGCGGCTCAGCCGTGGCAAGCAGAGCGAGTCGGTGAAAGTGCGCGGCAGCCTGAGCACAAACGATGGCGAGGTCGCCCTGAACTGGGCCCTCGATGGGCAAGGCATCCTGATGCGGGCCGAGTGGAACCTGGCTGACCACCTGCGCAGTGGGCGGCTGGTGGAAGTGCTGGGTGACTACCACACCCCGCCCGCGGACATTTATGCGGTGTACCTGGAGCGCCTGAACCTGTCGGCCAAGGTGTCGTGCTTCGTTGAGCACTTGAGAACGTTCTTCCGACAGGGAGAAACTCTGGCTGCGTGGCAGTGAGCCGATTTGCCGATGGCGTGTGGTCGGCTCAGCATACTAAGGCTTGCCGAAAACCTTGGTTTCCCATGACCGCTGCGCAAAGCAATTGCGAAATCCGGTCAGACTCGGGTTAAATGAGAGTCATTATTAAAGACGCTCTGATCGGTTCTACCATGTCCTATGCTGACCCTTCCCTGCAAAAAGCCGTGCACACGCTCTACGAGGACCATCATTCCTGGCTGTGCGGCTGGCTGCGCAGCAAGCTCGGGTGCATGGAGCATGCGGCCGACCTGGCCCAGGACACGTTCATACGGGTGCTGACCCTGCGCAAGGCCGCGGAGCTGCAACAGCCACGGGCTTATCTGAGCAGCGTGGCCCGCAGCCTGATGATCGACATGTTCCGGCGCCGTGCCGTGGAGCAGGCCTACCTGGAAACCCTCGCGGCACGGCCCGAGCAGGTAGAGGTTTCGCCCGAGGCGCGCCTGCTGATCATCGAGACCCTGCTGGAAATTGATCGGCTCCTCGACGGCTTGGGCACGCGTACCCGCGAGATCTTCCTCATGGCCCAGCTGGATGGCCTGAGCTATGTGGAAATCGCGCGGCGCCTGGATGTTTCGCTCACTACCGTCAAAAAGCATGCAGTGCGGGCGCTGACCCATTGCCTGATGCTGGCCGAGGCGTGAACGATGGCGGGGGCTGAACCGTTGGACCGCAATACCCTGGAGGCTGCCGCACGCTGGTATGTCGAGCTGCGCTGCCAAGCGGATGACAGCACGCGAGCGGCGCATCAGCGCTGGTTGTTGAGTGACCCGCGACACCTGCAGGCCTGGGAGCGCCTGGCACGTTTGCAGGGCAAGCTGGCGCAGGTCACACCCGGTATTGCACGGCCAACGTTAAGCAGCGCCAGGGCCAAGCGGCGTGAGGTACTCAAGGTGCTGTCGGTGCTGCTGGTCGCGGGCGCGACAGGGGGTGTGGTGCTGCGTGATGGCGGCGTTGCGCGGTTGATGGCCGACGTGCGCACAGGCGTTGGCGAGCAGCGTTCGTTGTGGCTGGACGATGGCAGCCAGTTGCAATTGAACACCGACACTGCTGTTGATATTCGCTACGACGGCCAGTGGCGCGCACTTGAGTTGCTGAAAGGGGAGATCCTGGTGCAGACCGCATCGGATGCATTATCCCGCCCGTTCATCGTGCATACCGGGCAGGGGAGTGTCCGCGCACTGGGTACGCGTTTTATCGTGCGCTGCGACGCCGACGTTACGCGGGTGTGCGTGCTGCAGCATGCGGTGCAAGTGCGCAGTGCACAGAGCATGGCGGCTGTGCGGGTAGAGGCCGGGCAACAGTTGCAATTCAACACCGAAAAGATGGGCAACGTGACACCGCTAGCGGTGATGGCAGACGCCTGGTCCCGCGAGATGTTGATCGTGGATGACTGGCGCCTCGCTGATGTCGTGAGCGAGCTGCAGCGGTATCGGCCCGGGTACCTGGGCTGCGATGAGGCCGTGGGCGGGTTGCGACTGTCCGGGGCGTTTCACTTGGGCGACCTCGATATCGTCCTGGAAAACCTGACCACCACGCTGCCTGTGCGCATTCGTCGCTTCAGCCGCTACTGGACGCGCGTCGAGGCTGGCTGAAGCCTGATGCCGGTAGTTGAGCATTTTAGGGCTGCGCAGCAGCCCTAAAATGCTTGATTGAGTGTCATGGCCTGAAGGCCGGCGATTTTTTTTGCCTGGGGGGTTATCGATTGTCGTTCTCGTTCGACTTGTAGGTAGACGCGCACCAAGCGCAATGAAAAACCTGCCGCAGGGCGAAAGGAAACCGCATGCTCGCTGTCAACGATTGCAACCGCATCTTCTTGATCAACTCGACCAAAACCAGACTGGCGCGTGCAGTGCATCGCGCATTGTTCAGTGTGGTGCTGGCCGCGCCATTGGCAACGGTGATGGTCGTCAGCCCTGCGGTTGCGCAAAGCCAGGCTGAAGCTTCGTTTGACATCGCCGCCGGCCCGCTGGCCACGGCGCTTACCCAATTTGCTTCGGCAGCGGGGGTAACGGTGTCCTTTGAACCGTCTTCGGTGCAGGCGCTGAAGTCGCCCGGCCTGCATGGCCGCTACAGCCCCGATGCCGGGCTGCGTCAGTTGCTGGCGGGTAACCGGTTGCAGGTGTTGAAGCAGGCCAATGGCAGCTACTCGCTGCTGCCCATGGTCGGTGACGATTCGACCCTGCAGCTTGATACCACCAGCGTGACCGGCGCGGCCTTGGAGTCCGCCTATGGGCCGGTGAATGGCTACGTTGCCAGCCGCAGTGCCACCGGCACCAAGACTGACACGCCCATCCTGGAGATCCCCCAGGCCATCAACGTGGTCACCGCCGACCAGGTGCAGGCCCAAGGCGCGCGCAACCTGACCCAGGCGCTGCGCTACACCCCGGGCCTGGCCACCGGTGGCTTTACCGATCGCAACAGCATTGCCGACGAAATCACCAGCCGCGGGTTTGCCCCGACCCCGCTCTACCTGGACGGCGCGTACCTGCCGTATGCCGGTAGCCTTGGGGGCGCACCTCAGATCGACCCCTACACGCTGGAGCGTATCGAAGTGCTCAAGGGCCCTTCTTCGGTGCTGTACGGGCAAAACCAGCCGGGCGGGCTGATCAACATGGTCTCCAAGCGCCCCACCCGCGAGCAGCGTAACCAGGTGAAGCTTGGCGCTGGCAGCTACAACCGGGTCAACGGTGCCTTCGATACCAGCGGCCCGCTGGACGAGCAGAAGGCGTTTACCTATCGCCTGGTCGGCGTCGCCGACAAAGGCAACGAGATGGTCGCTCACTCGCACAGCGAGCGCTTGTTGCTGGCGCCGAGCCTGACCTGGGCGCCAAATGAAGACACGTCCCTGACGCTGCTCGCCCAAATCCAGCGTGATGATGGCCTGCCCGATTATCAGACGTTGCCGATGATCGGCTCGCTCAAGCGTGGCCCGACAGGCCAGCATATCGACCGGGACTTCTTTTCGGGGGACTCGCGGTACAACGATTACAAGCGCAACCAGTATATTTTTGGCTATGACTTCAGCCACCGTTTCAACGAAGACCTGGCCTGGCGCTCAACGGCGCGATACACCGATGTGCGCGACCGCTACAAGGGCTTCTACCTGCGCAGCTTTGTGACGGATGGCGATGTAGTCGACTACACCCGCGCCAACCGGGTCAAGCTTGACTGGCGCCAGCACAACATCGCCTACACCATCGATAACAACCTGGAGTACACCTTTGACACGGGCGCACTGCGGCACACCTTGCTGGCCGGCGCGGACTACCGTCACTTCTCGCGCAAGTACGATGGTTACAACGCCTACAACGTGTTGCCGGTCGACCTGTATGGCAAGAACAACTACCCCACCAGCAACGTAACGCCGGTGCTGGATACCCGTTGGGACAACACCCTGCGCCAGACGGGGCTGTACGTGCAGGACCAGATCAAGCTGGACAACTGGATCCTGACGGTAGGCGGGCGCCAGGACTGGGCGGAAGTCGACAACAAGGATCTGCTGGCGCACAGCATTGCCTCCCAGCGCGACACCAAGTTCACCGGGCGCATCGGCCTTACCTATGTCACCGAGTTTGGCCTGGCGCCGTATGTCAGCTATTCCCAGTCGTTCTTGCCAACCGTGGGCACGGCAGCACCCGAGCGCGGCGGCAAGGCGTTCGAGCCAAGTGAAGGCGAGCAATACGAGGTGGGGCTGAAGTACCAGCCAGTCGACGGGACCTTGTTCACGGCTTCGGTGTTCCAGGTGAAACAGAAGAACATGCTGACCGGCGATACCGAGTACCCGCAGTACCAGACGCAAAATGGCGAGGTGCGCTCGCGTGGTGTGGAGCTGGAGCTCAAATCCAGCATCGAGAATGTCGATGTACTGGCCGCGGCCACCTACATCGACTCGTTCTATACCAAAAGCACCTATGGCGACCAAGGCAACCGCAATGAGGCGCAGGCCCCGGTGTCTGCCACATTGTGGGTGGATTACCACTTCACCCAGGCCACTCTCAATGGCCTGACGTTTGGCGCCGGCGCACGTTACACCGGCCGCAAGCAGGGTAACTCGGCCAATACCTTCGAAGTACCGGCTTATGCCGTGTATGACGCCACCGTCAGCTACGATCTTGCCAAGCTCGACCCAAGCCTGCGCGGCCTGCAGGCCAGCGTGAATGTGCAAAACATCTTCGATCGCGAGTACGTATCCGACTGCAACTATGCGTTCGGCTGCTATTACGGACAGGAGCGGGTTGCGTCGGTAGAGATGACCTACGACTGGTGATCAAGCCCCCGCGCCACGCGGTATACTCCGCGCCATTTTGCCAATGGCGGGAGAACGCTATGCGCCAGGTTTTGCTCATCGTCGATGTCCAGTCCACCTTCAGCCCGCCCGAGTGGCTGGTCGATGGCTTGCGGCGGTTGTCAGCGAACATTCCTACCATTGCCTCGGTCGAGTTGCATGACGAACAGGTCACGCCGTTCGAGCGGCAGCTCGGCTGGCACCCGGCGGCCGAGGACGAAAGCCTGGTCGAGGCCGACCAGGTGTTCATCAAGCATGGCTACGGGCAGAGCGCCGAAGCCATCGAGTACATCAGGCAACTGGGTGTGGAGCGGGTGCTGGTGTGTGGGCTGCAGACCGAAACCTGTGTGCTGGCCGCTGGCTTTGCCCTGTTCGATGCGGGGCTGACGCCCACCCTGGTGACGGACATGACGGTAGGGTCTTCGCTGGACCGGTCGGCCAAGCTGGGTATCGAACTGTGGCAGCATCACTTCCGCCAGGTCACGACCTCGGCTGAAGTGCTGGCCGAACTGGCGGGACAACGCTAAAGAATATTGTCACTTTGCCATCATGCGGCGCCAATGCGTATCATTGTCGATTGCATTCCGCTGATCGAGAAGGATCTCCATGCTTAAAAAGCCATACCTGGCAGCTGTTCTGCTGCCTGTCACAATGCTCTGGGCGGGCCTTGCCCACGCCTTTACCGATGGTATCGACCGTTCAATCACCCTGGAAAAGGTCGCGCAGACGTTCGTCGTGCAGAAGGACGGCAGCTTCCGTCTTGATGTCGACAGCGTCATGCTGATCAACGAAGAACGCGCCATCAAGACCAATGCCCAGCACCCGATAAGCTACAACCGTTCGCTGGAGACACTGGAGGTGGTCGAGGCCTACACGCAAAAGCCCGACGGCCGCAAAGTGCAGGTGGATGCCGCGCACATCAAGGAGCAGCAGGAGCAGGCTTCTGCGCAGGCGCCGATGTTCCAGGACTCGGTCAACAAGGTGGTCATCTTCCCCGAGGTTGCGGTGGGGGACCGGCTGGTGCTGCGTTATCAACGTAACCGCGCTACGCCGCTTTTCCCTGGGCAGTTCGAAGACATCACCGTGCCGCAGTTCTACCCGGTCGGGCAGTTTTCGCTGACCTACGACCTGCCCCAGGGCATGCCGCTGCAGGCCGATGCCCGTGGTTTCAAGGCGTCGTCACCCGCCAGCGGGGAAGGGCGCACGGTGTATCGCTGGGACTATGTACCGGCGGCGCGGGCGCGGATCGAGACAGGTGCAGTGTCGTACCTGGACTACGGCCATTACCTGGCGGTTTCGACGTTCTCCGGCTTCAAGGACTTCGCCCAGGCCTACCAGGCCAGGGCCACGGTCGAGGTCACTCCGCAGATCAGTGAACTGGCGAAGCGCCTGACGGCCGGCTTGCCCACCGCGCGGGAAAAGGCGCTGACCCTCAGTGACTGGGTACGCGAGAACATCCGCTATGTGGCGGTGTACGTCGGCGCTGGCGGGGTGGTGCCGCATGCCGCGCAAACCGTACTGGACAACCGCTACGGGGACTGCAAGGACCATGTTGCGCTGCTGGAGGCGCTGCTGGGCGCGGCAGGCATCAAGAGCACCCCGGCGCTGGTGAACCAGGGCACTGCCTATGTGTTCCCCAAAGTGCCGACCTTGGGTGTGCTGAACCATGTCATCACCTATGTGCCGGGCCTGGACTTGTACCTGGACTCGACTGACCCATCGGTTGCTTCCGGTTACCTGCCGTTGACCGTGCTGAACAAGCGAGTGCTGCTGACTGCCACTGGTGAGTTTGGCAAAACCCCGGCCATGCAACTGAACCAGGTTTCCAGTGACTTGCTGTTCAAGGTCAAGACCGATGGTGGTGCCGACTTCACCAATGTTTCGACGGTGAAGGGCTGGGCCAGCGAGATGAGCCGCTTCGGCTTGAAGTTGATGAAACCGGAAGACCGGGAAATGCTGGTCGAAAGGGTGCTGGCCGCCTATGGGCAGCGTGGCAGTGGTTCGATCAAGATCGAGCCGCCCACCGCCAACGGCGACTTTGTCAGCAATGTGGATGGGCACACGGAAAACCTGGTCAACCTGCCGGGGCCGGTGGGTGTGGCGACCCTTACCAGCCTGGCGGGCGGTATCTCGCAGAACGTCTACAGCTTCACCCTGGAGAAGGAACGCAGCCAGAGCTTCGTGTGCATTGGCAACGACACGGTGGAGACCTCGCGCTTCGAGTTCCCCGCCCAGGTCAACGTGCTGGCAATCCCGAAACCTGTGAAGCTGCATGACGGCAATGTCGACTACAGTGCGCGTTATTCCCAAGAGGGCAACGCAGTGTTGGTGGAGCGGCGTTTCAAGTTCAGCCACCCGGATGTAGTCTGCTCGCCGGAGGACTTCACGGCCATGAAACCGGCGCTGGAGGCAATGATCCGCGACCTGCAAAGCCAGATCATCGTGCAGGCAGGGTAGCTCTGACACCGGCCGGTTAAGCAATCAGGGCCGCTTTGCGGCCCATCGCCGGCAAGCCAGCTCCCACAGGCCCAGCGCAGGTCTCAAGTCGTGCGCGGTTCTTGTGGGAGCTGGCTTGTCGGCGATGAGGCCAGGACGGGCAGCACAAGGCAGTAGCTCTAGAAGTCCCAGCGCGTCGTCACCATCATGTTGCGTGGCTCGCCGTAGTACGTGGTATCGAAGTTGCCAAGCCCGGTCAGGTAGACCTTGTCGAACACGTTGTTGGCATTGACCGTGAAGCTCAGGTGCTCGCTGTACTGATAGCGGGCCATCAGGTCCACCAGGGTGTAGCCGCCTTGTTTGATGCGGGTGTAGTCGTTGGCGATCGGGCTGTAGATGTTGCCGTAGAAGCCGCTCTGCCAGCGCAGCCCACCGCCCACGGTCACCTGGTCGAATGCGCCAGGCAGGCGGTAGGTGTTGAACAGCCGCACTACGTGCTCAGGCTTGGTGGTTGCCAGAGGGAAGCCGAAAATCCGTTGGTCGTCGGCGTCGCGGGTACGGGCGTAGGTGTAGCCGGCGGTGACGTTCCAGCCGGGGGCCAGTTCGCCGGCCAGCTCCAGTTCGACGCCCTTGGTGGTGGCGCCGTCGATGGCTTTGTAGATACCTTCGTTGGTCACCGGGTTGGTGCCGATGTTGGAGGCGACGTTGTCTTGCTCGATGCGGAAGAACGCCAGGGTGCCGTTCAGCCTGCCGTCGAACCAGGCAGCCTTCAGCCCGGCTTCATAGCCGTCACCTTCGACGGGGGCGAGGGTGGCGCCGTTGATGTCCTTGTAAACCTGCGGCTGATAGATCGACGTGTAGCTGGCATACACCGAGTAGGTGTCGTCCAGGTCATAGACCACGCCCGCATAAGGGGTGACCACACCGTGTTCCTTGTAGCTTGCGTGGGTGTCGCTCAACGAAGACGTTGGGTAATAGTCCTGATCATCGTTGTACTTGAAGGTGCTGACCCGGGTGCCGAGGATGAGCGAAAGCTTGTCGGTCGGCCTCAGGCGGGTGGCCACGTAGGCGCCGTTCTGGCTTTGCGTGGTGGTGTAGTCGCCGTTTTTCGGGAAGTTCTGTTCCGGCAGTTTGCCATTCCAGTCGAAGATGGAGCCGGGCACCATGGCGAACGCGCTGCCGTCGTAGGTATCGCCGGTCTGCTTCGAATGAGAGGTCATGAAGCCTGCCACCAGGTCGTTCTCGCGGCCGAACAGGGTGAACGGGCCGGAGACATTCACGTCTGCGGTGTTCTGCACGCGGTGACCTTCCCAGCGCCCCCAGTACAGGAACATGCCCTCGCCGGTCGCCGGATCCGGGTTGCCGCCGCTGGCGGACGCCAGGCGCGTGTCATGATCGCTGATCATGTGGCTGAGGCTGAGCTTGACCTTCCAGTCGTTGGCCAGGGCCTGCTCCAGTGAGGTGAAGTAGGTGGTGGACTGGAAGTCGCGGCGGCTCCAGTCTGCCGCCGGGTTGTGCGAACGCGAGAAATCGGTGCGGCTGCCGTCGGAAAAGTAAGTCGGGTTACCTGTCCAGGACGACCCGCGCGGGGTGGTGGCCTGGTTGTCGATGCCGAAGGTGAGCAGGGTGTCTGGCGTCAGGTCGGCTTCAAGAATGCCGTAGTAGACATCCTTTTTCTGCTTGTAGTGGTCCAGGTACGACTTGCGGTCCTGGTAGGCACCCACCAGGCGGCCACGCACGCTACCGCTGTCGTTGAGCGAACCCGAAATATCACCTTCGGTACGGTAGTTGTCCCAGGACCCTGCGCTGGCGGTGATCGACGCCTTGAAGTCTTGAGTGGGCTTCTTGCGCACCAGGTTGACCGTCGCCGAGGGGTCGCCAGAGCCGGTCATCAGGCCGGTCGCACCCTTGATGACTTCGATGCGGTCGTAGGCGGCCATGTCGACGTGGGTCACGCCCTCATCGTAGACGCCGTCGTAGATGGTGTTGATGCCATCGTACTGGTAGTTGGTAATGGCAAACCCGCGGGCGGAGTACTCCATGCGTTCGCTGTCGTAAGCCTGAACCGAAACCCCGGGCGTGTTGCGCAGCACGTCGCCGATGTCTTGCGAGCCATGGTCGTCGATCACCTGGCGGGTGATCACGCTGACCGACTGCGGCGTTTCGCGCAGGGTCAGCGGCAGCTTGGTTGCGCTGGTAGAACCGCCGGTGGTGTAGGCGCCGGTACCCTCGGTGACGTTACCCAGCCCCAGGGCATCGACGCGGCTGGGGGCTAACTCCAAGGCATCGCCCTGTTGGGTGCTTGACAGCAGCGAATAGCGCCCGTCGCTTTCCCGGGTAGCCTGCAACCCGGTGCCACTGAGCAGAATCTGCAAGGCTTGGTCGACGTCATAGCGCCCCTCAAGCGCAGGCGAACGTTTACCGCGCGTCCAGTGGGTGTCGAACGACAGCACGATGCCAGACTCGGCAGCGAACTGGGTCAGCGTTTCGCCAAGGTCGCCCTGCGGCAGGTGGTAGTCATGGGCTTGCGCGGCGCTGGCAGCGCCAGGCCCCGCTAGCAGTGCAGTCAGTAACAGGCAGGTGCGCAGGCCTGGCGCAGTGAAAGGCCTGGGGTTGAAGCGGCAGGTCATCGTCGCGTTTCTCTGATAGGTAAAAGTCGGGATACCTATGAGTCGGATAACCCCTGGCAAAGTGATCAGGCGCCCAGCATTTTTTTTACGCCGCCGTGATGGTGACCCAGAAACGCGTACGCACCTGGACCTGCACCGGCAGTGACGTGGTCAGCGCGCGCAGGATCTGGTCGGTATCGTCGAGCCGGTAGGTGCCGCTAATGCGCAGGCCTGCCACGGCTGGCGTGCAGCGCAGCCAGCCCGGGCGGTAGCGTGAAAGGTTGCTGATGAACGCGTCGAGGCGCTGGTCATTGGCGATCAGCAACCCCCGGCCCCACGCATCTGCGGCCAAGGGGACGGTTTCCAGCGCGGCGAAGCCCTGGTCGTTGAACCGACAGCGCTCGCCGCTGTTTACCAGCAGGGTCTGGCCCGAGCTCAGGGTTACACGCGCCTGCCGGGCAAATACCTCCAGGCTGCTGCCGTCATCGAACAAACGCAGGGCGAAGCGGCTTTCGCCTGCCTCGACCGTGCCGTTTCGGGTGCTGACCGTGCAATGCTGGCGAGCTGGCACCGTGACCATGACTTCACCTTGGCGCAGCAGCAAGCGTGCAGGGCCGAGGCCGTCATCCACATCGACTGCAGAGGCGGTATTGAGCATCAACGCAGTGCCATTGCTCAGCATCAGCGAACGCTGTTCGCCCACGCCGGTGCGCACGTCTGCCAGCAGTGGAGACTGCTTGACCTCCCGGTATCCCCCCAGGCCCAGCGCGCCGCCGCCCAGCAGTATCAAGCCAGCCTTGACCACCCGCCGACGGCTAGCGTTGCGGCCGTGGGCTGCCAGCGCCAGTACGCGTGCAGACGCCGGGTTTTCGCTGGCTGCCATGCGCGTTTGCAGGCGCTCTGCCTGCTGCCAGGCCCAGGCATTGACCGGCGTCGCATTCAGCCACAGCTGCCAGGCCGAGTAATCACTGGCCTGCACCTCACCGCTGTTGAGCTGGCTGAACCAGTGCGCGGCCTGGCGCAACGAAGCCAGTTGCTCGGCATTCAGGTTCATGCTCAGTGGCCATGCCCAAGGCTGTAGATCATGCAGTGCTCGGCCGCCTTGGCAATGTAGCGGCGCACACTGACTTCGGAAATACCCAGCTGGGTGGCGATGTGTTTGTAGGGCATGCCATCGATCTGCGAAAGCAAAAACGCTTCACGTACCTTGGGCCCGAGCGCGGCTAGCATGGCGTCGAGCTCGAACAAGGTTTGCAGCAACGCCACGCGTTGCTCAGGTGAGATGTCCAGTGCTTCGGGTTGCTCGGCGAGCACCTGTAGCCAGGCCCTTTCCAGGTGCAGCCGGCGCAGGTGATCGATCATCAGGCGGCGAGCGATGGTTGCCAGGTAGCCTTTGGGTTCGCGCACGGCGTCCAGCTTTGCAGCGGCGTCGGCTGCAGACATGACACGCACGAACACATCCTGGACGAGGTCTGCTGCCAGGTGGCTGCAGTTCACCCGCGGTTTCAGCCAGTTATGCAACCATTTGCTCTGGGCGCGGTATAGCTGGCTGACTTGAGAAGTAAAAGCTATATCCGGGATGCTCATCCATGCCGCCTGAAAATGTTTACAAATGTTAATGGTTCGCATTTTAGGCAGAGTATTTCAGGGTTTGCAATCACAGCGCCATTGCCGGCAAGTCAGCTCAAGCAGAGGTAGCACGCTCGGCCGCATCGGCTCCACGCGCCTGGTTTTGCTTGTTCCATCGCGTAAACAGCAGACGCAACAGGGTGTTCCAGCAGTAACCCACCAGTACCCCTCCGGCGAGTGCCAGGGCGACCTCGAACAGCGGATGCCTGAAAACATGGTCCGCCAGCGACTGGAACTGGAAATGCGTCAGGTAGATGAACAAGGTTGACGATGCAATGACCGCACCTCCCCGTGCAACCAGGGCGGGCACTGGCACCGAGCGGACCCAGATAAGGGCCAGCATCGCCGGCAGGGCGATATCGATATAACGCAAGAAAGCCTCCCAGCCAACGCCGGCAACCGCCATCAGGTCCAGCTCGCCGACCACCAGCACGGCCACCGCGCTGGCCACCCACTTGCGCGCGGTGGTATCGGCATGGTGCACGGCCATGCCCAGCACCATGACCGCCAGAAAGTGCTGCGGTACCCGGTTGAGCAGCGCACTGGCGTCGAACACGAAGCGGCTGAGCAGCACATCCAGCGCCACCAGCGCACAGGCCGCAATGATCAGGCAGCGGAACGGGTCGGCGAGGACGGCTTGGCGCACGCGCCTGATGGACAGCACCACACCGATGATCAGGATCATCTGTACCAGCACTTCGATGTACCAGTAATTGAACAGGCTGACCTCGCTGGCCGGGAACCAGTTGGACACCAGCAGCAGCGATTGCCAGTGCAACCGGTCGAACACCAGCTGGATCAGCGCGGTGTACAACAGTGTGGGCACCACGATGGCCGTCAGCGACCTGAGCAGCGTGCGCGCATCGCCACGCTCTTCGATGGCTTTGAGCTGGAACCGCGCCAGGCTGATGCCGGAGACCAGGAACAGCACCGATGTTTCGCCGACGATCAACCAATGGTCGAACTCGCTCAGGTGGCCGACCACGATCAGGATGATGGCCAGCATCCGCACGAACACCGGCATCTCCATCACCCGCCACGCGCTTTTCGGGGGCGCATTCAGCTCGGCCAGCTGGCACACCGGCAGCGTTTCCCAGCGCTGTGGCAGGTGGCCGATCAGCTCCTCCAGCACCCGCGAGGCTTGCACGAACGACAGCGAGTCGCCACCCAGTTCGACAAAGCTCAACCTGGCGTCCATGCGCGGTACCTGGAGGATGCGCGCCCAGGCCGTGCTCAGTTTTTCCGCCAAGGGGGACAAGGGAAGGCTGGCGCTGTCGTCAAATGGCGCAGGCAAGGCGCGTTTGTCCACTTTGCCGTTAGGGGTGAGTGGCAGCGCCTCGAGGAACATGAACAGCGCCGGCACCATGTAGTCCGGCAGCTGGCCGGCGAGCGCCTGGCGCAGTTCATCGGCGCTGGTGGGCTTTTGACCAACGCAATAGGCCACCAGCCGGATCGACGCGCTGTCGTGGTTGGCCACGACCACGCATTGGCCGATGTGGGGGTGACGGGTGATGGCGTTCTCGATTTCCGCCAGCTCGATGCGGTGGCCACGGATTTTCACCTGGCTGTCACCGCGCCCCAGGAAACTGGCGCTGCCATCGGCCAGGTAGGTGCCCAGGTCACCGGTGCGGTAACAGCGGTCGCCTGCGTCCCCGGTGAACGGGTTGACGATGAACTTGGCCTCGGTCAGCGCCGGGTCGCCCCAGTAACCCTGCGACAGATAGGGGCTGCGGATGAGGATTTCACCGGTTTCGCCCACGCTGACCAGCTGGTTGGCCGCGTTGACCACCAGCAACTGCGCATTGGCGATACCTTTGCCCAAGGGCACCCGTGAACTGTCCCCGTCAGGGGAGAGGGTATGGAAGGCCATGGCTTGTGGCGTTTCCGTGGTGCCATAGAAGTTGACACTGACAGCGCAGGGCGCAATGGCGCGGATCTGCTGGTACAGCGCCGGGCTGAGCGCATCGCCGCCCCAGAACAGGTAGCGCAGTTGATCGAGTACCTGGCCATTCATGTGTGCGCCGGTCTCGATCAGCTTGCCCAGCGGCGGGGTGAGGTGGATTACGCTCACGCCGTGCTGTTGAATCCAGCCTGCCAGCTGTGACGGGTCGGTCAGGGTCGGCTGGGCGGGGCAGGCGATGGTCGCGCCAATCGACAGGGGCGTGAACACGTCGCGGTACACCGGGTCGTGGCCCAGACCGGAAAGCAGGGAGAAAGTATCAGCCTGGGTAAAGCCATGCTGGCGCACATGCCAGTCGATGAAGTGCACCAGGGGCGCGTGGTGAGTAACGATACCCTTGGGTTCACCGGTGCTGCCCGAAGTGAAGGTGATGTACGCCGGTTGCTCGGGGTTGACGCTGGGCAGCGCGACCTGTTGCCAGGGAAAGGCTTGCAGTGCCTCAGCGGGGGCTTCCGGCACCGTAACCACAATGGGGCCGGAGGCGTCGAGGGATGCATCACCACAGCGCAGGACGACCGCAGGCGCCAGTGTACGGATGATCTGCCCGATGCGCGCGGGAGGGTATGCAGCGTCGGCCACGGTAAAGGCCAGGCCGGCACGCAGGCAGCCGAGCATGGCGTACACCAGGGCGGCGCTGCGGCTGGCGACGATGACCACACGATCGGTACCACTGGCAGCGTTTTCTACCAGATACGCGGCAATGCCTTGGCTTATCTGCGCCAGTTGGGCATAGCTGCAGCTGCTGTGCCGGGCAAGGATGGCGGTGGCATCCGGGCAGCGGCCGGCCTGTTCGAGGAAGGCGTGGTGAATCGGCTGGTCAGCACGGTACTCCAGGCGCAGCGTTGGGTTCGGGCGCAGGTCCGGCATGATGGGTGAGGGCTCCGCATGAACGTTGGGGCTGGCTGGTAGCACAACGCTAGTGCAGGGTGGCCGATGGCGCCAATGTTCAGCGGGATTGGGCGTTGCTTGTCGACAGTCGGGTGCGCTGCGCGCCGCTCTCGTGACACAAGGTGGCTCCCACAAATATAGCGTGGGCCCGGGGCCTGTGCGGTCCCTGTGGGAGCTGGCTTGCCGGCGATGAGGCCAGTACAGATACTGCACGGCAGCCTGCACTGGCCCGATCCATCAGGCCACATCCACCAGCACGATCTCGCTGTCCTCGATGGCGGTCACCCGCAGCACGTCTTCCTGCTCGATCGCTACACCGTCCCGCGCCTTGGCCCGCAGCCCGTTGACGTCCACCAGCCCCTTGGCCGGCACCAGGTAACCCCTGCGGGCGGCATCGAAGCGGTACTCGGCGGTTTCACCTGCACGCAAGGTGGCGGCCACCAGGCGGGCATCAGTGCGAATCTGCAGGCTGTCTTCATCACCGGCACGGCCGCTGGCCAGAGTCACGAAGCCTTCGCCACGTTCGCCTTTGGGAAACGGCCGGCTGCCCCACTGCGGTGCTTCACCCGTGCGCTCCGGCACGATCCAGATCTGGAAAATACGCGTATCTACGTCTTCCAGGTTGTACTCGCTGTGCACGATACCGGTACCGGCACTCATCACCTGCACGTCACCGGCTTCGGTACGGCCTTTGTTACCCAGGCTGTCCTGGTGGCTGATCGCGCCTTCACGCACATAGGTGATGATTTCCATGTCGCGGTGCGGGTGCGGCGGGAAGCCGTTGCCAGCCGCGATCAGGTCGTCGTTCCATACCCGCAGGTTGCCCCAGTGCATGCGCGCCGGGTCGTAGTATTCGGCGAATGAGAAATGGTGGTGGGCATCGAGCCAGCCGTGGTTGGCGTGGCCGAGGCCTTCAAAGGGTCGCAGTTGCAGCATGGTCGTGCTCCTTGAATCAGTGGAATGACGCCATGATGCGCTAATGAAACATCGAAAATAAGCGTAAATATCGGCTTAAAACAATCATATTGTTCGATGTAAATTGCTGCCATGCTTTATTCGCTTCATCGCCTAATCCACTGATCTGCAAGCATTCGCTGGCGATTTTCCGTCGATGCGGCGAACATGCCAGCTGTTTTTGTTTTTCAACGGAGTGACCGTGGCCCACGAGCAACCCCAGGCCCCCGCCGACCTTACCCCACCCGCGCAATTGCCCTGGTTTCGCCGCCTGGCCGCCCGCCTGCTGGGGCGTGGCCTGACCCGTCTGCAAGCCCAGCACCGTGACTCCTGGTTCCTCGGCCACGCCACCGGCCAGCGTAGTGGCCACGCCGAGGGCGTTCGTGAAGGGTTCGACCGCGGGCGGGTGGAGGGTTACGAAGCCGGGCGCCAGGTGCTGGTGATCCGCGATACCCGGCCTGACATCGCTGCCGTGCCCGGTCAGGACGACAACCTGTTCGACGACTGGCGCCTGCCGTTGACAGCCGAGCTGAAAAAGCGCTTCAAAGCCGACGTCGCCCAACGCCTGCCCGCCGAGGCGCAACCCAGCGCCGCGCAGTGGAAACTGATCTTCAGTGACACCCCGTCCACCTGTGTGGTGGCCGGCGCCGGGGCAGGCAAGTCCACGTCGCTGGTGTTGCGCATCCTGCTGCTGCGCCATTATCTGGGTTACGAGCTGGACGCGATGACCGTGGTCACGTTCACCCGCGAGTCGCGCAAGGACTTCATCAAGCGCCTGGTGCAGGTATTCGCCCTGTGGCAGATCAGCCTGCAACCGGTGCAGGCTCGCGAACTGGTGCGTACTTTCCATTCGCGCATCCTGCCGCTGGTACGCAGCTTGCCGGGCTTCGGCCAGGTGCGCGCCTTCGAGACACTGGGCAACGAGATGCCTGCCGGGCGGGAGGCCGAGGCCGACAGCAACCCGTTCGACCTGCGCCTGAACGATGCCCAGCGCCAGCAACTGAACCAGTGCTATAGCAGCGTGCTGGGTGAGAGCCCGCGTTTTGCCGAGCTGGTCGGCCTGTTGCGCAGCGAAGCCTTGCAACTCAAACCACTGGACCCGAACAACCCTGACGTGCAGAAGCGCGCACAGGTGACCCAGTTGGCCGCCCAGCGCGACGAAGAACTGTGCGACGTAATCGAGGACCTGTGGTTCGCCGCCGGCGCCTGGCCGATCAAGGGCATCGAGCCTTGCCGCGAAACTGTCGACATCCGTGGCAGCCGCTTCCATGTGCATGGCCGCCTGGCTGGTCAGGGGCCGTTGGTGGTGCTGGGCTTCGACCCGGCTGAAAGCCCACAGTACCAGCGCCCCGGCGCCAAGTTGGCAGTGCGTGCCGAGTGGGCGGTCAAGCGAACCCTGTTGCAGGCCTTCTGCGACCGGCCGCTGATCTGGCTCGACAACTATGCCATGGCCCGGCGCCTGGCGGCCTCGTTGGCTGGCGATGCCGTGGCCGGCCCGGGGTTCGAGTACAAGGTCAAGGGCGAACTGGCACCGGCGCCGTTGCTGGACGCCTTTGTCGGCGCGGCCAACTTCATCGAGAACCTTGGCCTGGACGTGAACAACGCGGTGGCGGCGATGAGCTTCCCGCCCGGCGACAGCGATGCCTTGTTTTTCGAGGCCCTGGCCCTGTACTGGAAGGCCCTGGAAGCACACCTGCTGGACCAGTCGCCGCCGGTGATGAGCTACAACCGCATGTTCGCCCTGTTCAGCGAGAACAACCCGGAAAACCTGCAACTGCTGCCCGACCCGTTGTTGCGGCCTCTGGCGCACCTGATGATCGACGAGTTCCAGGACGTGTCGCCGCAGATCGTCAGCTGGCTGCGCGCCAGCCTGGCTGAAATCCGCCGGCGTGGCCCGACCATGCACACCGGGCGCCATGCCCAGCATTCGTCGCTGCTGTGCGTGGGTGACGACTGGCAGTCGATCTATGGTTGGCGGGGCAGCTCGCCCAAGTACTTCATGGAGTTCACCAAAGCCTTCCCGTCGCCGGCCAACACGCGGGTGATGCTGGTCGACAACTATCGTTGCCAGCAGCAGGTGATCGACGCGGCCGAGCACCTGGTCAAAGGCACCCCGGCGATTGCCGGCAAGAAAGCCCGCGCCAGTGGCCCGGCAGCCGAATTGCCGGGCTCTGCGGTCAAGGTGTTCGACCGTGACGAGGCCGCCTTGGGTGAAACGCTGATCGAGCACTACCAACGGGGTGAGACGGTCATGATGCTGTACCGCAAGGGCAGCGACAGGGCCTTGATGAGCGAGCACCTGCAAAGCGTGCTGCACGCCGAGGCGGCGTTGCCGGCCGAGCAGCGCCGGCTGCGTCAGTTGACCTACCACAGTGCCAAGGGCTTGCAGGCCGATGCGGTGTTCATGCTGGGCGACTGCCAGTACCTGACCAGCTCGCCCTACAAGAACCAGGTGTACCGCCAGGCGGGTCTGGGCAAGGCCGGGGATGCCCAACCGTTCGATACGGCGCAGAAGGAAGAAGTGCAGCGCCTGGCCTACGTGGCGGTGACCCGCGCGGTGCAGCACTGCTACTGGCACGTGGAGGCCGCCAGTGGTGACGCCGCAGCGGCCCCACGGGCGTCCGGCCGGGTGGATGGCAAGCAGGCCTTCTTCGAAGACCTGCGCGGGCAGTGAGTGGGGTTCAGCGGCCGATTGTTTGCGTCTGGCGGGTGAGGCTGATCAGCAGACCGGTTTCAACCTGCTGCTGCTCGGCAGTCAGCGCGTCCACGCCTTGGCGATACTGCTGCTCGTTGAGCGCGACGCGACGCAGCCTGCCCTCGGCATCCACCGGGCTTTCAGGCATGACCCTGGCCAAAGCTCGTCGCACAGAGCTGTCCAGGGATGTCACTGGGTCGGCGGTTTCATCCAGGCAGTAATAGAGGTAGTCAAGGCCTGGCCGCCAGAAGTCGGTTATCAGGCTGAACTGTGCCGCATGCTCTCGTTTCAAGTACTCGACCCAGCCCGGCTGCTGGGTCAACCATTGTTCTCGAGCGGTGGCATCCGTATCCAGCTCAAGGACCGCAGCTTTCACCTTGTCGATGATTGTCTGGTTGATCCTGGCCGTGCTGCGGTACAGCATGCCGCTGCTCGGCTCAGGGTAGTCCAGCACGGTAGCCAAGGACTGGCGCAAGGCCAGGCGCAGCTCGATATCGTCCACCAGCCCGGTTTCCAGGGCGGAGTCCGGAAAGGCAGAGGGCTCGTCGAGCACATCGTACGAGGGTAGATCTTCATCGAAGATATCATTTAGTAGCGCCTGCTTGCGCAAGGACCGTTTCCAGCTGATGCGGTCCGCCAGTTGATTGACCTGATCGCGTCGATACAACTTTCGATACAGGTTCAGCAGATCGGCCGGCCGACTACCGACATGGCCTGCAGTGTCGTGGGCCAGCACCTCTATCTCCAAGGCACTGAAGGCGTCGGCACCTGCGTCGCCGCAGGTCGGGGGGAAGTCCCCGGCCACAGCC
The DNA here is from genome assembly GCF_029873175.1 of Pseudomonas sp. BN505. Lineage (NCBI taxonomy): Bacteria > Pseudomonadati > Pseudomonadota > Gammaproteobacteria > Pseudomonadales > Pseudomonadaceae > Pseudomonas > Pseudomonas sp. BN505. Next base: position 29,212 of record NZ_SSOI01000015.1, read on the forward strand.
GCGAGGCGTTCGCGCAACACGGTGTCGTGGGCAGCGTCATCAAGCAGCTCCCATACACGCTCCCTCAGGGCCTCGGCATCACTCCGCGCTTCTGCCGACTGGGCAACACGTTCGAGCACCCCCAGCAACGCTGCGTTTTCACCTTGGTCAAAGAGGCCGCTCCACAGCTGCTCTTCGGCACTGCTCGCGCCGCCACGGAAAAAACCTTGCCACGGCGGTACGTCTTCTGCGTGCTCGAATACATTGACGCCACTACTGCCCAGGCGCGCACGTGCCTCGGCTTCCAGCGTGTTGTAGTTGAACAGCCAGCGGCGCTCAGGCAAGCGAGCGGCGACATCGCGGGCGAACGGGGTGCGCAGTACACCTGGCAAGTCTGGCAGGGTACGAATGCGGTTGGAGGAGAGGTTCAGATAGCGCAGCTCGTACTGGGGCTGGCTCATGAGTGTTGTCAGGCTGCCGGGCCATTGCTGCAGTTCGCAGCGGTCAAGGTCCAGGTGGCTGAGGCGGGCCATGGAGCGCAGGTCTGGCGCCAGCCGCAGTGGGTTGCCCGACAGGTGTAGTACCTTGGGATGGATCATGTCCTGAAACTGGGCGGCCAGGCTCTCATCAAGTGTGATCTGGTTGCTGCCCAGGCCAAGTCCATCCAGGGGCAAACGCGTCAGGAAGGCCAAGCTGGCATTATCGAGCCGCAGCCGGTTACGGCTGAGGCCGAGCACCCGCAGGCCAGGCATCGCCCCAATGGCCTGCTGGGCAGTGGCTGAAAGGGTAGTCAGGCCATTGCCTGCCAGGCCCAGTTCGCGTAGCCGTGGTGCAGACTTGAGCGCCTCGAACAATGCTTCAGCGTCCATCTCCGGGTTACCGATGATTTCCAGGGTGTCCAGGTCAGGGAAGTTTGCCAGGAAGCCACCCTCCAGGCGTCGCATCTGCAACCCATCAAGGACGAGTTGCCGGATATGCGGCATACGGGCAGTGAACGCTGGCAGCGCTTCCAGTTGCATCTGGCTCAGCACCAGCACTGCGCGTTGCGCGCCGCCTTCACGGCGCGAAGCACTCATCAGTCGCTCGGTGAATTGCTGGCGATCAAAGCGTTCTTCAAGGGTGCGTGAGGTGCTGACCCAGCGGTTGAGATCACGGTTAAGCGTGCGCTGCTCGGCTTCCAGTTGGCTGATTGCACTACCCAGGTCGCCTCCTTGGGCAAGTTCGGTTTGCAGCGCGCTGATCTCCTGGCTGCTGAGTTCGGGGTAGAGTGCCCGAAATCGACGCGCGGCTGGCAAGGCTCGCCCTTGCAAACCACGGCCGCTCAGGGGATAGCCAAGCTGGCCGTTGGCCAATCGCAAGGGGGAGCGGAACCTGGGATTGATGGGTTGCTGGCCGAGCAGTGAGGCGCAGTGCTGGCGATCGCCGAGGGCGAGTTCCAGCAACTGGGCAGGGTCAGCCTGCGGGTGTTCGGCTTGCAGCGCCTGTTGCAGGCGCAGGCTGTCCTCGTTGGCCAGGCTGGGTCTGAAAATACCGATGATGGCGCGGTCAAGCCGCACTCGAGCTTGCAGAAGGCGAGCTTCCTCGGCAATGCGAAGCGGCACCCGCCCGTTTGTCAGGCGTTGCCGTCCGGCGTTGCTGATGTTGGCAAGCAATTGTTCAAGCGCGCTGTCCGGTAGCCCGGGAAACTGCCGGGCGAGGGTTTGTGCGGTTGCTGGGCGTGTGGGACGGTGTCTTTGTTGCAGGCTCTCGAACAGCGCCTCGCGATGCTGTTCCAGGTGTTGCGCGAGCTTTTTGTTCAGCGCGTGCGATCGGTGCTCGGCTAGTGTGTCACCGAGCAACTGCTCAATGGCTTCTTTATCCATCTGATCCAGCACGGTCTGGCTCAGCTGGCCATTGTCCAGGTCGGTACGGGTAATTTCGATTTCCACTTGGCCCAGCGTGTGCGGGGGGCCGTAGCGCACAGATTCGCCCCAGGGCTCTGGCCCTTGGTAAACCTTGAGCACGTTCCCCTCGGGCCACCCCGGCAGGCGCAGCAACTCAGGCAAGGCGAAGTTCTTGTACGCAGCCAGCGGCAACCCATGGCGCACGCAGTTGATGATCTGTTGAGTTTGATTGTCCAGTTGCAACCGCTGCAGCGCGTCGATCAACAAAGCGGGTGGACGCAGGCCTGCTGCCTGAGCGCGGCGCAGCACGTCTGGATCGGTACCGGTACTGCGCATGGCATGGTCCAGTTCGCTGTCGTCCAGGCCTGCGCTATGGTCGCCAAGGCGGCGCATGAGCTGTTCGCGGTCCCATTCCAGAGGCTGCTCATGAGCCAGTTGCCAGCGGGCATTACCGTGGTGGAGCAAGCGTGGGGCATAGGCCTGTGCATCCTCGGGGTGGCGCACGTACCATTGCTGGTCTGCGTCCTGAAACACTTCGTACAGCGTCCCATCCAGCTGGAGAAAGGTCTTCCCATCGATGTGCACATGGCCGAGCAAGTCGGGTTGGGCCCCATCAGGGATAGCCGTTGTGCTCGCATAGGGCGTCATGTCGGGGTGCCAGAGCACTTCTTTGTCTTCATGCCACACACTCGTCAGCGCATCTACAAAGCCTGACGCCTGGACGAGCTTGGCGCCGGTAGCAAAGCCGGCAATCACTGCCGCATTGATTGCCAACGATTCCAGTTGCGCCAGTGCTTGCCGGGTATCGCCTTCTTCCCACGCCTCGAACCCGGTGAAAACCGAGCTCATCAGGTCGTAAGCGAAAACGCCGAGCATGACTGTGTTCAACCCGGGCACGAAAAACGCAGCGACGTTCAGCACATTCATGCCCAACTCGAGCCAGTGCTTCAGTCGCTTGTCGCGGGCCCTGGCGTCGACCTCGGCGGTGGGGACCGCAATGGTTCTTGCGTCGGCCTTCATCCGCGCAAGGTGGGCGTTGTACAAGGTCGCCCAAGGGTCGGTTCTGATTGGCGAGAGGGTGAAGGGGATTGCGGGCATTTTTCTGGGTTTGCGTCTGCCTGCTTCATCCTGTTCGAACAGCGCATTTTCCAGTTTGTCGGCCAGTTCCTTTTGCCTGTCTTTGTAGGCGAAATGCACCACGCTTTGGCGAAACTCGCTTTGCAACAGGCGGCTACGCAGGTGTTTGCCGGCGTCCTGGCGAGAAGCAAACTCCCTTATAGGGTGCTCGCTGTCGCCAGGCATATACAGGACGCAAGGGTTTGTCCGGTCGGGATTGTCTGGCCCGATGAACAGCATTTCGTGGACGGGGATACCGAACAGGCTGAAGTTCCAGCAATGCAGTGCCTGTTTTCCATAGGTAGGGTGAGGCTTGCCCTCGCACAGTTGCACAAGCGCATCGAACCCATGTTCGCTCAGCAGGCCTTTGAGCTTTGCAATCAGTGCCTGAACCCTCAGGGCCTCGCGACTCGCGGCTATTGACCGGCGCTGGACTTCAGCGCGATTGACACCCTCATGGGTTGCCAGCAGATGCTCCTGATAGCGTGCGCCTAGGTCCAGCCCCCGACAATGGTTGACGAAGTCCGCCATCGTCAGGCCCGGTATAGGCGAATCACTGCCAGCAGCGCTGGTGAGCCTGCTGTAGGCACCTACTTCGGCCAGGCCCTCGAAGTTGTGCAGGGCAGCCTCCAGCAAGCTGCGTGCTTGCGGTTCGCCCACAGGGCGGGTGGCCAGCACATCCACCTCAAGGTCCGGCACCAAGGGCGTTTCTACGTCGGGTACGCCGACCCAGATGTTGGCGTCTGATTCAAAGGGCTGGAACACATATTGCGCCCTGTCTACGGGCACGCTCACTTTCAAGCGCTTGGTCAGCAGTGGGGTGCAAAAGCCGACGATGTCCTGGAAACCCGCCAGTGCCTGCCTGACATGTACCAGGCGTTTGTCCCGCGTTTCGATAGCTCTGAGCAACTGCTCACGCGCTGGCGCATCGGCAGTGGCGTACCAAGAGTAAGGGGAGCCATCTTCATCCAGATACTCCTTGCGCAGGCTTTGCAGCACTTTGTGCGTATGTGCGGGCTGAAGAACCTTGCTCCATTTCGGTAATGTTCGGGTTATCTGGCTTTGATGTAACGGCGTGGGGTTGGTCATGGCAACGGTCTCTTGCGTTGGGGGCCAATAGTCCACGCTCATCAAGGCGCCATGGTGCGGTAGATAGTTGTGGTCAAGGGTCGGTGCTGCGCATGCGCGGGTCGGTGAGGGGCTAGCGGCGAGGGGGGATGTGCGAGAGGGTGAGGCAGGCCAAGACGCAGGCAGCCAAGGAGAATTGCAATGCGTTCGCTGTGCAGTCCGAAAGATCACCTGCTCGACCTCGATGGTATTGAAATAGCGGTCCGCACCTGGGGCGCCGAAGACGGTATTCCCGTACTGGCCTTGCATGGCTGGCTGGATAACGCTGCCTCGTTCGAACGCCTGGCACCGATGCTGGACGGTTGCTTTGTGGTGGCCCCCGACCTGGTCGGCCATGGCCGTTCGGACCATCGCCGCCGCGACAGTGGCTATTACCTGTGGGAGCATGCCGAAGACATGCTGGCGGTGACCGACAGCCTGGGCCTGGCGCAATTCCATGTGCTGGCCCATGGCATGGGCACCGGTGTGGCGTCGCTACTGGCGGCCATGACCAGTGGCATTGCCAGCATGACCTTTCTCGACGGCATGGGTGCCCCGTTCACGGTGGCCGAGGATGACCGCGTGCAGCACCTGGCGCGGGCCTACCGGCTCAAACGCATGGTCCAGCGCAGCCAGCTGCCGGGCTTTGCCGAGCCGGACGTCGGCCGCTTCGACGACCTGGACACCGCCCTGGCGCAACGGCGCGAGCGCCTTGACACCGAACTGTCGGAAGGTGCCGCACGGCTGCTGGCGTTGCGCGACCTGCTGCAACTGGGCGATGGCTATTGCTGGCGCCACGACCCGCGGCTGGTGTTGCCCGAACCCATGCCGCTGACCGAGCGCGACGCATGCGACCTGCTCAACCAGATCCGCTGCCCGCTGTACCTGCTGTTCGGCCGTCAAGGGGCATTCACCGGCGAGGCTTTTACCCGGCGTCAGGCAGCCTTGCCCAGCCATGCCAAGGTTTCCTGGCATCCCGGCGGGCACCACTTCCACCTGGATGCCCCGGACCGGGCGCTGGTCGACCAACTGCTGCGTATCCTGGCGCACCATGAAGGGGGCGTGCTGCAACGCTTGGTAAACGAGTAGCTGGTTCTGTTCACTCCGGGCGAAGCTGGGCTATGGTGGCGAAACTATTCGCACTCACGGCACAAGAAGCCCGGTATGCGACCGTTCGCTATCAAGCACATAGATCATCTTGTTCTGCGGGTCAGCGACCTGCCGCGCAGTGTTGCCTTCTACACCGAGCTGCTCGGTTGCGATGTCAGCCGCGTGCGCGAAGACCTGGGCATGGTGCACCTCGCCACGGGCACGGCGATGATCGACCTGGTGACCCTGGACGGCCCGCTGGGGCGGCCAGGCGGGGCGGCGCCGGGGCTGGAAGGGCGCAACCTGCACCATTTCTGTCTGCGTATCGAGCCGTTCGACGAGGCCGCCTTGATCGCCTACCTGGAAGCCGCCGGGGTAAAAGTGGAGCCGGCAGAAAAGCGTTATGGCGCTGAAGGCGAGGGTCCGTCGCTTTACTGCTACGACCCGGATGGCAACCAGGTCGAGTTGAAGGGGCCGGTAGCGGAGGCGGTATGAGCGACCTGCACATGCGCGAGCACTGGGTCGACACCGCGCAAGGCAAGTTGTTCGCCCAGGATTGGACGCCGTTGCAGGCACAGGGGGCGCCCATTGTCCTGCTGCATGATTCGCTGGGGTGTGTGGCGTTGTGGCGCGACTTCCCAGCGCAGTTGGCGCAAGCCACCGGGCACCGGGTAATCGCCTACGACCGCTTGGGCTTTGGCCGTTCGGACGCGCATCCGGGCAGTTTGCGCCTGGGCTTTGTCGAGCGCGAGGCACAGCAGGGTTTCGCGGCGCTGCGCACGTATTTCGGCATCAGTGATTTCATTGTGTTTGGTCACAGCGTCGGCGGCGGCATGGCCGTGGCCTGCGCGGCGGCCTTCGCCAGCCAGTGTGTGGGGCTGATTACCGAGTCGGCACAGGCGTTTGTCGAAGCACGCACCCTTGAAGGCATTCGCGCAGCCGACCTGCAGTTTGCCGAGCCCGGGCAGTTGCAACGGCTGCAACGCTACCACGGCAACAAGGCCGAATGGGTGCTGCGCGCCTGGGTGGACAACTGGCTGTCCGAGGACTTTGCCGACTGGAACCTGGATGCTGCGTTGGCGCAGGTGCGCTGCCCTTTGTTGAGCCTGCATGGCGATGACGACGAGTTTGGCTCGCCCGCGCACCCCGAGCGACTGGTGGCGCTGTCGGGCGGGGCGGCGGCGATGCAGTTGCTGCAAGGGTGCGGGCATGTGCCGCATCGGGAGCAGGCGGAGGCAGTATTGAAGGCGGTCGCACGGTTTTTGCGGTGATGCCTTTGCGGACATAGTCGGTCTTGACGGCTGGCGCTCCCACAAAAGTCCGTGATGTGCCGCTACAGCTTCTGCATGCGCACCCGGTGATGCCGTCTCGTTCATGCCGCCCTCTTGTGCGTGGCCAGGCGGGTGGATATCCCGGCAATCCCGATTATGCTTCATTTACCTTGCTGCGATCCGAGGCGGCCCGCCTCGTCGTGCTTCGCGCAACCAAAGCAAGCCCCAGGGCCTGGGTGCGACGGTGAAGTGGTTGTGAGGTGCTCCGGCCTGTATGACGACATCACGGAGGCAACCCATGGCGGTTCTCGACAGCGCATCCACGGGCAGTAGCGCGCCCCAACGCGGTATCACCAAGGAGGAGCGCAAGGTCATCTTCGCCTCATCCCTGGGCACGGTGTTCGAATGGTACGACTTCTACCTGTACGGCTCCCTCGCCGCGATCATCGCCAAGCACTTCTTTGCCGGTGTCAATGAAACCACCTCGTTCATCTTCGCCTTGCTGGCCTTTGCCGCCGGTTTTGCCGTACGGCCGTTCGGGGCAATCGTGTTCGGCCGCCTGGGTGACATGATCGGGCGCAAGCATACGTTCCTTATCACGATTGTGATCATGGGCCTATCTACCGCTCTGGTGGGCCTGCTCCCGAGCTACAGCGCGATCGGCGTGGCCGCGCCGGTCATCCTGATCACCTTGCGGTTGCTGCAGGGCCTGGCCCTGGGGGGTGAGTACGGCGGCGCGGCCACCTATGTGGCCGAGCATGCGCCCAAGGGCCGTCGCGGCTTTTTCACCGCCTGGATCCAGACCACCGCCACGTTGGGGCTGTTCCTGTCGCTGCTGGTGATCATGAGCTGCCGCACGGTCATGGGTACTGAGGTGTTCGAGGCCTGGGGCTGGCGGGTGCCGTTCCTGCTGTCGATCCTGCTGCTGGCGATTTCGGTGTACATCCGCATGCAGCTCAACGAGTCGCCGGTGTTCATGAAGATGAAGGCCGAGGGCAAGGCATCCAAGGCACCGCTGACCGAGTCGTTCGCCCGTTGGGACAACCTCAAGGTGGTGATCATGTCGCTGCTGGGCGGCACCGCCGGCCAGGCCGTGGTGTGGTACACCGGGCAGTTCTATGCGCTGTTCTTCCTGTTGCAGATGCTCAAGATCGAGCCGCAGACGGCCAACCTGCTGATTGCCGGCTCGTTGCTGATCGGCACGCCGTTCTTCATCATCTTCGGTAGCCTGTCCGATCGCATTGGCCGCAAGAAGATCATCATGGCCGGCTGCATCATCGCTGCGCTGACCTATTTCCCGATCTTCAAGGCGCTGACCGAGTACGGCAACCCGGACGTGTTCGTCGCCCAGGAGCAGAACCCGGTCGTGGTAGTGGCTGACCCTGGCCAGTGCGCGTTCCAGTTCGACCCGGTGGGCAAGGCCAAATTCACCAGCTCTTGCGACATCGCCAAGAGCCTGCTGGCCAAGCGCGCCATTCCCTACACCAACCAGGCGGCCGAACCTGGCAGCGTGGCGCAGATTCGCATTGGTGAGCGGGTGCTGCCGAGCTTTGAAGGCAGCAGCATGGCCGCAGCGGACTTCAAGGTGCAGAGTGAGGCGTTTACCGCCACCTTGAGTGGTGCGTTGAAAGAAGCCGGCTACCCGGAAAAGGCCGACCCGGCGAAGATCCACTACCCGATGGTGCTGTTGCTGCTGACCATTTTGGTGATTTACGTGACCATGGTCTACGGCCCGATTGCTGCCTGGCTGGTCGAGCTATTCCCGGCGCGTATCCGCTACACCTCGATGTCGCTGCCTTACCACATCGGTAATGGCTGGTTCGGTGGCTTCCTGCCGACGGTGGCGTTTGCCATGGTGGCGGCTACCGGGGATATCTATTACGGCTTGTGGTACCCGATTGTGATCGCGGTAATGACGGCGGTGCTGGGGATCTTCTTCCTGCCGGAGACCAAGGACCGGGATATCAACCACACCTGAGACTGATGGGGCAGTTGTGCTGGCCTCTTCGCGGGCTCGCCCGCTCCCACAGATACAACACAGATTTCACGGCGTGTGTTGTACCTGTGGGAGCGGGCGAGCCCGCGAAGAGGCCGGTACAGCCCACTAATCAATCGAAGTAGCCGCGCAGGCCAAAGGCATACCCGGTATCCACCTGCGCGGCCTCACCCCGGCTCCAGCGCTTCTTCAGCACGAACTCGAACGCCGGCTCGTACAACCCGTCGCGCACCAGCGCCCCCGCCAGTACCTCCACGTCATACCAGCCATTGTCCAGCTCGATGATCGGCCGCCCCGGCACCTGGTAGCGGGCAATCAGGTCACCCAGGGTCTTGGGCGTGAAGTGCTGCAGGATGCGCCAGGTGTACAGCATCAGCGCACCGTGCTCGACCCGCAAAACATAGCCATTACGCCGGTGCTTCAGGCGGCTGCCAGCTTCGCGCAGGGCCGGGGTATGGCCATCGAGGGTGAACAGAATGCGGTAGGGCAGGTTGTCGACCCCCGCCAGCGGCAGCACGACGCCTTCGCGTACCGCCTTGTCGCCGATGTCACCATGGGTAAAGGCGTAGGCGAGGTCGTCCGGTAGCTCATGCTCCTGCTTGAAACGTTCGAGCAACTGGATATCGCCAAGCAGAAAGTAATCGACCAGGTCGTTCAGTACTTCGCTGAATTCGTGGCGCATCTGTTTTCCTTATTGGTGCGCGTGGGGCTGTCTGTGTTTCTGGGCGATCTGGATCAGGTTGCCACAGGTGTCATCGAACACGGCCACGGTGACGGGGCCTAGGTCGGTGGGCGGCTGGGTGAACTGCACACCCGCCGCGCAGAGGCGGGTGTATTCGGCCTGTATATCGCGCACGCCAAACGAGGTGGCGGGGATGCCATCCTGCTTGAGCGCAGCCTTATACACCTTGGACGCCGGGTGCGCGTCGGGCTCCAGCAACAGCTCGACGCCGTTGGGATCGTTGGGGGAGGTCAGCGTCAGCCAGCGGTGCCGGCCCATGGGGATGTCGTGCCTGGGCTCGAAGCCGAGTACGTAGTGGTAGAAGGCCAGGGCCTTGGCCTGGTCGTCGACAAGAATGCTGGTGACCACGATCTTCATAGGCGTACACCGTAATGCTGAGGCCGTTGGGTATCAGTAAAGACGTTCGGGAGTATTTGGCCAGCAGCTGTTCCCGGGCTCGGGCGATCGCTCTACAAAAAAACTGCTCAAGCCATAGGTAAATCCTTCATCACCCGGCCCCCGTCCGCCAGCCAGCGGGGTTAAAGTGTCAGGCATGATCCCTGCGCGCCCAAACCGGCGTCAAAGAGGTGCCCGTGGCTGCCTATACCCTGCGACAACTCAAGTACTTCGTCACCACCGTGGAGGCCGGTAGCGTTGCCGAGGCCTCTCGCCAGCTGTACATCGCCCAGCCGTCCATTTCCACGGCCATCAAGAGCCTGGAAGAAAGTTTCGGCGTGCAGCTGTTCATTCGCCACCATGCCCAGGGTGTGTCGTTGACGCCCAGCGGCAAGCGTTTCTACGCCAAGACCCGATCCCTGCTGCAGATGGCCCACGAGTTCGAGCAGAACGCCCTGGCTGACAACGACACCGTCGCCGGGCAGATCGACATCGGCTGTTTCGAAACCGTGGCACCGTTGTATCTGCCGCGCCTGATCGCCGCCTTCCGCCAGCGTTACCCAGGCGTGGATATCCGCCTGCGCGACGGCGAGCAGCAGGAGCTGATCCAGGGCCTGACGGCCGGAACGTTCGACCTGGCGTTCCTCTACGATCATGACCTGGACGGCACCATCGAAGCCGAGCCTCTGATGCCGCCGCAAAAACCTTACGTGCTGCTGCCAGAAAACCACCGCTTTGCCGGCCAGGCCCAGGTATCGCTGCGTGACCTGTGCCCGGAGCCGATGATCCTGCTGGACGTGGCTCCCAGCCGCACCTACTTCGTCAGCCTGTTCAACGAGATGGGCTTGACGCCGAACATCGTCTTCAGCTCACCGTCGATCGAGATGGTGCGGGGCATGGTCGGGCAGGGTTTCGGTTTTTCGCTGCTGGTGACCCGACCGCATTCGGAATACACCTACGACGGCCAGCGCCTGGCCCTGCTGGATATCGCCGAGCCGGTGGCGCTGTCGGGGCTGGCGGCGGCGTGGTTGAAGCGGGTGCAACTGACCAAGCCTGCACAGTTGTTTGTGGAGTTTTGCCGGGAAGAACTGGCGAAGTTCTGAGGCTGGCACGCCATGCTGCGCGATCCAGGAGCATGGCGTGCCCGCTGATCAAGGGTTGACCTGATAGCCGCGCCCTTGCAGGCAGCCGGTGTAGGCACTGGCATGGGCCTGGGTTTTAGCCTGGTCCTCGCTGCGCCGATCCTGTCGCCGGTCCTGACGCTGGCGCATGCCGCCTACCGCTGCACCGGCGGCGGCCGTTTCGCCGGCACGGTTCTGCCGGTATTGCTGTTTGGCATCGTCACTGGCCCGGTCATACAGCTCCTCGTGCTGGTTGCCGCGCACTTGCGCGCCCACGGCACCGGCGGCGGCGCCTGCTGCTGCCCCACGCACCCGGCCACCGACATGGGCTTCGCTGGACGTCGCGGCGCTGTTCGCGGCGTTGGTAGCGACGGTATTGCAATCGTTGATGTCCAGTTGCATCTGCTGGCTGCTCTGGCCCTTGAGCGGCACGACCGACTGCGCCTGGGCTGCGGATGCGGCACACAACAGCACCAGCAGGTAACTCCACGTGAACGTACGCATGGCACACCTCCACCGGGCAGAAAGCCCGTTTCACAGGATAGTCCGTCATCGGTTGGGGATGGCGGATTTGTCTGCATGGTCTACACCGGATAACAGAGTTTGCCATTGCATGTGACCCTCACGTCGGGCTAACCGTGGACACGCCATGACCCAGCCCCAGGATCTGATCATCTGTGAGTACTGCAACACGGTGTACCAGCGTGCACCTTTGCTCAAGCACCAACGCGCCCTCTGCCTGCGCTGTGGCGGCGTGCTGTACCGGCACACGTCACTGACCATCGAGCAGCGGCTGGCCTTGAGTGTGACCGGCGGCATCCTGCTGGTGTTCGCCAACGCCTACCCGGTGATGACCATCGGCATGCAGGGGCTCACCCATTCGGCGACGTTGTGGGATGCGGTGCAGATCCTCAGCCAAGGCAGCATCACCTTCATCGCCCTGGTCATGGCGCTGTCGATCATCTTTGCGCCGCTGCTGCAGATTGCCCTGTTGTGCTGGGTGTTGAGTTTTGCCCTGGCCGGCCAGCGAGCCCCAGGTTTTGCCCTGTGCATGCGCGGCCTGGAGAGCCTGCGGCCGTGGAGCATGCTGGAAGTGTGCCTGCTCGGGGCCATGGTGGCAGTGATCAAGCTGGCCGGGCTGCTTGATGTGATCCCCGGCATCGGCCTGCTGGCCCTGGCCGCGCTGAGCATGCTCATCATCCACATCGCCGGCAAGGACATTCGCGACCTATGGGTGCAGGTATGAATTACCCGGCCAACGCCGACGAGCTGGGCCTTTGTCTGTGCCATGGCTGCGGCCAGGCCTGCGACCTGAGCAGCGGCGCACACGCCTGCAACCGCTGCGGCGCCGCCATTCACCGGCGCAAGGCCAATGCCATCGTTCGTGGCTGGGCGTTTCTGCTGGCGGCGCTGGTGTTCTACATCCCGGCCAACCTGCTGCCGGTGATGCACACCGAAATGCTTGGCAGTGGCAGCGAAAGCACCATTGGTGGTGGTGTGCTGGAGTTCTGGGAGGCCGGCGCCTGGGACATCGCGCTGATCATCTTCATTGCCAGCGTGGGGGTGCCTGCCATCAAGTTCTTCTCGCTCGGCCTGCTGCTGTTCACCGCCCAGCACCGTTCCACCTGGGCCTGTCGTCAGCGTTCGCAACTGTACCGCTTTGTCGAGCTGATCGGGTACTGGTCGATGCTCGATGTCATGGTGGTGGCGCTGGTGGCGGCGCTGGTGCAACTGCGCGGGCTGGGCACCATCGAGCCGCGGGTAGGCATCCTGTTTTTTGGCATGGTGGTGGTGCTGACCATGTTGTCTGCGATGAGCTTCGATCCACGCCTGATCTGGGATAGCCATGCCAACGAGGGGAGGCCGCACTGATGGGGCAACAGACTGACGAGCGCGAGGGCGCAGGCCAGGTTGAGGTACGTACCCGACGCTGGAGTGTGTCGCTGGTGTGGATCGTGCCGATACTGGCAATGCTGATCGGCGCGTCACTGGTGGTGCGCAACTGGATGCAGCAGGGCCCGGTCATTGCCATTTCCTTCCACTCGGGAGAGGGGCTGGTGGCCGGCAAGACCCAGGTCAAGTACCGCAGCGTGGTGATTGGCGAAGTCACGACGGTGGACCTGGCCGATGACAAGAAAAGCGTGGTCGCCAAGGTGCAGTTGTCCGACGATGCCCGCGCGTTCGCCACCCATGGCGCGCGCTTCTGGGTAGTGCGCCCGCGCATCGGTGTGGGTGGGGTTTCCGGGGTGGATACGCTGCTGTCAGGCAGTTTCATCGGGGCCGATTCCGGCGAATCGAAAACCCCGGAAAAGTCCTTCGTCGGCCTGGAACTGCCGCCACCTGTTACCTTCGACGAAAAGGGCAAGCGCTTTTTCCTCACCGCCAGCGACCTTGGCTCGCTGGATGTCGGCTCGTCGATCTACTACCGCAAGATCCCGGTCGGTGAGGTGGTGTCCTTTGCCCTGCAAGACGATGGCAAGGGAGTGGAGATTGGCGTGTTCGTGCAGGCCCCCTACGACAGTTTCGTCACCGCTGATAGCCGCTTCTGGAATGCCAGTGGCGTCGACATGCAGATTGGCGCCAACGGCCTGAAGGTTGATACCGAATCACTGTCATCGATCCTGGTGGGCGGGTTGGCCTTTGGTTCGCCCGATTTTGCCCCGCAGGCCGAGCCTGCTGCCGATCAGGCCCGCTTTCAGCTGTTTGCCGACCGAGAGTCCGCCTTGGCCCCGCCCAATGGCCAGGCGCAATACCTGCAGCTACGCTTCGACCAGGCCATGCGTGGCCTGTCGGTGGGGGCGCCGGTGGAGTTCAAGGGCGTGGAGTTTGGCCGGGTCACCTCCATCAAGCTGGACTACGACGCCGAGCGGCAGTCCTTCCCGGTGGTGGTCGATGCGGTGATCTACCCGCAGCGCCTCGGGCCGGTGCACCGCAAGATGCTGGCAGTGTTCAAGCACACCGAGGGCGACATGGATGGGGCGCGGCAGCTGATCGGCACCTTCGTCGAGCACGGGCTGCGGGCGCAGGCGCGTAGCGGCAACCTCATAACCGGGCAGATGTTCATATCCCTGGACTTTTACCCGGGTGCTCCCAAGGTGGCCTTCGACATGGCCGCCAACCCCATCACCATTCCCACCTTGCCGGGCAGCCTGGAACAGTTGCAGGAGCAGTTGCAGCGCGTGGTCGAGCGCATAGCCAAGCTGCCGCTGGAAAGCATTGCCAGCAACCTCGATGGTAGCCTGCGTGAGCTGCGCGCCAGCCTCAAACAGTTCAATGGCCAGACGTTGCCGGATGTGAAGGTGGCGCTGGACGAAGTGCACAAGACCCTGCGCACGGCCAATGCGGCCATTTCCGAGGACTCCCCGCAGCGCGAGCGGATGGGCGAAACACTGGATGAACTGGAGCGCATGTCGCGGTCGCTGCGCGACCTCGCCGACTACCTGGGCCGGCACCCCGAGTCGCTGATTCGCGGGCGGCCGAAAGCGGCCGGGGCCGCAGAGCTTGAACCCTGAGGAGACAGCCGATGCAACGACTGCGCAATGTGTGTGTGGCCAGCCTGCTGGTGTGGCTCGGGGGCTGCAGCAGTACGCCGAACAACTACCACACGCTGGTGCCGAACGAGCCGATGCGTGACAGCGGGCAGCACATCCGGGTGACCCGGGTTGTCGTGCCGCCCCAGGTGGATCGCCCGCAACTGGTGGTGCGGCAAGGGCAGAGTGGCCTGGCCATTCTGGAGACGGAATGGTGGGGTGCCAACCTGGTGGATGAGTTTCGCAGCGCCTTGCAGGACCAGCTGGGTGGGCCGGCGGGTGACGCCAAGGCGGCAGTGCGGGTGGACGTACAACGCTTCGATACGGTGCCGGGGCGCTATGCCTCGCTGGAAACCGTGTGGCGCCTGAAACTGGTGGGGCAGGCTGAGCTGACCTGCCGCACCTCGGTGCAGACTGCCGCTGACAACAGCATCACCAGCCTGGTAAATGCGCACCAGGCCAACCTGCGCAAACTGGCCGAGGCAGTGCGGGGCAGTGCCGCTCGGGGTAGCTGCTTGCCATCTGCCTGAAGGCCTGTCGACCTGTGTTCACGCCTGCGTGGCCTTGCGCAGCGGCACCTCGCGCAGCAGCCAGGACAGTGCGAAAGCCACGCTGGTGATCACCCCGGCCAGCAGGAACACACCATGCATTGCCCCGGAAAACGCCTGCAGGTAACTGTGCTGCAGGGCCGTGGGCAGGGCATGCACGGCGGCCGGCGAAAGGCTCGCGGCACCCCCGGCACTGGCGGCGAAGTCACTGCCCAGGTCGCCCAGCAAGCTGTGCGAGAACAAGGCGCCGAACAGCGACACACCGATGGCGCCGCCAATCGAGCGGAACAAGGTGGCCCCGGAGGTGGCCACGCCCATGTGGCGCAATTCGACGCTGTTCTGCACGGCCAGGATCAGCACCTGCATGACCATACCCAGGCCGGCCCCCAGCAAGCCCATGTACAGGTTCATCAGCGCCATGGGCGTGTCCAGCTGGAGCCGGCTGAGCAGGCCCAGGGCAATCACTTGCAGCAGGGTGCCGATGATCGGGAACACCCGGTAACGCCCCCAGCGGCTGATCAGCCGCCCAGTAATCGCCGACACCACCAGCAGGCCACCCATCAGTGGCAGCATCTGCAGCCCAGCACTGGTGGGCGTGGCGTTCTTCACCACCTGCATGTACAACGGCAGGAAGGTGACGGCGCCGAACAGCGACACCCCGACGATGAAACCGATCAGCCCGGCAAGCACGAAGGTCCGGTGACCGAACAGGTGCAGCGGCATGATTGGCTCGACGGCGCGGCGTTGTTCCAGGACGAAGCCGACCAGGCCGATCAGGGCGAACAGCGCAAGGCACAGCATGTCCAGCGACTGCCATGCCAGCAGGCTGCCGCCGAGGCTGGTGATGAGCACCAGGGCAGCCAATGCCACGGTAAGGAAGAATGCGCCGATGTAGTCCACCGTATGCCGTACCAAAGCCACGTGCGGGCGGAACACGCTGCCGATCACCAGCAGCGCCAGCAGGCCCAGGGGCAGGTTGATGTAGAAGATCCAGTGCCACGACAGCTGCTCGACCAGAAAACCGCCGATCAGCGGCCCTACAACGGTGGCCAGGCCGAACACGCCACCGAACAGGCCCTGGTAGCGGCCACGTTCGGCAGGCGGGATGACATCACCGATGGCGGCCATCGCCACTACCATCAAGCCTCCGCCACCCAGCCCTTGCAGGGTGCGGAAGGCGATCAGCTGGGCCATGTCCTGTGCTGCGCCACACAAGGCCGAGCCCAGCAGGAACAGCACGATGGCCACCTGCAGCACACGCTTGCGGCCGAACTGGTCACCGAACTTGCCATACAGCGGTACCACTACCGTGGAGGCCAGCAGGTAGGCGGTGACCACCCACGACAGCCAGCGCAGCCCACCGAGGTCGCTGACGATGGTTGGCAGTGCGGTAGAGACGATGGTCTGGTCGAGGGCGGCTAGGAACATCACCAGCATCAGCGCTGCCAGCAGCAGTGGAATGGAGGTTTGCGCGTCCGTTGCGGCGGGGGAAGTATCAGTGGATACAGGTTGCACAGTGCTTACCTCAGCTGGGGGTGGCGTTGGCCTGGGCATGCTGCAGGCCAGCGTCTTGCAGGCCTGCGAGGGCAAAGCGGTAAAGCTGCGCTGCAACGGCCTCGCTGGGCATCTGCAGAATCTCGTGCAGCGCCCCGGAGCCGCCGCGCGGGCCGATCAGCAGCATTGCCCACGGCGCTGTGACGCACAGGATGCAGCGGGTCAGGGCCGGTTCGTCGACCGGGATGGTGCTGACCTCGCTGAACAGCCCCTTGAGCAGTGACAGGCGCAATGGCGCGGCGGCCTGCAGATGCGCCTGGCCGTGAGGGCTGGGCGCGAGGATTTCTGCGGCCAGAACCCGCAAATGCCAGTTGTCCCGATCCTGGGTGGCCTTGTGCACCACCAGTTCCACCAGCACGCGCAGCTTTTCGGCTGGCGCGTGGTTGCCTTGAGTGATGCGCTGCAGGTCGCTGAGGTCGAGGAAGCGTTTGCGGGCCTCGTCGAGCACGGCCAGGTACAGGCCGTTGCGGCTGCCGAAGTGGTAATTGATCGAGGCCAGGTCGACTTCGGCCTTGGCCGCGACGGCCTTGTTGCTGGTTTCGGCATAGCCGAGCGCGGCGAACAGTTCGCCGGCGGCTTCGAGGATGCGGGTGCGGGTGACGGCGCCGTCCTTGCGGGGTTCGCGGGGGGCTGCGGACATGTTGGGTACTCTGCAAACCAGGAATATGGGCAGAGCGTTGTCGAGTCTTAATTTAAAATCAATTTAAATTTAATTTATACAGCAAACGGCCTATCGCGATTCTTGCGGGAGCAGCCTTGTGCTGCGAGGCGGCCGGTAGAGGCCACACATCCGTGTGCCTCCAATACCGGCCTGTTCGCAGCACAAGGCTGCTCCTACACGTGACGATCTACGGGTGATTACTGGCGGTTTCCTGCACCCGTTCGGGCTTGTCCAGCGGCAGGTGGTCGAATTCGCGCAAGCCATCCTTGCGGTACGGGTCGCCGATCCAGCGCGGTGCCACCACAAATTGCGGGCTCACCAGGCTCTTGGCCGGCTCGAAGCGGTCATAGCTCAGCCCGGCCAGGTCGGACAGGGTATGGATCAGGTGCGAGCTGCTGTAAGGGCGGTAGGCCATGGCCTGCATATCACGTGGGTGCTCGGCCTGCCAGCTGGGCGAGGTCCACAGCAGGAACGGGATGGTGTACATCGGCCGGGTCGGCGCGCCTTCGTTGCGCCCCAGGCGGTCGTGGTTGCCGGAGCTGTACACGTCTTCGCCATGGTCGGACAGGTACAGCAGGAAGCCATTGGGGCTGCCGGCCGAGTAACGCTTGATCAGGCTCGATACCACGTAGTCGTTGTAGCGCACCGCGTTGTCGTAGAAGTTGTAGGTTTCTACCTGGTCTGGCGTCAGCTCTTTCGGTACGCCCTGGCTGTCGGTGAAGTGCGCGTAGTCGTTCGGGTAGCGGAAGCGATAGTCCATGTGCGTGCCCAGCAGGTGGACGATGATGAACTTGTTCGGCGCAGGGTCTTGCAGGGCCTTCTCGAACGGTGCCAGCACCACGTCATCGTACTGGCTGGCGTTCTGGTTGCGCTGGTTGTTCAGGTATACCGGCGCGTCGGTCTGCTGCGAGAACGTGGTCAACATGGTGTTGCGCTTGGTCATGGTCTGCTGGTTGGTGATCCAGAAGGTCTTGTAGCCTGCCTGTTTCATCAGGTTGATCAGCGACGGGTCGGTGAGGAAACGGTCCGGGTTCTGCTCGTTGCCAAAGGTGAGGATCTGCTGCATTACTTCGATGGTGTACGGGCGTGGCGATACCACGTCGCGGAACACCGTCAACCCCTTGTCGCTGGCGGCCAGCGCGTCGAGGTTGGGCGTGGTGTCGCGGTTGTAGCCATACAGGTGCATGTGCTCGCGGGTGGTGGACTCGCCCAGCACCAGCACCAGCGTGCGTGGCGCCGTACCGCTGCTGTCACGCAGGTTTTGCAAAGGCGGCAACGCGGCGTTCTGCGCCAGCAACTTCTGCATGTTGTCCAGTTGCTGAAGGTACTGACGGTAGCCGACCAGCAGTTGCCAGGGCACTGCAGGCTCCATGCGCTGCTGCACTTTTTCGGCGGCATCGGCGAAGTTGCGCTCCTGGGTGACCATCTGCTTGTAGAACGGGTATACCAGGTTGGCTACCAGCAACAGCGCCACCACTGGCAGGCGGCTGCGCAGGGGCAGGGTGACCGGGCGCACGCGCTTCCACAGTAGCACCGCCACCAGCGTGTACAACAGCAGCGCCAGGCCCAGCCACACGCTGAAGTACTGGCTGAAGTATTCACCGGCTTCGGCGGTATTGGACTCGAACATGACGAAGATGACGCTTTGCGAGAACTCCTGGCGATAGATGCCGAAGTAGCTCAAGCCCACCAACGATGCAGCCCAAAGCACCAGGCCGATGACTGCCGCCGTGGCGCGGGTGAAGCGGGGCAGCAGCAGCACCGGGGCCAGCCACAGGCTACTGAGGAAGAACGCATCGCGAAAACCGGCGAAGCCGGTAGTCCCGCTAAACAGCAGCAACGCCTGGGTGACGCCGGAGAAGTACCAGAAGAACAGCAAAAGCCAGCCCAGGCCGGCCCAGTCCACGCGCGTGTGCGCGGCGGGGGATGTAGTGTGTGACACGTATGCCTCGTCGTACCTTGGCGGCCAGTGGATGTGCCCGTGACCGGAAAGGGCGTGACGCTAAGCTGCGGCGTGTGAAAATAACGTCAAGGTGGCGAGGAATAGGGGCCGGCGGGTAACCCAGCGCCATGTTTACTGGCGTAATGCGCAGGCCGCACAGGTATGATGTGGTCAGCGAAACCGCACTGACAGGCCCTGTGGACTATGAACCGTCGTAAGAAGATCAAGCAGCTATTGGAGGCGCATGCCAAAAAGGCCAATGCCAAACTGGCGCCGCGCAAGCCCAAGTACATCTGCAAGGCTGACCGCTTGAAGATGGAGGCAGAGGCGTCGGGGGATACCCCTCAGCTGGCCGATTGAAACGGACCGTGTAGGAGCGCCTTGTGTCGCGGTCGGGCCGCAGAGCTGCCCGTGCGATCTATGCATCAATATCGAAATTGTGGGGCCGCTTTGCGGCCCGATCGCGACACAAGGCCGCTCCTACAGGGATCGCGTCGGCTTCAACGGCGGTAGTAACGATGCTCGTCATGGTGGCGCTGGTGCATGGCCCGCTCATGGCGGCGCTCCCAATCACGGCGCCGTTCCCAGTCACGCCGCCGCTCCCAGTCCCGCCGGGCTTGCTCGCGCCGCCACTGCTCACGGCGCCAGTCGCTTCTGTGGTCATGCCAGCGGTCGTCGTCGTGCGCCAGCAGCGTGGCCGGCTGTGTATCGGCCACACTGGCCACCCTCGACCACGGGCTGCCGGCAGGCTGCAACGGTGACTGAACAGCCGGTGCCGGCGCCACCGGTGCTTTCATTTGAGTTGCTGATGCCGTGCCCACCGCCGCGAACGAGAACAGGCCGAGCAGCACCAACCTTGCGACATGTATTTTCATGAGCGAAGCCAACCTCTGATAACAATTGAGCCATCTGGCCAGCAGGTGTGGGGCGAACCTTTTCTCGCGTGCCGCGACCTTTCTGTGCCTCCCACATAGACCGGTAAACGGGAAAAAGTTCGCTGCAGCAACAACTTGTAGAACTTTTGACGCCTGATTACCCCTGTCCATACCCAATGCTCATCGGCCTGCGAACACTGCTCGCAGGTGTGCCCGATAACTGTCGAACGCGGCAATCGCCCCAACAATCACCTCGGCCTCTTCCTCGTCGTTCAGCACCAGGCCATCAAGCCTGGCCACGAACTCGCGCCAGTGCAGTGCACGACCATCGGGGTGCGGCGCCAGGTGGCGGGCACCCTCATTGCCATTCAGGCCCAGGCGCTGGGTCTGCTTGAACAGGAACGCGGCACCCAGGTTGGAGCCTTCACTGCAATACAGCCACCCCAGGGCCTGGGCCGGGCTGGCACTGACCGGTTGGGGGGGCGTTGGCAGCGGCAGGCCCAGATCGAGCAGGTCTTCCTCGACTGCGGCAAAACGCGACAGCTCAACCAGCCGCGGCAGCCACCGGTTCAGCTGCTCGTCCTGATACAGCGCCAGCAGGCTGCCGTGAAAGCGGTGCTGTACCTGCAGGAAGTGGCCATAACGCTCACGGCTCTCGAAAGGCCGCGCCGCCATCACCAGTTCGTCGACTTTGTCATGGTCGCTGCTGCTGGCCGCTTTCAGGCGTTTGCAGCGTCCTGGCGCTGTGAGAGGGAGTGGGGCAGCGGTCATAGGCGTGTCCGTGAGCGAGTAGGCAATGCGCCAATGATGCGTGCCATCCCAGGTAGGCGGCAAGCACAACGCTACTGGTTTACCATGCTTGACGCTTTCACGTTTCCAAGGAGTCAGCCATGAATACCCCGCAGTTCCGCACCCCCACTGTTGCAGACGCCGAGCGCTGCTACGCCATTGAAATCGGCGCCTATGAAGGGGATGAAGCGGCCACGCTGGAGAAGATCCGCACCCGCATCGCGCAGTATCCGCAAGGGTTCCTGATCCTGGAAAACGCAGGTGAGATCGTTGGCTTCATCAATAGCGGTTGCGCCCACGAAGTCGTCATGTCTGATGAAGACTTCAAGGAACTGATCGGCCATGACCCGGCAGCACCGAACGTGGTGATCATGTCGGTGGTGGTGGACCCGGTGCACCAGGGCAAAGGTTACGCCAAGCGCTTGATGGACGAATTCATCGCCCGCATGAAGGCCTCGGGCAAGCAGACCATTCACCTGATGTGCAAGCAGCAGCATGTGGCGCTGTACCAGAAGATGGGGTATCAGTACGTGAAACCGTCGCCGTCGGATCATGGCGGCATGGCTTGGCATGAGATGGTCATGGCGCTGTAACCACACGAATACGTCAGGCCGGTCGACCGAACAGGCCGTGGATCACTTCCCTGAGCCAGCGGTTGCCGCTGTCCTGGTGGTAGCGCGCATGCCAGTGCTGTTTTACCGTGAAACCCTCTACCGCAAATGGGCAATCGTGTACCTGCAGGTCATGCATGTCGGCAAGGGTGTGGCCGATATGCCTTGGCAGAGTGGCGACCAGGTCGGTGCTGCCGACGATCATCCCCAGCCCCAGAAACCCTGGTAGCTCCAGCACGATCCGGCGCTCGATACCGGCCCGGGCCAGGCCGGCCTCCAGCAACTTCTGGCCGGTCCCCGCGCTGATCTGTACATGGCCCTCGGCGTGGTAACGGGCCACGTCCATGCCGTGTGCCAGGCGCGGGTGCTGGCGGTTGCTCAGGCACACCCAGTCCTGCTCGAACAATACCTGCTGGTACATCCCGCCACCCAGCCAGGGCACAAAGCCAATGGCCAGGTCGGCCTCGCCCGACTCCAGGGCACTTTCGCTATTGCCGTCGATGCGCGCTGCCTCCAGGCGAATGCCTGGGGCATGGTTGCGCAGGTGGTTGAGAATACTGGGTAGCAAGGTGATATGGCTGGCATCGCTGACACACAGGCGAAAGCGCCTCTGCGCGGTGGCAGGGGTGAACTGTGGTTCCCACGCCGTCAGCCGACGCAGTGATTCAAGCACTTCGCGACAAGGCCCGATCAACTGGTCGGCGCGCGGAGTTGGGGCCATACCACCTGGGGTGCGTACGAACAACGGGTCGTTCAGTTGCTGACGCAGGCGGGCTAGCCAGATGCTGACGGTTGGCTGGCTCTGGCCTAACTGTTCTGCAGCGCGGGTGACGCTGCGGCAGTGATAAAGCAGGTCGAACAGTTGCAGCAGCTTGGGTTCAGGCAGTACGTCGGCGGCACTCATTATTGTAAATCTCAATGGGCGTATTAAGGTCATTGTATAGCCCGAATGAGCTGCGCTGCATAAGGTAATCGCAAACCACTGGAGGTCTGCGATTTGAAAATCTGCATTCTGGGTGCCGGCGCCCTGGGCTGCGCGATTGGCGCGGCATTGAGCGAGGCAGGGCACCAAACCTGGCTGCTCAACCGTAGCCGCGAGCACGTCGAAGCCATCAACCTGCACGGTTTACAGGTGCAGGACGAACACGGCGAGCGGCAAGTGCGTGTCAATGCCACCACCGATGCCAACGACGTGGGCGTGACTGACCTGGTCGTGGTGCTGGTGAAGTCGTTCCACACCGCCGAAGCGATTGCCGGTGCCACGGCGCTGCTCGGCCCGCAAACGCTGGTGCTGTCGCTGCAGAACGGCCTGGGCCACGAGGACATTCTGGCCGAGGTGGTCGGGCCGCAGCGCGTACTGGCTGGCAAGACCTATGTGGGCGGTGTGCTGCTGGCACCGGGGTCGATCCGTGCTGGCGTGGCGGGCAAACACACATACATCGGCGAGCTGGACGGGCAACTGACACCCCGCGCGCAGGCCATCGCCGAAGCGTTCAACGCTGCCGGGCTGGCCACCACGGTCAGCGACAACATCCTCGGCACCATGTGGGACAAGCTGCTGGTCAATGTCGCTACCGGCGCGCTCAGCGGTATCACCATGCTCAGTTATGGCCAGCTCTACAACGAGCCTTTGCTGGAGCAAACGGCCAAGGCCGCCGTGGCCGAGGCCATCGCCGTGGCCCGCAGCGCCGGTATCCGCTTGAGCCTGAACAGCCCTGATGCCGCCTGGCATCTGGCTGCCGAAGGTCTGCCATCGAGTTTCCGTACCTCGATGCTGCAAAGCCTGGAAAAAGGCTCGGTCACCGAAATCGACTTCATCAACGGCTCCGTCGTGCGCTGGGGCCAGCGTCATGGCATCGCTACACCCGTCAACGCCACCTTGGTGGCCTGTATCAAGGGCATCGAGCGCGCGATGGCCGATCACCAGAAAAGGGACAACGCATGAGCCAGCCAAAAGCCTACCTCGAACACGTCGCCTTCTGGGTGCGTGACATCCAGTGGCACATCCGCTTTTTCAGTGAAGTGTGTGGCATGACCCTGCGCGAAGTGCAGGGCAGCATCGAGCAGCCCGCTCAGTACTGGACGCTGGGAGGCCTGCAATTCATCCATCAGCCCGATTTCGACGGCCCGGAAGGGCGCATGGCGCACCTGGGCATCATGTGCGAAGACCTGGAGGCGGCGCTGGCTGCGGCGCAGCGCTTCGGTGTCAGCGAAATGCCCCAGGGCCGCAACTGGTTGCGCCTGCCTGATGGCCTGGCAGTGGAATTCATCCAGGCGCTGCCCAGGGCCTGTGTCGCGCAGGCATTGGCGATTGACCCGCGTGCGGAGGTACAGGCATGAGCGTGATTGAAAAGTACTGGGACGATGCCCGCGAAGGCGATGAGTGCATCAGCCCGACCTACACCGTGACCCGCGAGCGTATCCTGGCCTACGCCGACCTGACCGGGGACCACACCCCGGTGCATGTGGACGAGGCCTACGCCAATGCCAGCCACTTTGGTTGCCTGGTCGCCCATGGCCTGTTCGGCCTTTCGATTGCAGATGGCTTGAAGACCCAGTGCGCCTACCGCTTCCTGCCGGGCATGTCGCTGGGTTGGACCTGGGACTTCGTGTTACCCATCAAGGTCAACGATGTGCTGCACGTGCGCATGCGCGTGGGTGCGATGCGCCCGAGCAACAGCCGCCCAGGCTGGGGCATCGTGGTGCTGCCATCGGAACTGATCAACCAGCATGGGCAGGTCGTGCAGCGTGGCGAGCACCGGTTGATGGTGCCGCGGAGGGTGCAGGCATGAGCCAGGCATTGCCATTGGCGGGTATCCGCGTCATCGATTACAGCCACTTCCTTGCCGGCCCTTATGTCGGGCGCTGCCTGGCGGCGCTGGGCGCCGAAGTGATCAAGGTCGAACGACCGGGTAGCGGCGATGCTGGCCGCCAGCACGCGTTTACCCTGGACGATCAGCAGAGTGGCTACTTCCTGCAATTGAACATGGGCAAGCAGGGGGTCAGCGTGAACATGAAGGACCCGCGCGGCAAAGCCTTCATGCAGCGCCTTGCCGACTCGGCCGATGTGTTCATCGAGAACTACCGGCCGGGCGCGCTGGACAAGCTGGGGTTGGGCCATGCCGAGCTGTCGGCGCGTAATCCGCGCCTGGTGTATTGCTCGATTTCCGCCTACGGCCACACCGGCCCGGATGCCCATCGCGCCGGCTTCGGGCTTATTGCCGAAGCCAAGAGCGGGATCATGCAGATGGTCGGCGTGCCGGGTGAAGCGCCGCCACTGCTGCGCATTTCGCTGGGCGACATGTACACCGGCATCCACGCTGTCGCGGCTATCAACGCGGCGTTGCTGGGGCGGGTGAGCAGTGGCCGCGGCCAGCACATCGACATGGCCCTGTACGACACGCTGGTGTCGATGCATGAATACGCCGTGCAGTGCTACACGCTGTCCGACGGCACCGTGCTGCCCGAGCAGACCGGCCATGACATGCCCACGTCCACCTTGTATGGCGTATTCCGCGCCGCGGATGGCGACCTGGTGATTGCTGCCCAGGTCGATGATGCCTGGCAGCGTTTTGCAGCCATGCTCGAAGCCAACGGCGGCCCTGCAGGTTTTGGCAACGACAGCCGTTACCACAGCCTCAACGGCCGCAATGCCCACCGCGAGGCGATTCTGGCAGTGGTCCGTGATTGGGTGGGCGCGCGTTCGGTGGCTGACATCCTCGCCCTGCTCGACGCCATCGATATCCCCAGTGCCAAGGTCCAGCGCATCGACGAGGTGCTGGCCGACCCGCAAATCCAGGCGCGCAATATGGTCATCGAGCAGCAGCACCCGCGTTATGGCACCTTGCGCCTGCCCAACCTGCCGTTTCGCTTTTCCGACTGTGACACCACGATCCACCAAGTGGCCCCGGACCTCGGCCAGCACAATGCCGAAGTGGCCGCGGCGCTTGGCTTCAGCCCTGAAGAAATCACCGCCATGCAGGCAGACGGTGTGCTGTTTACCCACGGAGATGCACGATGAGCGACCGTTACGCAGTGATCGGCCGGCCGATCAACCATACCAAGTCACCGCTGATTCATGGCCTGTTCGCCCAGGCCAGCGGCCAGCACCTGGACTATGGAGCCATCGAGGGCTCGTTGGAAGGCTTCGAGGCCCAGGTGCTGCAATTTCGCGGTGACGGCGGGCTGGGCATGAACATCACTGCGCCGTTCAAGCTGCGCGCCTTCGAGTTGGCTGACCGGCGCAGTGAGCGTGCGCAATTGGCCCGTGCTGCCAACGCACTCAAGTTCGAAGATGGCTGCATCGTGGCCGAAAACTTCGATGGTATCGGGTTGCTGCGCGACATCGAAGACAACCTCGGTGAACCGCTGCGCAACCGCCGCGTGTTGGTGCTCGGTGCCGGGGGTGCAGTACGTGGGTCACTGTTGCCCTTTCTGCAGGCGGGGCCCAGCGAGCTGG
The DNA here is from genome assembly GCF_029873175.1 of Pseudomonas sp. BN505. NCBI lineage: Bacteria > Pseudomonadati > Pseudomonadota > Gammaproteobacteria > Pseudomonadales > Pseudomonadaceae > Pseudomonas > Pseudomonas sp. BN505. The sequence continues at coordinate 54,860 of NZ_SSOI01000015.1, forward strand.
TGATTGCCAACCGCGACATGAGCAAAGCCCTTGCTTTGCGCAACGAACTGGATCACCCCAGGTTGCGTATCAGCCGATACGAAGCGCTGCAAGGGCAAACCTTCGACATTGTGGTCAACGCCACTTCCGCCAGCCTGGTCGGGGAACTGCCGCCGTTACCTGGCGCGGTACTGGGCGAGACGCGGCTGGCCTATGAGCTTGCGTATGGCAAAGGCCTCACGCCGTTCCTGCACCAGGCGCGGGAGGCCGGTGTGGCACGGGTTGCTGATGGCGTGGGCATGCTGGTCGAACAGGCCGCAGAGGCGTTTGCCTGGTGGCGAGGGATACGGCCCGAAACCCGTGCTGTGATCGATCGCCTGACGATCCCGCTGGAGTAAGCCATGGCCGCCAATGTCCTGATGCTGCACGGCATCAACCACAACATGTTCGGCAAGCGCGACCCGCGCCAATACGGCTCCGCGACCCTGGCCGACATTGATCAGGCCTTGAAGGCGCTGGGAGAAGAGCTGGGGGCGAGGGTCGAGAGCTTCCAGACCAACTTCGAAGGTGCCCTGTGCGAACGTATCCATCAGGCCGTTGAGGACCGGGTGGATGCGGTGCTGATCAATGCCGGGGCGTGGACCCATTACAGCTATGGCATTCGTGACGCATTGGCCATTCTCGAAGCGCCGGTGGTTGAAGTACATATGTCCAACATCCATGCTAGGGAGCCGTTCCGACATCATTCGGTATTTGCCGAAGTGGTGCGCGGGCAGATCTGCGGGTTTGGCGTCGAGACTTACCTGCTCGCATTGCGTGCGGCCATGCGCATGCTCTAAGCCCTGACACCGACCTCTGTGGGAGCGGGCGAGCCCGCGAACACCGGCAAAGCCGGTGCCATGCAACGTGGTGGCTGCTTCGCGGGCATGCCCGCTCCCACAAAGGCTGCACAAGGCCCATGACTGATTACCAACCAAAAGGACCCGTAACCTTGGCCAGTCTGGCAGCAACCAACACCCCCCGCCAAGCCACCTGCATCGCCTTGCTGGTCGCTATCACCTTCTTCATGGAAAACCTCGACGCCACCGTGATTGCCACGGCCTTGCCGCAAATGGCCAGTGACTTCGGTGAAAGCGCTGTCAGCCTGAACATCGGCATCAGTGCCTACTTGCTGGCAGTTGCGGTGTTCATTCCGCTCAGTGGCTGGGTGGCCGACCGCTTCGGACCGCGACAGGTATTTGCCGGGGCCATCGGCCTGTTCACCGTGGCGTCGTTGCTGTGCGGCATGGCCCCGACCCTGGAAACCTTCGTCGCCGCCCGGGTGCTTCAGGGCATTGGCGGTGCCCTGATGGTACCGGTGGGCCGGCTGGTGGTGCTGCGCACGACCGAGAAGAAGGACCTGGTGAACATGCTTGCAGTGATCACTTGGCCCGGCCTGGTGGCGCCAGTATTGGGCCCGCCACTCGGCGGCCTGATCGTCACGCATTGGTCGTGGCCCTGGATCTTCTACCTGAACATCCCCCTCGGGTTGCTGGCCATTGCGGCTGCGTGGGTGCTGATTCCGAATGCGCGGTCAGATGAAAAACGCCGTTTCGACACGCTGGGGTTCGTTTTCCTGGCATCGTCTTGTGCAGCGTGGCTGGTCGGTCTGGAAATGCTTGGCTCGCTGGCGGGTGGCAGCTTGGGCGCCGGGCTGGGACTGGTGTCGCTGGGCGGCTTGCTGACCTGGTTGGCAATTCGCCATTGCCGGCGTCATGCTTCGCCGCTATTGCCACTGGATACCCTGTCTATTCCCACGTTCAGGGTCAGCATCGTGGGGGGAACGTTGTTCCGCCTGTCGATCAGCGCCTTGCCGTTCCTGATCCCGTTGCTGCTGCAGATTGGTTTCGGCTTGTCGCCAGTGGATGCCGGGCTGCTGGTGCTGGCGATCTTCGCCGGCAACCTGGCGATGAAGCCGTTTACCACCGGGTTGCTGCGCCGCTATGGTTTCCGCCGCGTGTTGCTGGTCAACGGGCTGATTGGGGTTGGTTGCATTCTGGCCTGCCTGGGCTTGCAGCAAGGCATGCCGTGGTACTGGATGGCCGTGGTGTTGTTCGTTGGCGGGCTTTCGCGCTCGATGCAGTTCACCACGTACAACGCTGTCGGTTTTGCCGATGTGCCCAAGCAGCAGATGGGCGAGGCTTCGACGCTGTTCAGCATGTGCTTCCAGCTGGCGATGGCGTTGGGTGTGGCGGTGGTGGCACTGCTGTTGCGCGTGGCGATGATGGTGCGGGGCGGCGAAGGCGAGATGACAGTCAGCGACTTCCACTGGGCGTTGATTGGCGTTGCGTTGATTGCCTGCGTGGCGTTGGCAGATGCCATGCGCTTGCCGAGCAATGCCGGGGAACAAGTGCTGCGTACCTGAGACCATGGGCCTGCTTCGCACCCCATTCAACCCTGCAACGTATCGCGTAGCTTGACAACGCCAGCAAGCGCCAGCGCCTGGGCCGAGTAGCACAGGCCGATGCGCCGGCGAAGGTCAAGCTGTGGCAGGGGCTCGATGCGCACGCCGGGGTGCTCGGTGGCCAGCGATTCTGGCACGATCGCGGCACCTAGCCCCGCCGTAACCAGCTCCAGGGCCAGGGTAAAGGTGTCTGCCTCTGCCACCAGAATACCGCTGTAGAAAGGTTGCAGGCGCTGATGGCTGGGCTGTGACGGGCAGGTGATCCAGCGCGCTTCGGTGGTTGCCTGCTGCGCAATCGCCAGCACGAACGGGTCGCTGTGCAGCGGCAAAAACAACTCATCCTCACAGCGCAGTTCTTCGCTGGCCAGGCGCACCGCGCCCATGCAGCCGGTCGCCAGTTGCAAGCGCACCGGGGGCTGCATGGCAGCGGCTGCCAGTACAACCTTGCCCAGTACCGCCGCACTCACATCCTGCTCCACGCCGATCTGCAACGGCGCACGCTCACGATCACCCTTGAAGCGGCCGAGCAGGCGATTGGCGTCGGCGACCATGCGCTGCGCTTCGGGGTAGAGCGCGCGGGCATCCTCGGTCACCTCGACGCCGCGGGCCTGGCGCACGAACAGCGTGGTGCCCAAGGCCTGCTCCAGTGCCCGGATGCTGCCGGAAAGCGCCGGTTGGCTAAGGTGTATCGAACGCGCGGCGGCAGTAATGTTGCGCTCTTCGAACACGGCGATGAAGGCGCGAAGCTGACGATAATCCATGGGTTACCCATAAGTAATGCCGATGGCTGCGAAAAGAATTTCCCATTTTTCGCAAGAAAAACCAGCTTCTATACTCGCTCTACTTCTTACCCATAGGCAAATCGGATAACAGTATGGTGACCATGACCAACACCCTTAAACCTTTGGTAGTCATTACCGGTGCCAGCTCCGGTATCGGCCTGGCCACCGCCAAGCTGCTGTCCAGCCGTGGCCACGCCCTGTTGCTGCTGTCCCGGCGCCTGGCGCCGATGGAGCAACTGCAGCTGCCCAATACGCTGGCACTGGCGGTCGATATCACCGACCGCGCTGCCGTGCTGGCAGCCGTCGCCGAGGGCGAAGCACGGTTTGGCCCGGTGGACGCGATCATCAACAATGCTGGGGTGATGCTGCTGGGCAGTATCGCCACCCAGGACCCGGAGCAGTGGGACCGCATGCTCGACGTGAACGTGCGCGGCCTGCTCAACGGCATTCATGCGGTCGCCAGCGGTATGGTCGAGCGCAGGCAGGGCACCATCATCAACGTCAGTTCCGTGGCCGGGCGCAAGGCCTTCCCCAACCATGTCGCCTACGTCGGCACCAAGTTTGCTGTTACCGGCCTGTCGGAAAACCTGCGAGAAGAGCTGGCACCGAGCAATGTGCGGGTGATCACCATCGAGCCGGGTGCAGTCGATACCGAATTGCTCAGCCACACGACCGATGCCGCCATCAAGGCGGGCTACAACGACTGGAAGCAGGAGATGGGTGGGGTGCTCACGGCCGAGACCATTGCCGAGACCATCGGCTTTGCCTATGGCCAGCCGCAGTCCGTGTGCATCCGCGAAATCGTGGTGTGCGCTACTCGCCAGCAGCAGTAAGCCAGGGCCCGCGGTCTGTCGCCGTTGTTGTGGGAGCGGCCTTGTGTCGCGATAGGGCTGCGCAGCAGCCCCACAAGTTCAGCGACGCGGCATAGATTGCCGGGGCCGCTTTGCGGCCCTATCGCGACACAAGGCCGCTCCCACAGGGTGCACGTCAGCCTTGGTGAGTAAGTGTCAGTGCATAGCAGGCACCTTGGCCGGTTTCAAATGCCCCTCATCAGGCTCCATGATCGGAACCTCGTTGCCATCGCGGTCATACAGCTTGCCATCACGGAACACATCACCTTCATTCAGCCCGGCGATATCCCGGTAGCGCAGGGTGCGTTCGCTGGCGGCGACGAACACCGACTGCTGGTCGGAGTTGCCGGCGCGCAGGTGGTTGAACAGCAGGTTGAGCAGAATCGCCATGATCGCCGCCGAGCTGATGCCGGAGTGGAAAATGGTCTCGAACCAGGTCGGGAAGTGGTGGTAGAAGCCCGGCGCCGCAATCGGGATCATGCCAAAGCCGATCGAGGTGGCGACAATGATCAGGTTCATGTTGTTGCGGTAGTCCACCTGGGCCAGGGTGCGGATGCCGCTGGCCGCGACCGTGCCGAACAGCACCAGCCCGGCACCGCCAAGCACGGCAGTAGGCACCGCGGCGACCAGCCTGCCCATCACCGGCAGCAGCCCCAGCGTGACCAGGATCAGGCCGGCGCTGGCCACCACGTAGCGGCTCTTCACCCCGGTCACGGCGACCAGGCCGACGTTCTGCGCAAAGGCACTTTGCGTGAACGAGCCGAACAACGGCGCCAGGGCGCTGGAGATCATGTCGGCACGCAGGCCATTGCCCAGGCGCTTGGAGTCGACCGGTGTGCCGATGATTTCACCCACGGCAAGGATGTCTGCCGAAGTCTCGACCATGGTCACCACGATGACGATAAGCATCGACAGGATCGCCGCCACCTGGAACTGCGGTGCGCCGAAGTGCAGCACCTCGGGCATGGCCACCCACGGCCCCTGCAGCGCCTGGGAGAAATCGGCCATGCCGGTGGCCATCGCTGCCAGCGTGCCGATCACGATAGCCAGCAGGATCGACAGGCGCGACAGGCTGGCACTGCCCAGCTTGCTCAGCAGCAATACTGAGGCCAGGGTGAACGCCGCCAGGCCAATGTTCGCCGGGCTGCCAAAATCAGCGGCCTGGCTGTTCCCGCCCATGGCCCAGCGCGCGGTAACCGGCATCAGGGTCAGGCCGATGGTGGTGATGACGATGCCTGTCACCAAGGGCGGGAAGTACTTGATGATGCGCGAGAACAGCGGGGTGATCAGCAGGCCGACCAGTGACGACACGATCACTGCGCCGAACACCACCTGCATGCCGCCAGTGCCGTCATTGCCGATGATCGCAACCATGGTGGCGACGCTGGCAAAGGAAACCCCCTGCACCAGCGGCAAGCGGCAACCGAAGAAGGGAATGCCCAAGGTCTGCAGCAATGTTGCCAGGCCCCCTGCGAACAGCGAGGCGGCAATCAGCAGGCCGACATCGCCAGCGCTGAGGCCTGCGGCCTGGCCGATGATCAGCGGTACGGCGATCATGCCGCCGTACATGGTCAGTACATGTTGCAGGCCATAGGCCAGGTTGGCGCCCACGCCGAGGTTCTCGTCTTCCGGACGAGGTGAAGCGGGAGAAGTCATGGTGAGTAGCTCGCTTTGTTATTTTATGCGTCTAACAGCACGGTCTCAGTCGCATTCGTTGAGTTTTGAATGGGAGGTGTGGGCTACTGCAACCGGCCTTGGCCGCAGCAGCCCGGGTCCATCAGTTGCCGCTGACCAGCTGGTGTGCCAACTGGTTGTGGCGCTCCAGCACGCGTGGCAGGTCGACGGTGGCCAGCTGGCCGTCCTTCACCACGACGCGGCCGTTGATCACGCTGGTGTGCACCTGGGTCGGGGTGCAGAACACCAGTGCCGCCAGCGGGTCGTGGTGGCCACCGGCATAGGCGACGTGGCCGAGGTCGAAGGCGACGAAGTCGGCGACCATGCCCGGGGCAAGGGCGCCGATGTCATTGCGGTTGAGCACCTTGGCGCCGCCTAGGGTGGCGATTTCCAGTGCTTCGCGGGCGGTCATGGCGTCGGGGCCGAAGCCTACCCGCTGCAGCAGCAGGGCCTGGCGCACTTCACCGATCATGCTGGCGCCGTCGTTGGAGGCAGAGCCGTCGACCCCAAGGCCGACCGGTACGCCGTGGTCGCGCATCTTGCGTATCGGGGCAATGCCCGAGGCCAGGCGCATGTTCGAGCATGGGCAGTGGGCGACGCCGGTGCCGGTGCGGGCGAACAGCTCGATGCCGTGCTGGTCGAGCTGCACACAGTGGGCATGCCATACGTCGTGGCCGACCCAGCCGAGGTCCTCGGCGTACTCGGCAGGGGTCATGCCAAACTTCTCGCGGCTGTAGGCGATGTCGTTGACGTTCTCGGCCAGGTGGGTGTGCAGCGACACCCCGTACTGGCGCGCCAGCACGGCGGCTTCACGCATCAGGTCGCGGCTGACCGAGAAGGGCGAGCACGGCGCTACCACGATGCGGCGCATCGAGCCGTGGCTGGCATCGTGGTAATCCTCGATCAGGCGCTGGGACTCCTTGAGGATGTCAGCTTCCTTTTCCACCACCGAATCAGGCGGCAGGCCGCCCTGGCTCTGGCCGACGCTCATGCTGCCGCGCGCGGCGTGGAAGCGCATGCCGATCTCGGCGGCGGCGTGGATGCTGTCGTCGAGCTTGCAGCCGTTGGGGTAGATGTACAGGTGGTCGCTGGAGGTGGTGCAGCCCGACAGGATCAGTTCGGCCATGGCGGTCTGGGTCGACACCGCGATCATTTCGGGGGTGAGGCGTGCCCAGATCGGGTACAGGTTGGTCAGCCAGTTGAACAGCTCGCCGTCCTGGGCTGCCGGCACCACGCGGGTGAGGCTCTGGTACATGTGGTGGTGGGTGTTGACCAGGCCTGGGATGACCACTTTGCCGGCCATGTCGAGGATGACGTCGGCCTGTTGTGGCAGGGTATCGGTGGGGCCGACTTGTTTGATCAGGTTGTCTTCGATGTACAGCCCGCCGTTCTTGATCTCGCGGCGTTGGCCGTCCATGGTGACCAGAAGTGCAGCGTTTTTGACGAGGAGGGTTTTCTTACCGGTTGCAGATAACATGGCTTAAGCCCGTTGCAATACGCCTTGGCGATTACCGAGGTCGTAGGCGAGGGATAATGTAATCAGGAACCCTGTAAGTTGTATACACTCAAGTGCTATTGATGATTTTGCTTCATTCAATTCGTGAAAAATAACCAGAAATAGGAATTTTATTTATCAATAGACTGGCAGGATCTTTTCTGGAGCCTGTTTTGATGTCTGCTTTTGAACCCCGCCTTGGGGCTACTCCCACTGGCCGTACTGCTGCAATCAGCGTCGCGGTGCTTGCCTTTTCGGCCTTTTTGATCGTGACCACTGAATTCCTGATTGTCGGCTTGTTGCCCGCGCTCAGCCAGGACCTTGGGGTATCCATTTCGATGGCGGGCCAGTTGGTCACGCTGTTTGCCTTTACTGTGATGCTTGCCGGCCCGTTCTTGACGGCGGCATTGGCGCACCTGGACCGCAAGCGTTTATTCATCACCATTCTGCTGGTATTTGCCGCAGCCAATGCATTGGCTGCGGCCTCGACCAGTTTCTGGGTGCTGGCCATTGCGCGGGTCGTCCCGGCACTGGCGTTGCCGGTGTTCTGGGGCACGGCCAGTGAAACGGCCGGCCAGTTGGCCGGGCCCGATAAAGCAGGGCAAGCCATTTCCAGGGTGTACCTGGGCATCTCGGCGGCGATGTTGCTGGGTATTCCGTTGGGCACCGTGGCGTCCAATGCCGTGAGTTGGCGTGGCGCATTCTGGATACTGGCCGCGCTAGCATTGCTGATGGCGCTGGCCATGTGGGTGTGGATGCCGCACGTTGCCCGCGCGGCAAAAGTCGACTTCATGCAGCAGGCACGCATTTTCAAGGAGCGCTATTTCCTTGCCAATGTCCTGCTTTCGGTGGTGGTGTTCACCGCGATGTTCACAGGCTACAGCTACCTGGCCGAGCTGCTGCAGCGGGTCGCGGGTGTACCACCCGCGCATACTGGTTGGTGGCTGATGGGCTTTGGCGCAGTGGGCCTGCTCGGCAACTGGATCGGTGGACGGGTCGTGGACCGTTCACCGCTCAGGGCGACGGCGCTGTTTCTGCTGTTGCTGGCCATCGGCATGGTGGCGATCGTGCCGCTGGCCCATGCAGGCCTGGTGTTCTGCCTGGCACTGGGGGTGTGGGGTGTGGCCAACACCGCGCTATACCCCATCAGCCAGGTACGGGTGATGGGGTCTGTGACACATGCCCAGGCTTTGGCCGGTAGCACCAATGTGTCGGCGGCCAATGCGGGCATTGGCCTGGGCGCCGTCCTCGGTGGCTTGACCATCCCTGGCCTGGGTATCGAATACCTGGGCTACGTAGCCGCAGGCGTGGCCGTGGTGGCGCTGGGGCTTGTGCCGCTGGTCGGCGGCCTCGCGCGTCAGCGCGCATCGCTGGCCCGGGTACCATGAGGCGCCAACCGGGGCAGCAGGTAGTCGAGCAGGGCGCGGACCTTGGGTAGCCCCTCGCGGCTTTTGAGCCACACCAGATTCATTGGCAGGCCGTCGGTGGCCAGCGCGGGCAACACTTCGACCAGCCGCCCTTGATCGAGGTGTTGCTGGGTCAGCCAGGTCGGTAGCTGGCCGATACCATGACCGGCCAGCACTGCTGCAACTTCACCTTCACCGTCCCCCACCGCGATGCGGGGTTGGACGCTGCGTCGTTCCATTTCGCCAGGTTGGCGGCCCTTGAACAGCCAGGGGCTGACCATGCCATCGGTATGGCCATAGCCGACGCAGTGGTGGTATTCCAGGTCGCGTTCGTCTTGTGGCACGCCGTACTTTTCCAGGTAGGCGGGTGCGGCACAGAACATCAGGCGCTGGGCACCGAAGTACTGGTGGCCAAGTGCGGCCGGCCAGGCATCCGGGCCACCGATTCGCACCACGATGTCGATACCTTCGTGCACCGGGTCGACAAAACGGTCGGAGAAAGACACGTGCGGTTGCAGCAATGGGTGCAGGCGGATGAAGTCCAGAATCAAGGGCAGCACATGCAGGCGGCCGTAGGAGGCTGGCAGTTCTATCCGGACCTTGCCATGGGGTTCGTTGTCGCTGGCGACCAGTGCGTGCTCGACCTCTTCCAGGTCGGCCAGGACCGAGGTGCAGGTACGGTAGAAGATGACGCCAGCCTCGCTGAGCGACAAGGTGCGTGTGGTGCGGTTGAATAGCCTTGCGCCCAGGCGGGCCTCCAGCCTGGCCACGCTCTTGCTGATGGCCGAGCTGGTGAGGTTGAGCCGCTCTGCGGCTGCCGTGAAGCTGCCCAGATCAGCGACGGCAACGAATACGTCGATGCCTTTAAGGCGTTCGGAGGAGTACATGGCTGGCCTTGTTGATGAATTGGGTTCCATTGTCAGTGCAGCATATTGAATGCTGACAAGGGCATTTCATCAATGGCGTATGTGTGTATCAGCCCTTCGCGCAGAAGCGGGTTTGCCCGCGAAACGGATAACGCGTTGTTCGCGGACAAACCAGGCCATGCCGTCAGGTTCAACAGCCTTGCGGCATTTCTCCACGCGCCAGGCGGGCATTGATATCGGCGATGACGCCAGGCAGTTCGGCGATGGTGTCGATCAGGTAATGCGGTCGCGCACCTTCGAACAGGCTGCCAATGCGCCGGCGTTGCTGTTCCAGTTCCGCTTCGGGCAGGGCCTTGTATTGCTCGTAGGTCAGCCCGAGAGCGTTGCCTGAGCACGTCAGGGCCACGGTCCACATTCCCGCGCTGCGGCCCTCGAGAATGCCCGGCCAAGTGTCGTCGACCTTGACGCAAGCCGCTACATCGCTGACCCCCAGGGCAATCACGTTGGCCAGTGCCTGCGCGGGGTAGGGGCGACCATTCGGTACCTCATCGGTCGCCACCACGTGGTCGGCGCTGTAGCCGTTGCTCAAGGCCAGGGCCACCACCTTTTCCATCACCACTGCAGGGTAGCCTGAGCAGGAGCCGATTTTCAGCCCTTGCCGGCGCAACTGGGCGATGACTTCCAGGGCCCCGGGAATCAGCGCCGAATGGTCGGCGATCTTCTCGATTTGCAAGGGCATGAAGCGCTCGTAGATGGCTGTTACATCATCGTCGCTTGGCATATGGCCGAATGCGGCCTGGTAGCGCGCAGCAATGGCGGGCACATCGCACAGGGTGCGTATATGGTCCCACTTGCCCATGCCCATGGGCCCGCGGGCTTCCTCCAGGCTGACCTGCACGCCGAACTCGGCAAAGGCCTCGACGAAGATCTGGGTGGGGGCGAACGAGCCGAAATCCACCACGGTGCCGGCCCAGTCAAGAATGGCGGCCTGCAGTTGCTTGGGGTGCTGATAGTGCATGGCAAAGCTCCAGTGGGTAAAAACTCAGGGTGAGCGCGGCCCGCCCGACGCATTGGCAGGCTCGCTGTAGTCAGTGGTGCATCAGTGCGCGCTGAGCGCGTCGAACAGTTCGGCAATGATCGCCCGGTTACGGCGGATGCCCAGGCAGCACAGGTAGTAACTGATGTGGAACGGGTCTTCGATAAACGCGACAGAACGCGTGCCGGGCCGGTCGGCATACTCCACCGCCGAGACAAAGCCCACGCCGATGCCGTGTACCACCGCATGCACAATCGCTTCGCGGCTGTTCAACTGCATCGCGCAGTCCAGTGAAACGCCATGCCGGCGGCAGCCTTCCTCCACAAGCTGGCGGGTGCGCGATGCCGCCTCGCGCAGCACCACGCGCTGACCGGCAATGTCCTTTACGCTGACACTCGTCTGCCCGGCCCAGGGATGGTCGTCGCGCACCACCGCCAGAATCGGGCAGGTACGGTACAGCCGGGTGTTCAGGCGCTGGTCGAACTCCGACAGGGCGAGGATGGCCAAGTCGATGTCGAAGTTGTACAGCCGCTCCAGTGTCCCGGCTTCGCTGCTGAACGAGGTTTCCAGTTCGATCTGCGGGTAGCGCTGCATCAGCTCGTACGTCAGGCTCATGGCGATCGGCGGCGACACCGCGCCGATGCGCAGCATGCCTTGCTTGCGTTGCTGGAAGCTGTGCAGCAGTTGCAACGCTTCGTCCTCCTGGCCGAACAGGCCCTGGGTAATTTCGTAGAGCTGGTGGCCTGCCGGGCTCAGCTCGATGAAGCGCCCGCGGCGGTGGAGCAGTTCCACGCAAAAGCGTTTTTCCAGGCCGCTGACCTGCTCGCTGACAGTCGGCTGGCCGATGCTCAGCAGCTCGGCGGCCTGGGTGAAACTGCCGGTCCGCGCCACGGCATGGAAGGAGCGCAACCACTTGTGGTACTGGTACATGACACCTCTCTGGCAATGGCACGGACGACATGGCAGGCAACCTCAGCGGCGCACGAACAGGGCCACCAGGGCACTGCAGGCGCAGGCTGTGGTGACCACGACGAAGATCAGCGACGTATTGCCGGTGGTATCGAGCATACGTCCGATCAGCGGCTCCGCCAGCCCGGCGAACAGGTATGAGGCGAAATTCATGATTCCTGTGGCGGTGCCGGCCCGGCGGGCGCCAACCAGGTCCGGGCACAACGCCCAGAAGCTCGATGCAGGGCCATAGACAAAGAAACCGCAGAGGAACAGCGCCAGCAGGCCGACCGCGCTGTGTGCCGGCAGGCTCCACATCCACAGGCTGGTGAGCGCGCCCAACACCATGTACAGCATGATTGCCTTGTAGCGCTTGCTGCCGAACAGCTTGTCCGACACCCAGCCGTTGCTCAGCGCGCCCACGGCCATGCCCACCGGCAAGGCGATGGTGATCCACTTCGGGTCGATGAAACTGTCGCCTTTCTGCCAGTTGGCACCCAGGAAATGCACCGGTACCCAGACGATCAGCCCGTAGCGCGCAGCGTTCTGGAAGCCCAGCGACACTGCGGCCACCAGCAGGCGCGGGTTTTTCAGAACGGCAAGGTAACGCTGGCGCGAGGTTTCTTCGCCACCCTGGGTGGCCGCGTTGGCGCTGTCTTCGGCGTTGGCTACGCCGGTGTCGTCCAGCGCGGGGTAGCCCATGTCCTGCGGGCGTTCCCGGGCAACCAGGTAAAAAACGATGCCACCGGCCAGCATCAGCAGCACCGGCAGGCGGAAGATCCACCGCCACTCCAGGTGCAGTACATCAATCACCACTACCGAGGTGACGTACGACAGCACCGAAGCGCAGCCGGCGGCGAACACATAGAAGCCATAAACCTTGCCGCGCTCGGCAGCGCCCCACCAGTTTGACAGCAAGCGGCTGCCGGGCGCCCAGCCCAGGGCCTGGAAGTAGCCGTTGACGCCCCACGGCAGGATCAGGCTGAGAAAACCGCCAGCAAAGCTGGTGACCCAGTTGGCGCCGCACGACAGCACGGCGCCGATGCTCATGATGCGCCGGCCGCCGAACTTGTCGGCGAGGTTGCCATTGATGGCCTGGCCAATGGCATACATCCACAGCATGGCGGTGGAGGCCCAGCCGAGGGTTTCCTTGCTCAGGCCGAACTCGGCCTGGATCCCGGGTATGGCGAAACCGAAAGTTTGGCGCCCGGTGTAGAAGAACAGGTAGCAGAACATCGCGGCCAGCAGCATGCGCCATTGCGCGAGGCGAAACGGCATGGTGCTGGGCAGCGCGCCAGTCAGGGTTTGTGCACGGTTCATGACGGTTTCCTTTTGTTCTCTGGCGCCGGCCCAAGGGGCACGGCGAGTCGGCACTCTTGAAAGGTGCTACAGGAAAAACGCGGGATGTCAGGCGGCTTGAGCGCCGATGAAGTTGCGCCCACGGGCGCCCTGCATGGCGGCGTCGATCATCGCCTGGGCCTCGGCGGCTGTCACGCCGTAGTCTGCGAATTCGGTGCGCACGCCCAGCTGATGGAGAAATGCTCGCAAGCGCTGTTGGGCCGCTGCCAGGTCGCGGCCGAAGGCCTTCTGCAGGATCTGGTCACGCCCGGCATCACGGCCCCAGGCCAGGCCCAGCACCAGCGGCAGGGTGAACGAGCAGGCGATACCGTGGGGCAGGCCGTGGCGCAAGGTCATTTCGTAGGAAATGGAGTGGGCCAGGGCAGTCTTGGTGTTGGAAAAGGCCAGCCCGGCCTTCAGTGCAGCCAACGCCATGCGTGCCCGCAGCTCGCGGTTGCCCAGGTCCTGCTGCAGGCGTGGCAGGCAGTCGAGGATGTCGTCGATGGCCGACAGCGCGAAGGTATCGGAGAGCGGATTGGCGTTGTGGTTCCAGATCGATTCCAGCGCGTGGGACAAGGCATCCAGCCCGGTGGATACCGTCACTCCGCCCGGCACGCTGAGCATCAGTTCCGGGTCGATAAGCGCCACGCTGGGCCAGGTACAGCTCAGGTGCAGCGAGTACTTCTTCTGCTGGCCCGCGTCCCACAAGGTGGCCCATGGCGTCACCTCGCTGCCGGTGCCTGCCGTAGTCGGCGCGGCCACCAGCGTCTTGTGTCGGGCCGGGGAAAACGGTTTGCCGCTGGCCAGCAGCTCAAGCAGTTCATCGAAGTGGCCAGAAGCGGTACCGACGATCAACGCCTTTGCGGTATCGATGGCGCTGCCACCGCCCAGCGCCAGCACCGTATCGCAGTCGCCGTGCTGTGCCCAGAACGCTTCATGCACACCGCGCAGCCAGGCGACATCGGGATTGGGTTGCACGTTGTCGATCACGCACACCAGTCGCTCGCCCAGCAGGCTGCGTACCCGCGCAACCAGGCCGAGCTGTTCGGCCTCGGGGAAGGTGACCAGGGCGACTTTGCCGGGGCAGTGTCGGGCGATCTGGTCCAGGCTGCCACCGCCGAAAACGGTGGTGACCGGGTTGTGGAAGCAGGCAGGCATGGGCAGTTCCTTATTGTTGTTGGAAGGTGCAGCCATGCTCGTCGGCTGGCGGGTTTCGATCCAATCGATTGATTGCAGGCTGCTATCGGCTGAGCCGATACCGGATACAAAGTGCATGGGCTTGAACTCCAGGCATGCTCTGCCCGTCGCGCGCCCAGCGGGCGCACGTGGCAAGGGGTTAAATGGGCGGCGAATCAGTGGCGGGCGTTGCCCTGAATGGCATGCCGCAGGCGGTTGGAGATGAGGTCGGCAAGCACCACCATCACAGTGATTACCAGGATGCAGGTGGCGGTTTCCTGGTACTTGAACAGCTTCAGGCTGCTGACCAGCTCGAAGCCCAGGCCACCTGCACCGACCATGCCCAGCACCGTGGCCGAACGCAGGTTCACCTCGAAGCGGTACAGCACCACGGCGATCCAGGCGGTGATCACTTGCGGCAGCACGCCGAAGGCGATCACCTGCAGTGGCCGCGCACCGGTGGCCCGCAGCGCTTCAATGGGCCCCTGGTCGATTTCCTCGATGCTTTCGGCAAAGAACTTGCCGAGCATGCCCACGCCATGCAGCGCCAGGGCCAGCACGCCTGGGAAGGGCCCCAGCCCTACCGCCGAGACGAACACCAAGGCCAGGATCAGCTCGTTGATGCTGCGGATCACGTTCAGCAGCTGCCGGGTGGCCTGGTACAGCCAGCGGTTGCCATGCAGGTTGCGCGCGGCCAGAAAGCCCAGCGGCACGGCGAGAACGATCCCCAGCAGGGTGCCCCATAGCGCGATTTGCACGGTTTCCAGGGCCGGGCGCCACAGACTGGGCATTATGCTCAGGTCTGGCGGTAGCGAGCGGCCAAGGAAGTCGCCGATCTGTGGCAGCCCGTTGGCCAGTTCGCCCCAGCTCAGCTGTGCCCCTTCGGCGCTCCACTGCAGCACCAGAACGATCGCCAGCAACAGCGCGCCAGTGCCCAGCCAGCTGCGGGCGCGAGTGGGTGTGTTGACCAGCCATTGGTGGCTCTGCGGGTTCATGCCGAGGCTCCTGTGCCAGTGGCCAGCATTGGCCGTGGTGCAGCCATTGCCTGCCCGGGCTCATTGGCAGAGGGGGTGTGATAGATGCGCTGCAGCGCGGCTTCGTCGAGCTGACCGGGTGGGCCGTCGAACACCAGGCGCCCGTTGGCCAGGCCGACGATGCGGTCGGCGAATGCCCGCGCCAGTTCCACCTGGTGCAGGTTGCACACGACGGTGATGCCGAGGGTGCGGCTGGCTTCGCGCAGGTACTGCATGACCACATGCGCGGTGTTCGGGTCGAGGCTGGCCACCGGTTCGTCGGCCAGGATCACCTGTGGTCGCTGGGCCAGCGCACGGGCGATACCCACCCGCTGCATCTGCCCGCCAGACAGCGCATCGGTGCGCGACCCGGCCTTGTGCTCCAGCTCGACCCGGCGCAGGCAATCACGCGCCAGGGCCACGTCGTCGCGGCGAAACAGCTGTAGCAGCGAAGCAAGGGTGCTGCAGTGGCCGAGACGGCCGGTCAGCACGTTCTTCAGCACCGACAGCCGCGCGACCACGTTGTGATGCTGGAAGATCATCGCTACCTGCCGGCGCAGTGCGCGTTGGTCGGCTGCACGCATGGCGTTTACCCCGGCCACCTGCAACTCGCCGGTGTCGGCCTGGGCCAGCCGGTTCATGCAGCGCAGCAGGGTCGACTTGCCGGCGCCGGACTGGCCGAGGATCACCACGAATTCACCGGCCTGAACATCCAGGTCGATGCCGCGCAGTACCGGGTTGTCGGCGTAGCCCTTGGTCAGCTGGCGGATACGGATCATTTCAGGCTCCGCAGGTCGAGGTCGAGCACTTTGGCGGTGTCACGAACCACGTTGTAGGCCGCGTCGGTGGTCGGCTGGAAGCCATTGAGCATGCCCTGATCGCCCCATGGCACGTCCTTGATCCCGGCAAACGCGGTGCGCAGCCTGGCCTGCAGTTCGGGGTCGAGGTTGTTGCGCCAGACCATCGGTGATTCGGGAATGTCCGGGGAGGTCCACACCACGTGGAAGTCCTGCTGCTGAACCTGTCCGTTGTTCACAGCCCCGGCCAGGATACGGTCGGCCACGGCCGCTGCATCAACCTTGCGGTTTTCCACGGCAAGAATGCTGGCATCGTGCGAGCCGGAGAAGATCACCCGTGAGAACAGGGTTTTCGGGTCATGGCCAGCGTGCTCGAGGCCGGCCTTGGGGAACAGATGGCCGGAGGCCGAGCTGGGGTCGACGAAGGCGAAGGTGTGGCCCTTGAGGTCGTCGAGCGTTCGAATGCCGCTGTCCTGACGGGCGATAATCAGGCTGTGGTAGGCGCTGCCGGCAGTCTTTTTGGTCACCGCCACGGCAAACGCTTCGGCACCGGCGATCTGGTTGGCCAGTACGTAGGAAAACGGGCCGAGATAGGCCACGTCCAGCTTGCCGGCGCGCAGGGCTTCGATTACACCGTTGTAGTCAGTAGCGACGAATGGCTTGACCGGCATGCCCAG
This sequence comes from Pseudomonas sp. BN505, assembly GCF_029873175.1. Taxonomy (NCBI): domain Bacteria; kingdom Pseudomonadati; phylum Pseudomonadota; class Gammaproteobacteria; order Pseudomonadales; family Pseudomonadaceae; genus Pseudomonas; species Pseudomonas sp. BN505. Next base: position 71,341 of record NZ_SSOI01000015.1, read on the forward strand.
GCGCGCTTGCAACTGGTCGAGCACCTGCTGGCTGCTCTTGATCATGGCCTGGGAGTCTTCCGACGGGATCAGGCCGACGGTCAGCACCTGCTGTGCCTGCACGGCGGGGGCAAGCAGCAGCGGCAGCAGGGCGAGGCGGGCACAGCGCAACAGTTTCGGGAAGGGTGTCATGGCAATACCGGAGTGGTTGTTGTCGGTAACGCCAAAGCTAGGGCTGTCATGTGACAGTCACAGCATCAATTCAATATCCGTTTGGCCAGCCAACCATTCAAAGGATCTATGGATGTCTACCGCTCGCCTGCGCACTTTCCTTGCCGTGGCCCGGCACGCCAGCTTCAGCGCCGGGGCCAGGGCCATCGGCCTCAGCCAGCCGACCGCGACCAACCAGATCCAGGGGTTGGAACGCGAATTTGATGTCGAGCTGTTTCACCGCCGCGGTCGGCGCATCGAGCTGACCGCAGTTGGCCGCGCCTTGCTGCCCATTGCCCAGCAGATGTCGATGCTCGAAGCCGAGGCGACCAGCCTGCTGCGCGACAGTGGCCAGCTAAACCGTGGTGAGCTGAAGATCGGTGCAGTGGGGCCGTTTCATGTGATCGAAATGGTCGACCGCTATCGGCAAGCGTACCCCCAGATCGACGTGTCCATCCGCGTGGGCAACTCGGCGTCAGTGCTGGCCGATCTGCAGGGCTATGTGACCGACATCGGTGTGTTGGCGGGGCTGCACCATGATCCGGCGTTTGTCGCACAACGTTATGCCAGGCACCCTGTGATCCTGTTCGCCCGCGCCGATCACCCTTTTGCCCGCCACGATCAGGTGCCGCTGCAAGCCCTGCAGGGGCAGCCGTTGCTGCGCCGTGAGCAGGGTTCGACTACGCGGCTGGCGCTGGACAATGCGCTGGAAGCGGCGCAGGTAACACCGCGCATCGCCATGGAAATCGGCAGCCGCGAGGCGCTGCGCGAGGCGGTGATCCGTGGCATCGGCATCGGCGCGGTGTCCGAGGCGGAATACATTGGCGACCCGTGCCTGAAGGTGATCCGCATTGCGCAGGACCCGGTGTACACGGAGACTTACCTGTATTGCCTGGCTGATCGGCAGAGCAGCCAGGTAATTGCGTCTTTCCAACGTTGCCTGCAAGCCTGGCACGGCTAAGCTGCACCGTGCCTGCTCAACATGCGCCGTATCACACGGCGTCGCGGCTGTTCACGCCATCGAGCAACCGCGCAATCCCCAGCGGGTTAGCGTTTTTCAATGCATCCGGCAGCAGTGCATCGGGGTAGTTCTGGAAGCACACCGGGCGCAGGAAGCGGTCGATGGCCAAGGTGCCGACCGAGGTGCCGCGTGCGTCGGAGGTGGCCGGGTAAGGCCCGCCATGCACCATTGCATCGGAAACCTCCACACCGGTCGGGTAGCCGTTGAGCAGCAGGCGCCCGGCCTTGCGCTCCAGCAACGGCACGAGCGAGGCGAAGGCGCGTAGGTCATCAGGCTCGGCAATCAGCGTGGCGGTCAGTTGCCCTTGCAGGTGGCGCAGCGCTTCGGCCAGTTGCTCGGCGTCGGCCACCTCCACCACTACGGTGGTCGGGCCGAATACTTCTTCCTGCAGCAGCGGGTCGCCGTTCAGCAGCAGGCCTACGTCTGCCTTGAACAGCTGTGGCTGGGCCTGGTTGCCGGTGTGTGGCTGCCCGGCCAGGTGCTGGATACCCGGGTGCGCCAGCAGGTGCTGCACACCGTTCTGGTAGCTGCGCAGGGTACCGGCGTTCAGCATGGTCTGCGGGCCCTGGTCGGCCATGTGTGCCACCAGCGTTTGCACGAAATGCTCGAATTGCGGCGACTGGATGCCCGCCACCAGGCCAGGGTTGGTGCAGAACTGGCCGCAACCCATCACCACCGAGGCAGCCAGTTCGCCGGCTACCTGCTCGCCACGGGCTTGCAGCGCCTGGGGCAGGACGATCACCGGATTGATGCTGCTCATTTCGGCAAATACGGGGATTGGCTGCGGGCGTGCCGCCGCCATGTCGCACAGGGCGCGGCCACCGCGCAGCGAGCCGGTGAAACCGACCGCCTGGATGGCCGGGTGCTTGACCAGCGCTTCGCCCACGCCGGCACCGTAGATCAGGTTGAAAACACCCGCCGGCATACCGCTGCTGGCCACCGCGCGGTCAATGGCGCCAGCCACATGGGCGGCAGTAAGCATGTGCCCGCTGTGGGCCTTGAACACCACCGGGCAGCCAGCGGCCAGCGCCGAGGCGGTGTCCCCGCCAGCAGTGGAGAAGGCCAGCGGGAAGTTGCTGGCACCGAACACGGCCACCGGGCCGACGCCGATGCGGTACTGGCGCAGGTCCGGACGCGGCAGCGGGGTACGCTGGGGCAGGGCACGGTCGATGCGCGCGGCGTAGAAGTCGCCTCGGCGCACCACCTCGGCAAACAGGCGCAGCTGGTTGCTGGTACGGCTGCGTTCGCCACGGATGCGGGCTTCGGGCAGCGCGGTTTCGCGCATCACATGCTGGATGAAGTCGTCACCCAGTGCGTCCAGCTCGTTGGCAATGGCGTCGAGGAAAGCGGCACGCTGGGCCGGGCTGGTGCTGCGGTAGGCGGGATAGGCGGCGTCGGCGGCCTGCACGGCAGCCTCTACTTCGTCGCCGGTCGCCTGGTGGAAGGCGTAAGGCAGCGGCTCCCCGGTGTGGGCGTCGACGCTGTTCAGCAGCACGTCACCGTTGCCGCTGAGTTGGCCGGCGATATGGTTCAGGCGATGTTCGATGGACATTTCGTTTCCCGTTGGCAATGACAGTCGTTGCACGGGGACTGTAGGGGGCGAACGGGGGGCTGAATAATGATTAATGCGGATCGGGTGATAACGACCAGTTATCACCCAGCGTGTAGCGTCACTCCGCCATCTGCAATTCCGGCAGCTTCACCCGAAACGCGCGGGTCAGCCCCATCAGCACCACCAGGCCCATGCCCATCCAGCACAGGCCGATGGTGAACGACAGGCTGGTCAGGCTGCTCCACAGCCATAGCGTGCTGAGAAAGCCCAGGCCTGGGATGGCGCCGTACAGCAGGTAGTTGCGGCCACCGCGCAGTTTCTGGTCGACAAGGTAGTGCTTGACCACCGCCAGGTTCACCGCCGAAAAGGCGAACAGCGCGCCAAAGCTGATCATGTTGGCCACGGTGTCGAGGGTGATCACCAGGGCGATCAGCGACAGCAGGCTGACCACCAGGATGGCAGTGGCTGGCACGCGTTTTTTCGTCACCAGTTGGCCGAACGGCCGCGGCAACGCGCCGTCGCGGCCCATGGCGAACAGCACGCGCGACACGCTGGCCTGGGACACCATGGCCGAGGCGAAGCAGCCGGCCACGTAGGTGGCAGTGAAGGCCGTTACCAGCAGTTCGCCGCCGACACGGCGCATCACATCCACCGAGGCCGAATCCGGGTCGGCGAAGCTGCCCCAGTCGGGGAACACCATCTGCGCGCAGTACGACACCACCAGAAACAGCAAGCCGCCGATCAGCGAAACCGCCAGGATCGCCACCGGAATACGGTAGGTCGGGTTGGTCGTTTCTTCGGCCATGGTCGAGACGGCATCAAACCCCAGGAAGGACAGGCACAGCACGGCAGCGCCGGTCATGATCAGCGGCACGCTGAAGCCTTCGTGATGGAAGGGGGCGAGTAGCGACACCGGCTCCGCGTGCCCGCTGAGCTTGAGCACGGACAGGGCGACGAAGACGATGATGAACACCAGTTGCACCACTACCAGGATCCAGTTGACCCGGGTGATGGACTCGATGCCGATCAGGTTGAGGAAGGTGACCAGGGCAATTGAGCCTGCCACCCACACCCAGGCGTGGATAGCCGGGAAGTATTCCGACATGTAGATGCCGATCAGCAGGTAGCTGAGCAGCGGCAGGAAGATGTAGTCGAGCAGCAGTGTCCAGCCGGTAATAAAACCGATGTGGCTGCCGAAGGCCTTGCGCGTATAGGTGTAGACCGAGCCGGAGTAGGGGTGGGCCTGAACCATGCGGCCGTAGCTGTAGCCAGTCAGCAGCATGGCGGCGAGGGTGAGCAGGTAGGCGGTGGGCAGGTGCCCTTTGGTCATTCGGGTGACCAGCCCGTAGGTGGTGAATACGGCCAGGGGCACCATGTAGGCCAGGCCGAACAGGACCAGGGCAGTCAGCCCCATGGACTTGCGGAAGCGGCCGGTGTTGGCGCAGGGATGCGCGGCGGTGTCATGTGAGGGGCTATGGGCTGTACTTGTTGTTGTATGCATTGCTAACTCCTGGAAGGGGATGCAAGACACCGCGGTACGCGAGCTGGCTCGTTACCGGTGGGTGAAGTGCAAGGAGGTCGAGCGGAAGGCTCGCAGCGCTGGGGCGGGTTGATGCTCCCACACCCTGCAGGTACCCGGAATCACCCTTTGGGGTGAGCGGGTACAGCCTTGCCCGGCTCACCCCAAAGGGTGATTTCGGCGTCAGCGGTGGCGTGGGAGTATCTGGTCAACAACGCACCGCACTGGCGGCGGTGCCACTGAATAGAAACGGCAGGCCCACAGTGACTAATCAATTGCTTTCAGAACAGTGGTTCGAGCACCTGGCCAAGGTCACCGAGGCAATCGGCCGACCGGGCTTTGCCGCTAACCTGTTTGCCGCACTTGGCGTTATCCGGCCGATCCAGGCGACCACGGTGTACCTGTACCCGCACGACGGCATGCCTTGTGCGCTGTTCGAGCAGGACGACAAGGCGCCCTGGCAGCCTGAGGGCAATGTCAGCCGCTACTTGTCCGGCTTCTACCTGCTCGACCCGTTCTACGGTGCCTGTGTGGAGCAGGTAGCGTCGGGGTGCTATGGGTTGTTCGAAGTGGCACCCGACCATTTCGAGGTCAGCGAGTATTACCAGTCGTTCTACCGGCACTCGCACCTGGAGGATGAGCTCAACTACATCCTGCAGGTTGCGCCGGGGCAGAGCCTGGCGGTGTCGCTGGCGTTCACCGACAAGCTGGATGCACACACCCGCGAGCTGTACGGGCGCATCACGCCTTGGGTGCTGGCGGTGCTGAGCAAGCACTTCGCCGGGCTGGACAGCCGCGCCGCGCGCTTCGAGAACATCCTCGAACAACGCATCCACGCCGCGCTGAACAACTTCGGCAGCTCGCTGCTGACCGAGCGTGAATGCCGTATCGCCCAGTTGATCCTGCGTGGCCACTCGACCAAGTCGCTGGCCGAGCGCCTGGGGGTGTCGGAAGACACCATCAAGTCGCACCGCAAGAACGTCTACGCCAAGCTCGACATCGGTACCCAGTCCGAGCTGTTTTCCCTGTTCATCGACGCGCTGGCCAATGCCCAGGGCGTGCTGGGCAAGGACCCGCTGGAAAGCTACATGGGCAAGCTGCGCTGAGCGCCGGCCACCCTGCAACCCCACCGCAAAGGAAAACCAACAATGAATGCGCCTTTCGCCCCGCAACGCCAGACCCGCGACTACCAGGCAGCCGATGCCGCGCACCATATCCATGCCTTCCTCGACCAGAAGGCGCTGAATGCCGAAGGGCCGAGGGTGATCGTCGGTGGCGAACGCCTGCACCTGTGGGACAGCGAGGGCAAGCGCTACCTGGATGGCATGTCTGGCCTGTGGTGCACCCAGCTCGGCTACGGGCGCCGCGACCTGACTGTCGCTGCCGCCACGCAGATGGACCAGCTGGCGTACTACAACATGTTTTTCCACACCACCCACCCGGCGGTGATCGAACTGTCCGAGCTGCTGTTCAGCCTGCTGCCCGGCCACTACAGCCACGCGATCTACACCAACTCCGGCTCTGAAGCCAACGAAGTGTTGATCCGTACCGTACGCCGCTACTGGCAAGTGGTCGGGCAGCCGAACAAGAAGGTCATGATTGGCCGCTGGAACGGTTACCACGGCTCGACCCTGGCGGCCACGGCGCTGGGCGGCATGAAGTTCATGCACGAAATGGGCGGGCTGATCCCGGATGTGGCGCACATCGACGAACCGTACTGGTACGCCGAGGGTGGCGAGCTGACCCCGGCCGAGTTCGGCCGCCGCTGCGCCTTGCAGCTGGAGGAAAAAATCCTCGAACTGGGCGCCGAGAACGTTGCCGGCTTTATCGCCGAGCCGTTCCAGGGCGCAGGCGGCATGATCTTCCCGCCGGAAAGCTACTGGCCGGAAATCCAGCGCATCTGCCGCCAGTACGACGTGCTGTTGTGCGCCGATGAGGTGATTGGTGGCTTTGGCCGCACCGGCGAGTGGTTTGCCCATGAATACTTCGGATTCGAGCCCGACACCCTGTCGATCGCCAAGGGCCTGACCAGCGGCTATGTGCCCATGGGTGGCCTGGTGCTGAGCAAGCGCATTGCCGAGGCGCTGGTGGAACGTGGCGGGGTGTTTGCCCACGGCCTGACCTATTCCGGCCACCCGGTGGCGGCGGCGGTGGCGATTGCCAACCTGAAGGCGCTGCGCGACGAAGGCATCGTCACCCAGGTGAAGGATGACACCGGGCCGTACCTGCAGCGCATCCTGCGCGAGGTGTTCGCCGACCACCCGTTGATCGGCCAGGTGCAGGGCGCCGGGTTGGTAGCAGCGTTGCAGTTCGCCGAGCACAAGCCGACGCGCAAACGCTTCGCCAACGAGAACGACCTGGCCTGGCAATGCCGCACTTTTGGTTTCGAGGAAGGCGTGATCATTCGCTCGACCCTGGGCCGGATGATCATGGCACCGGCCTTGATCGCCAACCACAGCGAGCTGGATGAGCTGGTAGAGAAAACCCGCATTGCCGTGGACCGCACCGCTCGGTTGGTTGGCAAGCTCTAAGCCGTTACCAAGGGCAACCGGTTTCCCCTGTGGGAGCGGGCATGCCCGCGAACACCGGCGAAGCCGGTGCCATCCTTCGTGTCGCCTGATTCGCGGGCGCGCCCGCTCCCACAGAGGAGGCGCGGCGCGCTTGCGGACTGTGTGGTACCTGTTACTTCCGCAAAAATGATCGCCACTGCGGTCGCCTGGAGTACAAATGTACACCCTCGAATTCTGGCAACAACGCGCCTCGGACCTGTACCTGCCATCCCAGGCGCTGATCAACGGCAAACCCGTCAACGCACAGGATGGCGCCACGTTCGCCGCCATCAACCCCGCAACCAACACCGTACTGGCCCAGGTCGCTGCCTGCGGCCAGGCCGAGGTCGACCTTGCCGTGGTCAGCGCACGTCGGGCCTTCGAACAAGGCCCCTGGCCGCGCATGGCCTCAGGCGAGCGCAAGAAGGTGCTGCTGCGCCTGGCCGAGCTGATCATGGCCCATCGCGAAGAACTGGCAGTGCTTGACTCGCTGAACATGGGCAAGCCGGTGATGGACGCCTACAACATCGACGTGCCGGGCTCGGCCCATGTGTTCGCCTGGTACGGCGAGGCGCTGGACAAGCTGTATGACCAGGTGGCGCCCACTGCTGCCAATGCGCTGGCTACCATCACCCGCGAAGCCCTCGGCGTGGTCGCTGCCGTGGTGCCATGGAACTTCCCGCTCGACATGGCCGCCTGGAAGCTCGCCCCGGCGCTGGCTGCCGGTAACAGCGTGGTGCTCAAACCTGCTGAACAATCACCGTTCTCGGCCCTGCGCCTGGCCCAGCTGGCGCTGGAAGCCGGTGTGCCGGAAGGCGTGCTGAACGTGGTGCCTGGCTTGGGCGAGCAGGCTGGGCAGGCGCTGGGCCTGCACCCGGATGTGGATTGCCTGGTGTTCACCGGCTCCACCCAGGTGGGCAAGTACTTCATGCAGTACTCGGCGCAGTCCAACCTCAAGCAGGTGTGGCTGGAGTGTGGCGGCAAGAGCCCCAACCTGGTGTTCGAAAACTGCCAGGACCTGGACCTGGCGGCGGAAAAGGCCGCATTCGGTATTTTCTTCAACCAGGGCGAGGTGTGTTCGGCCAACTCGCGGCTGTACGTGCAGCGCTCCATCCATGACGAGTTTGTCGAGCGCCTGCAAGCCAAAGCCCGCCAGTGGTTGCCGGGCAACCCGCTGGACCCGGCGAGTCGTGCTGGTGCTATTGTCGATGCCGAACAAACCGGCCGCATCGAAGCCGCCATTGTGCACGCCGGGCAAGAGGGCGCACGGTTGGTGTGTGGCGGTCGGCGCCTGACCATCGATGGGTCGGACAACTACATCGAGCCGACCATTTTTGCCGGTGTCCATGGCCGCATGAGCCTGGCGCGGGAGGAAGTGTTCGGGCCGGTGCTGGCAATCAGCGCCTTCGACACGGAAGAAGAGGCGGTGCGCCTGGCCAACGACAGTATCTATGGCCTGGCGGCTTCGGTGTGGAGCGATGACTTCAACCAGGTGCACCGGGTAGCGCGGGCGTTGAAAGCCGGTACCGTGTCTGTGAATACAGTCGACGCGCTGGATGTGACGGTGCCTTTCGGCGGTGGCAAGCAGTCGGGGTTCGGGCGCGACCTGTCGTTGCATTCGTTCGATAAGTATTCGCAGCTCAAGACCACTTGGTACCAGCTGCGCGGCTGATATCACCACCCATTACCGCGTCACATTCTTCGCGGGTAAACCCGCTCCCACAGGTATCGCACTGCACCTGAGGCCGGTGCAGTACCTGTGGGAGCGGGTTCACCCGCGAAGAGGCCCCCACATGCACCGCACAATTGTCGGTTAGAAGTCCACGCTAGCCGAAAGCTGATAGGTCCGCGGCGCCCCCAACCCCAGGGTCTGGGTCAGTGGCACACCCCAGTAGTCCTTGTCCCCCAGGTTGGCGATGTTCGCTCGCAAGGTGACCGGCTTGTTGGCGACCAGGGTCACAAAGCGGGCGCCAACGTCGAAGATCGTGTAACCCGGAATCGACAGGCTGTTCTCGGCATTGATGTATTGCTTGGACTGTGAGGTCACGTTGCCGGTCAGGGTCAGCCCATCCAGGCCGGGGATGTCCCACTCCATGCCCAGCTTGCCCTGCACCTTGGGGTAGGCCGTGGCGGTTTTGCCATCGTTGGAACCGCCTGCGGTCTTGGTCAGCTTGGGGTCGACATAAGCCACGCCCCCCATCAGGCGTACGTCGGGCCGAGGGGCACCGAAGAAGCTCCATTCCACGCCCCGGTTACGCTGCTCGCCACCGAACGAAAAGATGTTGGTGACCGGGTCGGTGTAGCTGCCCGGGCGCTTGATTTCATACAGCGCCAAGGTGTGGCTGAACGTGCCCAGGTCGAGCTTGAGGCCGATTTCCTTCTGTTTTGATTTGTACGGCGCGAACACGTCGCCATAGTTGGCAGCGGTGATCGGAGCGGCCGCGCCTTTGCTCAGGCCTTCGATGTAGTTGGCGTACAGCGACAGCTCATCGGTCAGCTTGAACAGGATGGCCCCGGCGGGGGTGGTGGCATGGGTGTCATAGCCTGGTTTGTTGCGGGCACCGGTATTGGTGTTGTAAGTGTCGGTGACCACTTCCTGGCGACGTACGCCGAGGGTCAGTTGCACGCGGTCGTCCAGCACCGACAGGGTGTCGGCGATGCCATAACTTTTCAGGTCGTTCTCCGTGTGGGCGATCAGCGGCCAGGCCTCCGATACCTTCGGGCCCCAGACCGGGTTGTAGATATTGGTCGTCCAGTTCGAGCCGGCGGCGCGGCGGCCGAAGTCCTTTTGCGTGTCGCTGTACTGGGTGGCGTTGACCGACCATTGGTGGTTGATGCCGAAGGTGTCGAAATGGCCACGCAGCCCGACCTCGGCAGAGGTCTTGTGGATCTCCATCTGCAACTGGCCCATCGCGGTGGTGAAATTACCCGCGCTGTTGTTCACCGTGGCTGTGAGTGCGCCGCTGTAGCGATAGTCCGTCTTGCTGGTGCCTACCGCGCCATAGGCCAGCAACTGGTCGTTCAGTTCGTACTCACCGCGCAGGATGACGCCCTTGTCCTTGGTTTCCACATAAGCCCAGTCGGGGTTGAGCAGTGTGTCGTTTTTTGGCGGTTTGGGCACTGGTACGCCAGCGGCCAGGCCCATGCCGCGGTTCTGGCCGCTGATGTGGTCGTCGGAATCGAACAGGTCGAGCGACAGCTTGCCACGTTCGCCACGCCAGTCCAGGGCCAGAGAAGACAGCACGTTGCGCTGGCGTTGATCGTCGATGGCAGTGTCGCCGTCGCGGTACATGCCGTTGAATCGCACGCCAAACTGGTTGCCCTCACCGAAGCGCCGGCCAACGTCGACATGGCCGCCAAGCTGGGCATCGGAAGCGTAGGTGGCGGTCAGCCGGGTCAGCGGCGTGTCGCCAGCGCGCTTTGGAATCAGGTTGACGACACCGCCCACCGAGCCGCCGGGCGGCATGCCGTTAAGCAGCGCTGACGGGCCTTTGAGTACTTCGATGCGTTCGTACATTTGGGGTGAGGCGCGGTAGTAGGGGGCCATGCCGAAGAGGCCATCGACAGTCATGTCACTGACGCTGGTCTGGAAGCCGCGGATCGAGTAGTTCTCGCTGTAGGTGCCGGTCAGGCCGTTGCTGAACACCGACGGGTCGGTGGCGGCGATGACGTCGGTGATGTCCCGGGCTTGCAGATCATGAATGTAGGTGTCGGTGTAGCTGACGGTGCTGAACGGCGTTTCCATGAAGTCTTTGTTGCCCAGCAGGCCTACGCGCCCGCCGGTTGCCACCTGGCCGCCGGCATACACCGGTGGCAATGGATCGACAGCGCTGGCCTGGGCGTCGATCAGGGTGGCAGGCAATTCCGGGGCGGCGGGTTTTTCTTCAGCGGCCTCGTGGGGGCGGGGGTTGGCTGCGTCGGCGTGTGCGGCGGTTGGCACCAGTGTGCAGCTACCAAGGGCCAGGCCAATGAATACGGCATGTGCCAGCGGGGTTCGCGGCAGCGCAGGCAATGCCAGGGTAGGGGACGAGAGTGTGTGCAAGGTACGGATGGACACGCGATGGCTCCAGAGGGACAGATGGCGGGTTGTGTTTTTGCATTTAAAAAGCTAAGACGTAAGGCAAATGAGAATCACGCGCTAACGCAGTGACAGGTATTTGCATAAAGGCAGTGCCTAGTCCTGATAGCCCCTGATCACGTCAGCCGCGATCAAGGCCAGTGAGGTCGGGCTGGCGGCCGTGACGTACCAGGCCTGCGGGTCGACGAACACCACGCGGCCGTGCTTCCACGCGTTGGTCTGGCGCAGCAGCGGATTGCCCAGCGTTTCAGCCGTCATCAGCGGGCGGTGCTCCATGACGGCGGTGCGATCAACCACATAGAGGATGTCGGGGTTGGCCTGCTGGATGAACTCACTGGAAATCGGCTGGCCATGCAGGCCGGTATCCAGGGTAGTGGTGGCCGGCTTGACGCCCAGGTCGTTGAAGATGAAACCGTAGCGCGACTGCACGCCGAAGGCGCTGAAGGCGCCGTTGTTGTGCAGCACCACCAAGGCCCGCTCCGGGCGGTCGCGGGTGACGTTGCGCACCTGGGCCAGCCTGGCCTCCAGTGCGTCAGCCTTGCGCTGGGCCAAGCCTTGCTTGCCGAACACCTGCCCAAGGCTGAGCAAGTGCTGTGTGACCATGGCGACATGCCCGGTTTCGCTGTCGCGATAGTTCACATCGAAGTGCAGAGTCGGCGCCATTTCGCTCAGTTCGTCATAGTGGTTGGCCTGCAGCGAGGTGATCAGGATCAGGTCAGGCCGCGCCGCATGCACACGCTCCAGGTTGGGCTGCACGATTGACCCGACATCTGCCGTTTGCCCGGCATCCTTGTAGCGTGCAAGAAAGTCCGGCACGAAGTCCTTCGGCATGCCCGCCACGGGCACGCCCAACTGGTCGAGGAAGTCCACTTCGTTCATGTCCAGTGCCACCGTGCGCTGTGGCAGTTGACTGATCAACGTGGCGCCCAGCTTGTGCTGCACGGTTACCGGCGTGTAGTCGCCATGACGCGTGGTGTTCGCCGGTGCCGCTGTGGCTGCCGTGGGCTCATTGCAGCCGTGCAGGGCGAGGGTGACGCCTAGCAGTAGCGCCAATGGCCAGCCGCTGGCGGGGTGGTTGCGGTTCATTGCTGTTCTCCGGGTGGGTTGAAGTAGTTGCACAGGCGACCGCGCGCGCTGTGGGTGATGTCGAAATCCACCCCGTATAGCGCGTGCAGCTGTTGCTCGGTCACAACCTGCTCGACGCTGCCGCTGCAATGCACACGGCCACCCTGCATGGCGACGATGCAGTCGGAGTAGGCGGCGGCGAAGTTGATGTCGTGCACCACCAAAATCACCGTGCGGCCGAACTCGTCGCACAGCCGGCGCAGGGCGCGCATGATCTGCACGGCGTGGCGCATGTCGAGGTTGTTCAACGGCTCGTCCAGCAGCAGATAGTCGGTCTGTTGGGCGATGGTCATGGCCAGAAAGGCCATTTGCCGCTGGCCGCCGCTGAGTTCATCGAGGTAAGCCTGGCGCAGCGGCTCCAAGGACAGAAAGGCAATGGCCTGGTCGATGGCCCGACGGTCTGCAGCGGTGAGCGCACCACGGCTGTAGGGGAAGCGGCCGAACGCGACCAGTTCGTCGACGGTCAGGCGCAGGTTGAAGTCGACCGACTGGCGCAGGGTGGCCACGCGCCGGGCGTAGTCGTCGATAGCGATGCTGTCGATGCTTTGCCCGTCCAGGCATATGTCACCGCTGGCAGGCGCCAGCAGCCGGGCCAGCATCATCAGCAAGGTGGACTTGCCGGCGCCATTGGGGCCGATCAGCGAGGTCAACTGCCCGCGCGGGAAGCTGGCGCTTACCCCGCTCAACACCGCCTTGCTGCCATAGGTTTTGTGCAGATCGTGGACAGTAATCATGCGGCTCCCCGGTTGCGCACCATCAGGACGAGGAAGTAGGTGCCACACACCAGGTTCACGAGGATGCCGACGGTGGTCCTGTAGTTGAAGACATGCTCGACCAGCAACTGGGCGGCAATGAACACGGTAATGGCCACGGCGCTGCCGAGGGCCAGAGTGACCCGGTGGCGGAAGGTACCGGCCATCGCATAGGTGATATTGGCGACGAACACGCCCATGAATGCCGTGGGCCCCAACAGGCTGGTCGACACCGCGACCAGCGCGGCGATCAGCGCCAGCACCAGGCGCACGTTGCGCCGGTAGTCCACGCCCAGCGAAATGGCCTGGTCTCGCCCGAGTGCCAGCACGTCCAGCACCGGTACGGCCCGGGCCAGCAGCACACACACGCTTGCCACCAGCAGGGCCGAATACAGCAGCAACTGCGGCGAAGCCCGGTTGAACGAAGCCTGGGTGTAGCCCAGTAGCATCGAGAACTCGCCGGGGCTGACTTTCAACTGGACGAACTGGGTGAACGTGGCCATGACCATGGTCAGCACCAGGCCGACCAGCAGCAGGAAGTACACGTTGTTTTTGCCGTCACGAAACAGCCAGCGGTGCAGGGCCCAGGAGTAGCCGAGCATCAGTAGCACCGAGAGCAGGAAATTGCCGTCACTGCCGAGCATGATCAGCCCCTGCACGCCCATGCCCAGCACCAGCAGCGCCTGTAGCAGCAGGTAAACGGCCTCATAACCCATGATCGCCGGGGTGAGGATGCGATTGCCGGAAAGGGTCTGGAAGGCGATGGCGGAGCAGGCCACGCACACGCCACCGATCACCATGGCCGCCAGGCGCACAAGGCGCTTGGGGATGAGGTAGGCGAAATCCGCCCCGGCGTTGACGAACACGAACAGCGTGGCCAGGGCGACCACGGCCAGCCACATGCAGTGTTGGCCTTTCATCTCTGCCTCCAGATGATCAGCCCGAGGAAGATCAGCCCACCCAGGCCGCCTGCAGTCAGGCCGATGGGCACTTCGAACGGGTAGATCAGCAACCGCCCGAGCAGGTCGCAGACCAGCAGCAAGGCCGCACCGCCCAGCGCCACCAGTGGCAGGGTGCGGCGCAGGTTGTCGCCATGGCGCAGGGCGATCAGGTTGGGCACCACCAGGCCGACGAAGGGGATGGCGCCGACGATGATCACGCTGGCCGACACCGTCACTGCTACCAGCAGCAGGCCCAACGTCACGTTGGCGGTGTAGTTCAGGCCCAGGCTGGTGGCCATGCCTTCGCCCATGCCCAGCACGGTGAAGCGCTGTGCGTACAGGTAGGTGAGCAACACGATCGGTACAATCAGGTAGAGGATTTCGTAGCGGCCCTGCACCACCTTGGAAAAATCACCCAGCAACCAGCCTTGCATGCTTTGCAGCAGGTTGAAGCGGTAGGCGTAGAACTCGGCCAGCGCACTCAGCACGCCGCCGTACATCAGGCCGATGACCGGCACCAGCACCGCGTTGCGGGCGCGTATGCGTCGAATGATGGCGACGAACAGCAGGCTGGCGGCAAAGCACACGGCCAGTGCGAACAGCATGCGCAGCACTGCCCCGGCCGCGGGCGCCAGGCCCAGCGACAGCAGTATGCCCAGGCGCGCGGCATCGAGCCCGCCGGTGGTGCCGGGCTCGACGAAACGGTTGCGCACGATCTGCTGCAGTATCACACCGCATACCGCCAGCCCGACACCCACCAGTATCAATGCGGCCAGCCGTGGCAGGCGGCTTGCGGTCAGGGTCAGCCAGGCGTCGCCTTGCAGGGTAAGCAGCTGAGACCAGGCCAGCTCACGAACGCCGACTGCCAGTGAGGCCGCGCACAACACCAGGAACAGGATGAGGCATGCAACACGCATCAGTCGTGTTCCACCCTCGGTGCCCCGATGCGCCAGCCGTTGGCGGCGTGGCGCTGTTCGAGCATGCGTGCATAGTGCCCACCATTGGCGCGCAGTGTGGCCGGTGTGCCTTGCTCGACAACCTGCCCGGCGTCCAGCACCACGATATGGTCGGCCATGGCCACGGTGCTGAGCTGGTGTGCGATGACCACCAAGGTGCAACGCCCATGCAGGCTGTGCAGCGTATGGGCAATCACGGCCTGGTTCTCGGCATCAAGGGCGGCGGTGGCTTCGTCCACCAGCAGTACTGGTGCTTGCCTGATCAGCGCACGGGCAATGCTCACACGCTGGCGTTCGCCACCGGAAAGCCGCGCACCCCCTTCGCCCACGAGCGTATCGAGGCCCTCGCGCAGCCGTTCGAGGGTGTGTGCCAAGCCGGCCATGTGCGCCGCTTGCCGTACCTCGGCGTCGCTGGCATCGGGTTTGCCGATACGGATGTTGTCGGCGATGCTGCCCTGGAACAGCCAGGTGTCCTGCAGTACTTGGCTGACCGTGTCGGTCAGGCTGGTGCGGGCCATTTGCCGCACGTCGACACCGCCAATGTGCACACTGCCTTCGGTGGCATCGAAGAACCGTGCAATCAGGCGCATCAGTGATGTCTTGCCTGAGCCCGAGGCGCCGATGACGGCGGTCATGCTGCCTGCCGGGATGTGCAGGTTCACGTTTTGCAGCACGTCGGGCCCGGTGGGGTTGTAGCGCAAGCTCACCCCTTGCAGGTTGATTGCGCCGCCCACCGGCCGCTGGGGCGAGGCGGGTTCTGGCAATGGCTTGGCTGCCAGGATCCGTTCGATTTCCTGCAGCTGGCCATGGGCCCCGCGCAGGATCTCGACATGGCTGGCCACGTCCTGCAGCGGATCGATGAAGCGGCACACCAGCACCAGTGCCACGATCACCGCCACTGCGTCCTGCGCCCGGCCACCCGCCTGATCGCCGAACCACAGGCCGGCGGTCACCAACAGCGCGGCAAATGTAGCCTGCACGGCCCAACTGTTGAACAGTGCTGACAGCGAAGCACGAATGATCAGGCCCATGCCGCTGCTGCGCTGACGCTCCAGGCTTTGCGCCAGCAACCGTGTGCCACCACCCTCCCCACTGAAGGCCCGCAGCACCGACTGTTCCTGGGCGAACTCCACCATACGCTGGCTGGCGGCGGCGAAGTACTGGTGAAAGGCCTGATCGGCGCGGTGCCCCAGGCGTGCGCTGAACAGCAGCACCGCGGCCAGCGCCGGCAGCGCTAGCAGGGCGACAAGCCCCAGCGGTGGGTGCAGGGTGAACAGCGCTACCAACAGCACCAGCGGCGTGACGCTGCCACTGATCAAGGGCGTGAGCACATGGGCCGGCAGTTGGGCCACGGCCATCATGCCCTGGGTAATCACATGCCCGAGCCGTGCGGTGTTGTCGGGGGTGAACCAACCCAGTGGCAGCTGTGCCACCTGGGCGCCAATGTGCTGGCGGCCGCCTTGCAGCACCGCTACCGCCAAACTTATGCCGGCCTGTTCCACCTGGCGTCGCCAGGCCCAGCACAGCGTCATGCCGGCGGCGAGAACGGCCAACCAGGCACTGGCAGCGCGTATTTCGCTGTTAAGCAGGTGCAGCATGAGCGGCGCCAGGGTACTGATGGTCAGGCCACTGAATACCCCGTACAGCACGGTCATCAGCAGGTAACGGCGCCATGCCGGTGCGCTTTCGCCCAGCAGTCGAACGAAGGTTTTCAGCATGCTGGCAGCGCCTTTTTCACGGTGTTCTGATAACCACCCTGCGCCCACAGCCGTGCATAAAGGCCTTGGCGGGTGAGCAATTCGCTGTGGCGCCCTTGTTCACACAGGGCGCCTTGGTCCAGCACCAGGATCTGGTCGGCATGCATCACCGTGTCCAGCCTGTGGGCGATGATCAGTAGGGTGCGACCCCGGGCGAAACGCGACAGGGCATCCTGGATCGCCGCCTCGCTCTCGGCGTCGGCGGCTGCGGTGGCCTCGTCCAGTACCAGCACGGGCGGGTCGAGCAGCACGGCGCGGGCAATGCTCAGGCGCTGCTGTTCGCCCCCGGACAATTGCGCGTCTTCGCCCACCACCGAGTCATAGCCACGCGGCAGTTGCAGGATGCGTGTGTGAATGTTGGCCAGGCGCGCAGCCGCTTCGACTTGCTCGCGGGTTGCAGTCGGTTTACCCAGGGCGATGTTGTCGGCCACGCTTGCGTGGATCAGCCGCACCTCCTGCAGCACGAAACCTATGCGCCGGTACAGTTCGCGGCTCTCGATCTGCCGCAGGTCGATGCCGCCCAGGGTGATGCGCCCGGCATCGGGGTCGAAGAACCGCAGCAGCAGGCGCGCCAGGGTCGACTTGCCGGCGCCAGAGGGGCCGACGATGGCGGTGGTGGTGCCGGGGGCCAAGGTGAAGCTGACGTCATCGAGCACGTTGTTGCCGGGGGCGTAGGCATGGCTCAGTTGCTCCACGCGTATGTCGCTGCCGTTGGGCAGGGCGCCAGCGGCAGGGGCCGGCAGCACCGGGGTGTCCAGCAGGGCCTGCACCCGTTGGGCCGCCGCCACGGCGTTATTGAGGTCGTGGGTTATGTAATGCAACAGCTGCAGCGGCGCGCACAACCCGGGTGTGACCAGGGCAAAAGGCAGTATCTTTAGCGGCTCGATCCAGCCCAACGCCACGAACAGCATGCCTGCCAGCAGCACCACCCCCAGTACCGTCACCGGGGCGATCAAGGCATTGGCCCGTGCCATCGCCGCAACCAGTGGGCGGGTGAAACCGGTGAAGGTGTTGGCAAAGGCATCGACCGCTGCACCGTAGCGGTCCTGCACGTTGCCGCGCCCTCCGAATGCTTTGACCAGCGGCATGCCATTGACGAACTCGACCACCGCGTTGTCGATGCGCCCCATGCCCGCAACCACATCACCCATATGCGCTGCGCTGGCCTTGATGGCACGGTGCAGAAACAGGAAGAACGCCGGGAAGGGCAGCAGGACGACCACGGCAAGGCGCCAGTCCATGGCGAACAGGTAGGCCACTGAAATCAGCACGGCGCCCACGGCGCGGCCCAGCGTGGTGAAAAAGTGCGCGGTAAGGCTGTGCAGTGTGCCGATGTCGTCCTGCATGGCCCGTTTCACTTCGCTTGATGCCCGCTCGCTGAACCAGCCGAGCGGCACTTGCATCAGGCGCTGGCCGATCGCCACACGCAGGTGATGGGTGATGTGGTTGTCGGCTTGGTGCGCCAGCATTTCGGCTGCGGTGATCAGGGCCATGCCAGTGAACAAGCTGGCGATGCTGGCTGCGATGGCCCGGCCAATGGCGCCCGATGTGGCGGTTTCGCTCAACGCCAGATGTGCGATGTGCGCAATGCCTGCCAGCGGTACCAAAGCCAGCATCGAACCCGCAGCAGCCAGCACCGCCGACAGCGCCAGCCGCCCGCGAATGGGGGAAAGCACACGGCCGAGCGGGCTGCGGGCGTTGTTTATTGAAGGGGCGGCATCGTCAAGGGGCGTTGATGAATCGGACATGAAGCGGGCCTGGAAAGCTGCAAATAAATTAGTTGCATGACTATAAACTAATTTGCGAAAACCCGACAAGACAGCTACAAGACTGTCTTCACAATGCCTGGAGGACCCGATGCAACCACCACAACGCACCCCCGGACGCGGTCGCCCTCGCACCATCACCCGTGAACGGATTGCCGATGTGAGCGTCGCCATCGGCTTGCCCAACCTCACGTTCGTTGGCGTGGCCGCTGCGTTGGGGGTAAGCCACATGGCGCTGTACAAGCATGTGCCGAACATCGAAGCACTTAAGTGCCTGGTGGCCGAGGAGATCTTTCAGCGCTGGCAAATCCCTGGGGCAGACGGGGATTGTGTAGAAGGGTTGCAGGCCTACCTGACGCGCTTTGCCATGTCGGTACAGGCATTCGTCAAGGCCCACCCGGGTCTGACGCCCTATGTGATCCGCAGGCTGGCAGCGACAGAAGCGATGATCGACAAGATCAACGACCACCAGGCGCACATCGCCCAGGCCTACGGCCTGAGCCTGGAACAGGCGCGCTGGTTGTTGTCGACGGTGGCGTTCCATTGCTTTGCCGTGGCCGATACGGTGTACACGGTGTCGGGGCGCGAGCCGCTGCTGGAAGCCGACCGGGCTGGCGAAGAATCGGAGATGGAAGTGGAGTTGCTTGAGGGCATGCAGGCGCTGATTGTCGGGGCGTTGGTCATGCTGGAACAGCGGGTTTGAAGCCTATGTAACGGCTGTGCGGCTTTTACTGGCCCAGGTTAATTTTTTTTTGCCATCCCGGCAGAAAGCCCACGTGCGCTCTACACTGCTGCCAAGATGGACCAGGGCTACTTGCCACCATTCGGCCCGTCACGCTGCCTGCGAATGGCCCTGGCCTGCATGATCGTTCTGGCTGCTCCTTCAAACTGCCACACATGGAGTACCTGGAATGGGCTGCGTGTCGAATGGCCGTGTTGCCGGTAAAGCCGGGCGTGGGATCTCGCTGCAATGGCTGGTAGCGCTGGCCGTCGTGCTGGGCATACTGTTGCTCGGCGCCGCCCTGGCCTGGCAGGGTTATTACGGCATTCGCCAGACCCTGGTAGCCGCCGCCGGCGATGCCGCCCAGCAAGTTGGCAAGACCATCGACGAACGCGCCCGGCGGCTGATCGACCCGGCACAAAGCAGTATCCGCCTGCTGGCCCACAACCCCGCTGCACATACCCAGGCACAGCGCTTCGAACGGCTGCCACAGCTGGTCGAGACGCTGGATGCCAACCGCATGCTCAGTGCTGCCTACATCGGTTACACCAATGGTGATTTCCTGCTGGTGCGCCGGCTGCGGGACCCACAGCTGCTGCAGCGCTTTGCCGCGCCGGCGGGCACGGCGTTTCTGGTGCAGAGTGTCAGCCGGGGTGAAGGCGGGGTGGTACAGGGCGAGTGGCGCTACTACGACAGGGCGTTGAACCTGTTGCAGGCTCAGGCCAAACCCGAATACCGCTACGACCCACGCACGCGCCCGTGGTTCGCCGAAGCCAGCGCACAGCGCGGTACCGCGCTAACGCCGCCCTATGTGTTCTTCACCACCCGCGAGATCGGCCTGACCATGGCGCAGCGCAGTGTTGACGGTGGTGCAGTGATCGGCATGGATGTTTCGGTCACCGACCTGGCCAGCGAAACCCAGGGGCTGCGCATCACCCCCGGCACAGAGATTGCGGTGGTCGACGACCAAGGCAGCGTCGTGGCCTACCCGAACCTGCAGCGGGTAATCGTGCATGAAGGGCAGGGCCTGCGCCTGTCGCGTGTCGGCGAACTGGGCGTTGCAAGCCTGCAACACCTTTACGCTGACCAGCAGCAAGGCACCCGGGCACAGCCCTATCAGGTGCAGGGCCAGACCTGGTATGGCATGCGCATCCCGCTGACCAACCTGGCCGGGCAGGACCTGCAGGTGCTGATTGCCGTGCCGGCCCATGAGTTGTTGGCCGGTGCGCGCAAGGTGCTGTTCGAACAGTTGCTCTGGACCGCTGCGCTGATGGCCGTGCTGCTGGTGCTCGGCGGGGTACTTGGGCGGCGCATCGGTCGCCCGTTGAAGGTGCTGGCCGAGCAGGTGCAAGGCTTGGCCGGCTTCGACTTCAGCCGCGAAGTGGGGGTGAAGTCGCGGGTGACCGAAGTACGCGAACTGAGCCATGTACTGAGCCGCATGTCTGGCACCATCCGCAGCTTTCAGGCCATTACCCTCGCGCTCAGTCGCGAGCGCGACCTCGAGCACATGCTCGATGGCGTACTCACCCACTTGGTGCAGGCCGCCGGGGCCGATGCTGGTGTGGTGTACCTGTTTGACGCCGAGCACGCGCTGCTGCGCCTGGCCGCCTCCTGCCGCGGTGAGCAATACCCGGCCGAGCTGGCCGTGGATGAAGCTGCCCGGCCCACGCTGCCCGCTGCCGTGAACCAAGCCCTCGGCCTGCACGAGCGCAGCCTGGCTGTGGTGCTGAAAGACCGTAGCCAGGCGCTGTTGGGCATCCTGGTGCTGCAACTGGACGACGACCAGCTGGGCCAGCCGTTCCGGCAGTTTGCCGAAGAGCTGTCGGGTGTGGTGGCTGTGGCCATCGAGACGCGCCAGCTGGTCGAAGCCCAGCAACGCCTGATGGATGCCATGATCAAGCTGCTGGCCGACGCCATCGACGCCAAAAGCCCTTATACCGGCGGCCATTGCGAGCGGGTGCCGCAGCTGGCGCAGATGCTGCTGGACCAGGTAGTAGCTGCCGACACCGGCCCCTATGCCAGCTTCAACATGACCGAAGCCGAGCGCTATGAATTTCGCGTGGCGGCCTGGCTGCACGATTGTGGCAAGGTCACCAGCCCCGAGTATGTGGTGGACAAGGCGACAAAGCTGGAAACCCTGCACAACCGCATTCACGAGGTGCGCATGCGCTTTGAAGTGCTGTGGCGCGATGCCGAGCTCGCGTACTGGCAGGGCCTGGCCAGCGGTGCCGATCAGCGGGCGCTGCAAGCCAGCCTGGTACAAAGCCAGGATCGGCTGCAGAATGACTTCGCCTTCGTCGCCCAGGCCAACATCGGCGGCGAGTTCATGCAGGACGCCGACATCGAGCGTTTGCAGCAGATTGGCCAGCGCCGCTGGCAGCGCCACTTCGACAACCGCCTGGGCATTTCCCGCGACGAGGCGGAGCGTTTTGCAGGTTTACCGCAACCTGCACTCCCGGTAGACGAATCCCTGCTGGCCGACCGGCCGGAGCACCGCGTGCCCTGGGGTGAACGCAAACCACCGGTGGCCAAGGGCGACCCGCGCAACCACTGGGGGTTCGACATGCGCCTGCCAGCCCATGCCAGCGACCATGGCGAGCTGTACAACCTGTCGATTCGACGCGGCACGCTGAATGACGAGGAACGCTTCAAGATCAATGAGCACATCGTGCAGACCATCATCATGCTCAGCGCGCTGCCGTTTCCACGCCAGCTGAAAAGGGTACCGGCCATTGCCGGCAACCACCACGAGAAGATGGATGGCAGCGGTTACCCGCGCCGGCTGGGCGAGCACGACCTAGGCATTGCCGAACGGGTGATGGCGATTGCCGACATCTTCGAAGCGCTGACCGCAGCCGACCGGCCGTACAAGCCACCGAAGACGCTGTCCGAATCAGTAAAAATCCTGGTGTTCATGGCCCGTGACAGGCACATCGACGGGCAACTGCTGCACCTGTTCTTGAGCAGCGGGGTGTACCGCCAGTATGCCGAGCGTTTCCTGCGCGCCGAGCAGATCGACGAGGTCGATGTGCCTTACTGGCTGGCGCAGATATCCGCTTCGAGCGCAGCAATGCCTGCCACCTGATGCAAGCTTCGGGCGACAAAACATCAGATAAGGCTGACAGGTTTCCGCCGCAGCAGTTTCAGCGTACCTCACTCGTACCCTTGCACCCCGGCAATGTGCCGCCCGGCCACATAACCAAAGGTCAGCGCCGGGCCCAGGTTGATGCCACCCGACGGGTACCAGCCTCCAAACACGCTGGCCATGTCGGTACCTGCAGCATACAACCCCGGGATCGGCTGCCCGGCCTCGTCCAACACGCGGGCACTGCCATCGGTGCGCAGCCCGGCAAAGGTGCCAAAGCAGCCAGGCTTCACCTTCACCGCATAGAACGGCCCATGCTCAATGGGCGCTACACAAGGGTTGGGCCCTTTGTGCTGCGGGTCGCCCTGTTTGCGGTTAAACGGTGTGGAACCACGGCCGAATGCCGGGTCCTGGCCGTTGCGGGCGTGGCTGTTGAAGTCATCGACCGTGGCGCGTAACCCGGACGGGTCGATGCCACACGCCTGGGCGAGTTGTTCGAGCGTGGCGCCGCGCTTGAGGTAGCCGCTGCGCACATGCGGCCCTACCGGCAGCGGTGCCGGGCGGGCGTAACCCAGGCCATAGCGGCGCAAGAAGCGATGGTCGCAAACCAGCCACGAGCACACTTCCTCGTCCGACGGCACCGCCGCGACCATGGCTGACACATAGTCGTAATAGCCATGCGCTTCGTTGACAAAGCGCTTGCCGTTGGCCAGCACGCCAATGATGCCGGGCTTGCCGCGCTCGATGATGTGCGGGAAGTGGCCGACGCTGCCGTCGCGGTGCGGCACCTGCGAAACCGGTGCCCACGCCACTGGCGATTTGAGGTCGGTGGCAACCACGCCCCCGGCCGACTCGCCCAGGCGCAGGCCGTCACCGGAACAACCCTGCGGCGGCAGGGCCAGGTTGTCGTGGCCGCTGGCATCACGCGGGAAAAGCTGCCGGCGCCGGGCGCTGTCGTTGGGGAAGCCACCTGCCGCGAGTACCACGGCCTTGGCCCGGATCTGCCGGTCGCCCTGCGGTGTGCCCACCAGCACCCCACGTACCTGGCCTTCTTCGACCAGCAGGCGTTTGGCCGGCGCCGACTCCTGCAGGTGCACGCCCAGGTCTTGTGCCGACTTGGCCAGGCGCGCCACCAATGCCACGCCGTTGACCAGGTGCATCGCCCGGCCATGCCGGGCCAGGTGATACAGGTGGCGGCCAAAGCGCTTGCACACGTGCAGCAAGGCCTTGGGCGAGCGGGTCATGTTGAGGAAGGCGGCCAGGTCTGCGCCGGCCATGATCGGCATGCCCATGAATGAGGTTTCGCGCAGGGTCTTGCGCAGGCGCGGCAGCAAGGCGCCCACCTGGCGGGCGTCGTACGGCGCGGCAATTACCTGGTGGCCGCCCTGGGCCGCACCGGGTGTGTCGCCATGCATGTCCGGGATGCCGTTGCCGTCGGCAAACTGCAGCGCTGTGTGTTTTTCGAAGAACGCCACCATGTGCGGGCAGGCTTCGAGGAAGGCATCCACCCGCTCGGCGTTGTAATTCGCCCCCAGTTCATTGCGCAGGTAGGTGCGTGGCTGCTCGATGTCTTCCACAATGCCAGCCCGCTGGGCCAGCGGGTTGCGTGGCACCCATGCCCAGCCGCCCGACCACGCGGTGGCGCCGCCAAACACGGGTTCCTTCTCAAACACGATCACCTTCTGCCCGTGCCAGGCAGCTGTCACGGCCGCAGCCAGCCCGGCGGCGCCAGAGCCTATGACCAGTACATCGTATTCGGTATCGAGAGCAGCAGAAGGCATTGCGGCGTTCCTGTTTTGTTATTAGAACAAGGTTCCATATTTTTATCCGCAGTGGGTCGGCCCGCAATGGCCTGGCAGCCTGGAAGGGCAACTACTGGGCGATAACCGGACATTTCACGGCAGGCTGGCTGCGCGCTCTACCGCTCATATGGAATCATCTTCTAGAATCCGCAAAAAAATCAGGGAACTGTGTCATGGCTGGTAGTCAGATCGAACGCGCCTTCAGTCTTGTAGAGAGCCTTACCGGCGAACCCCAGGGGCTGCCCTTGCAAACCCTGGCCGAGCGCCTGGACATCCCCAAAAGCGCGGCCCACCGCATGCTCACCGAGCTGGTGCGGCTAGGCTACGTGCGGCAGAACCGCGACAACAGCCGCTACCAGCTGTCGGCCAAGCTGGTGGCCCTGGGCTTTCGTTACCTGTCCAGCAACGGTGCCGACATCATCCAGCCGATTCTCGACCGCCTGGCCCAGGACAGCGGCGAACTGGTGCGCCTTGGCGTGATCGACGGTACCCGCCAGACCTGGATCGCCAAGTCCCAGGGCGCCCGCTCCGGGCTGCGCTACGACCCGGACATGGGCCGCGATGCGCCACTGTTCTACACCGCTTCAGGGCATGCCTGGCTGGCCAGCCTGGACGATGAACAGGCGCTGCAGATGGTGTTGCGCCAGGGCATTGCCGACCCTGCGCAGTTCGGCCCCAACGCACCACGTTCCACTGAGGAACTGCTTGCCTACCTGCACCGTGCCCGCGAGCAGGGATATGCCTGGGTGGAGGAAACCTCGGCCATCGGTACCTCGGCCCTGGCGGCGGTGGTGCGTCGCCCGCAAACGGACGAGGTGATTGGCGTATTGAGCATCGCCGGGCCTAGCGCACGGATGGCGCAAAGCCGCCTGGCAGAGCTGGCGCCGCTGTTGCTGGCGGCGGCGCAAGAGCTGTCTGCAGCCAGCCGGGCAAGCGAATTGTTTGCCTGAAGGCGCATTACTGGTCGATTACCGCACAGTCTGTTCTGCCGGTTCTTCTGAAAAGCTGAACTTGGTTCTAAATTGTCGAGTGTTGATTCTGGAATTCAGTTTCAGAATCTGCCAAAAAACAACGACAAGAGGACAGGCTGTTGAATGCACCCCTTCGTATTGCCTTGATTGGCGCCGGCATCATGGGCCGCCAGCACTATCAGCACCTGCGTAACGTGCCGCAAGCCCAATTGTGCGCGGTGGCCGACCCGGGCCCGCAGGCCGAGGCCTTTGCCGCCGAGTGCGGCGTGCCCTGTTTTGCCGACCACCGGCAGATGCTGGAGCGTGTGCGCCCCGAGGCGGTGATCGTTGCCAACCCGAACAACCTGCATGTGGCTACCGCGCTGGATTGCATCGAGGCCGGCGTGCCAGTGCTGGTCGAGAAGCCGGTGGGCGTGCACCTGGATGAAGTTCGTGCATTGGTAGAGGGCTCGCGCAGCCGGGGTGTGCCAGTGCTGGTCGGCCATCACCGGCGGCACAATCCACTGATCGCCAAGGCGCACCAGGTGATTGCCGACGGCAAGCTGGGCCGGCTTATCAATGTCACCGCGCTGTGGCAACTGCAAAAGCCAGACAGCTACTTCGACACCCCATGGCGTCGCGAGCCGGGGGCCGGCTTCTTGCTGACCAACCTGATCCACGACCTCGACCTGCTGCGGCATCTTTGCGGCGAGGTGGTGCAGGTGCAGGCGTTCACCCGCAACGATGTACGCGGTTTTGCCAATGAAGACAGCGCCGCGGTGCTGTTGCAGTTCGCCAACGGCGCATTGGGCAGCCTGACCGGCTCCGACGCGGTGGCCGCGCCGTGGAGCTGGGAGCTGGACTCCGGCGAAAGCCCGATCTACCCGCGCCAGGATGGCCAGCCTTGCTACCTGCTGGCTGGCACCCAAGGGGCGCTGAGTATTCCCCAGCTCAAGCGCTGGCACTACGCCGAGGCGGGGTCTGGCTGGCACACGCCGCTGCTGCAGAGCGAAGAAACCATTCCTGATGGCGAGGCATTGACCCTGCAGTTGCAGCATTTCGTGCGGGTTGCCCGCGGTGAGCAGGCGCCGCTGATCGACGCTGCCGACGGTGGCCGCACGCTGGCGCTGATCGAAGCCATCCGCCAGGCGGCGCAAAGCGGCCGGGCCTGTGCCCCCGAGCAGATTGCCTAAGCCGACCTTGAGTTATTTTTGGTGACGAACGATGACTGATCGAATTTTCTCCCTCGCCGCCCTGACGGTGCTCGAACTGTCCCCGCCGGACATGGTTGAGGCAGCTGCCCGCGCCGGTTACAGCCACGTTGGCCTGCGCCTGGTGCCGGCCACCGAACAGGAGCAGCACTTCCCGCTTGTGGCCGACGCCGACCTGCGCCGGCAAACCCAGGCGCGCCTGCGCGACACCGGTATCAAGGTGCTCGACCTGGAAATACTGCGCCTGAAGCCCGAAACCAGCGTGGCCGATTTCGAACCGATTCTGGCGGTAGGCGCCGAGCTAGGTGGCACAGAGCTGCTGGTGGCCGGCAACGACCCGGATGAAGCCCGTCTGACCGAGCGCTTTGCCGCGTTGTGTGACCTGGCAGCGGGGTATGGCATTTACCCGCATCTGGAGTTCATGCCCTGGACCGATGTGCGCGACCTGAGCCAGGCCATGCGGGTGGTGGCCAACGCCGACCGCAGCAATGGCTGCGTGCTGGTGGATGCCTTCCACTTCAATCGCTCCCGGTCTTCGCTGGACGACCTGGCACAACTGGCGCCGCAGCGCATGCGCTACGCCCAGCTGTGCGACGTCGCCGGCCCGGTACCCGCCGACATGGACGAGATCCTGCGGCAGGCGCGAAACGAGCGGCGCTTCCCTGGTGACGGCGATGCCGACCTGGTCAGCCTGCTGCGCGGCCTGCCGCCCACCGTGCCGCTGAGCCTGGAAATCCCCACACGGCAGCTGCTGGAGCAAGGCATCAGCGGCGAACAGCGCGCGTGCATAGCGCTGGAGAAGGCCATGGCGGTGCTGGCCACCGTCTGATTTCGGAACCACCACGCAGTCTCCCGCTTAACCCCTGTAGGAGCAGCCTTGTGATGCGAAGAGGCCGGTAAGGCTTAAGATTATCTTCGGCTGCAATGGCCTCTTCGCAGCGCAAGGCTGCTCCTACAGGACTTGTGTTTCCCCTTGCAATCAACGCTGCCCCGCCAGAAAACGCGCTTTCACGGTCTGATCATCAGACCAAAAAAAGGGCCCGCAAGGGCCCCGTAGAGGTAAGTGGCTAGCGCCCTCAGGCGCTCTCGACCTTGCGTGGTGCCATGAAGTACATCCACACCAGCGCCAGGAAATACATGGCCGGAATCATCGTGAACAACACGGCATAGTTGTTGTTGGTGGCGGTCAGCACGCTGCCGACGATCTGCGTCATGAACATCCCGCCAATCGCCGCGCACATGCTGCCGAAGCCGAACACCGTGCTCACCAGGTGCTTGGGCGTGTAGTCCATGACCAGGCTCCAGATATTCGCTGTCCACGCCTGATGCGCGCCGACCGCCAGCGAGATGGCGGCCACTGCGACCCACAGGCCACTGGCGTTGGCGGCAAAGACGACGCTGACCATGGTGCAGGCAAAGATCAGCATCGACACCAGCCGTGCGGTGGTGGCCCGCACGCCACGGCCGATCAGCCAGGACGACAGGATGCCGCCGCCGATGCTGCCAAAGTCCGCCGTCAGCCAGATGATGATCAGCGGGATGCCCATCTGGGTCACGTTGATGCCCAGGCTGTATTGCTGGTTCAGAAACGGCGGCAGCCAGTACAGGTAGAACCAGAACACCGGCGCGGTGATCGCATAGGCCACCGCAAACGCCCAGGTGCCACGCAGGCGCAGGATACGGCTGAACGGCACGCGGGTAGGCTCGGGTTCATCGTCCTGCTGGATGTACTGCACCTCGCTCTGGCGCACGCTGGGGTGGTCTTCAGGGTTGTAGTACTTCAACACCCACAACACCACCCACACCAGGCCCAGGCTGCCCATGGCGATGAACGCGGCCTGCCAGCCCCACACGGCGAGGATCAGCGGCAGCAGGGCCGGGGTGACCATGGCGCCGACGTTGGTGCCGGCGTTGAACAGGCCGGTAGCGATGGCCCGTTCACCCGCCGGGAACCACAGCCGCACGGTCTTCACGCAGGCCGGGTAGTTGGCGGCCTCGGTCAGGCCCAGGATGAAACGGCAGACCATGAAGCCGGCCGCCGAAGTGGCCAGGCCATGGGCGCCAGTGGCCAGGCTCCACAGCAGTACGGCGAAGAAGAAGGCGCGTTTTACCCCAACCTTGTCGATCAGCCTGCCCTGCAGCAGAAAGCCGATGGCATAGCCGACCTGAAACCAGAAGTTGATGTTGGCGTAGTCCATCGCCGTCCAGCTCATCTCCTTGGCCAGCACGGGCTGCATGATGCCAAGGGCGGCTCGGTCGATGTAGTTCAGGGTGGTGGCGAAGAACACCAGGGCAAGCATGCCCCAACGGGTCTTGCCGACGCCGAAGGCGCCACGAAGCTTGTCGCCAATCGAACCCTTGTGCATCCGGGGCGCGGCGGGGGTGGTCTTGGTGTGGTTCATAAACTGCTCGTTTCTTGAAATTGTATTCAGCTGCGGTACTACAGGTGCGTGACCAAGTCCCAGGCAGGGGGCACGCAAGGCCGGTGCATGGTGCGCAGTGAAGGCGGCAGCGTCAATTCGAGAGACGGGCTACTGTTCGGTTACCGAACGGTTGCGTTGCCCTGTGGGCGCGGCAGGGATTCACGTCATTAAAGGGTAGAAGGCTTTCACCCTTGTTGCTTGATGGGCGCAGGCCAGGCAGGGAAGGGCAGGCTGTGCTGCACAGCAATGGCTACAGGCCAGGTTTGTGCGTGCATACCGACCATGCCGTTGCCCAGCTTTCGACCTCGGCACGGCCGTACTGCTTTATCCACAACCTTACGGTTTTGTGCAGGGTGCTTTTTGCTTCTACTTCCTCCCCGGTATGAGGGTTTATGTAGTATTTGCTTTGCCGAGCCCTGTAACGTGCGGGCGATACGACCGGGGGCGGTTGTTGATAGACACCGTAACCCTGGGTTGCGATTTCACTCTCGATGATGGCCAGTATGTTCGAGAGATTGAACTGATATTCGGCAAGCAGGTTGTGGAGTTTGCTTTCGAACTCGAATTCGCGGATGAGGCGCGGGTCGATTTTTATGAATGAGAGTTCGGACTTTTTGGTCGCGAGTAGTCGTTCGAGGGCGCGGAACTCGGCGAGGCGGGACATGGTTAATCTCCATCGGCTGATGGGGTTAGTGTTAAGGGTTGCCGAACGGAAATGCAAGCGGCGAAATAATTTGAAGGATTTTTCTTGGTTAACCACCATGGCTTTGTGAATCGTGGAGTTGTTTAGTTTTATGAGCTTTGTGTAAGGATATTCTGACGCCGGAGGAACTATTGGTCTCAGGGAATTACCGTTGGTTAAACTGCCTGTGAGCGCTTGTTGGGTGATTGGGCCGAAAGACGGCCTAATCACGTGACTGACAGGTTTTAGAGTTAGGGGAATGATCTCGTTTGGGTTCTGGCGTTTAACCGGCCTCGGCTCAGTGCCGGTATTTACTTTCAATCAATGAGCCAACCCTGGTCCCCCTCGATCAAAGTCCCTCCGTGGCTGGTGGTGTCTCCCTCTCGTGCTGCTGGTTGGCCCTCGATCATCGTGCAGGCAGCGCCGGTTTCGATGACGGCGCCGCAACTGATGCGGTCGCCCATCCGTGCGACGGCCCTGCCATCCACAAATGTTGCGCTTGCGCCTGTTTGCACGGTGCCTTCGCCATGGAGCGGGCAACTATGACGATGGCCTACAAGTACGATGGGTCTCATTTGCACTTCTTTCTCTTTGGGTGAACAGGGGCTTCTTCGAAGGCTGCAGGGGGCGGTGGCGCTGCTCGGACGTTGAATAGTTTGCAGACGAAGTACCAACAGAGGGCAACGGTCAGGTTGTAGGGGAACAGCAGGGCCCAGAACGGCAGTTGCCAGTTCTTTTTGCCCTGCATTTCACCAGGTTCGCCGGTTCGCCAGGGCGCGTAGTGTTGCCAGGCTTCTGCCGGCGTCAGGCAGATGGCGTGCAGCGGTTTGTGCCACCAGTTGGGTTCGCTGGGCGGGGGGAGTTTGTCCGGGCCGTGGGCCATGAAATGACGGAGGTATTCCCAGACTTCAGCGACGTGTTTGACGCCGGGTTCGGTGGGTTCGTTGCTGTCGACCCAGAGGCAGTCTTTTTGGTGGAGGCTGCCATCCGCTCGGCGAGGGGCGAAGGCGAGGGCGTAGCTGGTGCTGAAGGATGAGCCGCCGTATTCGGTGCGTTTGAATACGCCCCCTCCGGTATTGCTCCACTCGAAGACTAATACTTTGCTCAAGCGTCGGTAGTAGATTTTTTGGGTTGAGCGGTTGAGGCAAAAGTTTGATAAGTTTTTTATAAAATAAATACGATAAATTAGAAATGGAACGAAAGGAAATGGAGAAATTAAGAACAAAAGCATTAATGCAGCGTTTTTATTGTAGAGGTCTAAGGTGATTGGGAGGATTTGAGGGTAAAATCCGATGAGTGATATGACTGTTATTGCGCAGTATAGTTTTCCCATGAATACGGAGTCTGTTACCCATGGGTTTCGCAGGCATAAGATATTTCCGGATGCGTTTGCCAGCTGCCCTCCAATTGCAGGTTTGTGCCCAGAGTCTGACTTTGAATCGAATATCCAGATGGTTGCCATAATTAACGCTTCAGATGAAAGATTGATTGGGTCTCATTGTCTTCGTCCAAACCTTGATTGGCGCTGTAAGATAAATGCAGTGAGACATGACTTTGGTTGGCCAGTGTGTTCTCGAAATGAAGAACCAAACCACCACCTACCATGTGGCCGGTCGGGGCAGCTGGGAATACGTGCATTCCTTGGTCGTCATGTAGGGTGCTCAAACTTCCTGACCATTCGCTTACCCCAAGCACAAAGCCAGGCAGCAGCACGGTGAACTCAACGGTTGGTTGAGGTGTGGGTACTTCGTTATGGGTGATGGCAGTCCAGTTGGGCGGAGACCAGTGATCATTTCGATGCCATTTAGTGTCAACTTTAGGTAGGCCGAGTGACAGGGCCTGTTCGGCCGATAGTAGTTTTGGTCCGTAATGCTCGTTGTGCCAAGCTTTGACTTCAGTTTGTAGCGACCCGAAAGCAGGAAGTTTTTGCTCATAGTCCAAGGTAATGTCTGGGTGCACTTCCCCATCATTGATTCGATTACCGAAGACGCTGCGTGCTGCCCACAACTCAATTGGGCTGTGAAGGTGCTCATGGGCCTTGGCGTGTAGGTAAAGGCCTCCAGCAATGATGGCTACGCCTACTAGAACAAGAGCAGCTGCGGCCCATCCGGCAAAGGGCACAACTGATGTCACGCCGGCAACGGCCAGTCCTGCTTCAAGGGCGACAGCGGAGCCAATAGCCATGGTGAAACCACCAGCCATCGTGTAACTGGCTGCAGTTAGGTTACCGTTGTTATGCTGTCGCAGCGCCTTAGCACTGTCCGCGAAAAAACTAAATGCTATTGCCGGATAACCAGCCAAACGCGCAAACAGATTGCTGCTTAGAAATTTGATAATTCCATTGCCAAAGGCCATGCCTGGTGCGGTCTGACTCAATTTCAGCATTACAGCCTTCTGCGTTGCTCGCACGCTGACCATCGTCGCCGCCGCTGCACCGATCACTCCGAAAATCGATGAAGCAAAGCCCAAGGTGTATTCCGGTGCATCGTTCTTTTGCAGGCTGTTATAGGCCGTCTTCAGCGATAAGATGTTGAACCACAGCATCCCCGCGTTCAAACCACCGCCACCGCCCGAGGTGAGCAACCCGAGAAAGTTGGGCTTCACTCGCGCAGTGGTGGTCAGTTCTATCGATATTGTCCGGCTACCCGAGATGCGCAGTTGTTTCATTTCCTCAACCTGCGCCATACCGCTCTTCAAATACTTCTGTGCCTCCTGGCTAAATGGATTTTCCGTGATGGCCTGTTCGGTGATTCGATAGCGCGCTGCCAACAACCCCAACGCCTTCTCGGCATTCGCCTCCCGTGCCGCCAACAGCACCTGCTGACGCAGGCCATGACTGGCATCCCACCGTGTCTGGCCATGCAGGCGCTTGAGCACTACGGTATTGACCGCCTGGGCGGTAAGGTCGGTGATGTCGGCCATGGCCGGGAAGCGACCCGCCAATCCTTCGATTACGTTGTCGCTGGCGCCGAACAAAGAGCCGGTCGAATCCGCCTTGTCCTTGAACGGGTTGAACGGCGCCAAGGCGGTGTACAGCGGGCTGTCGTGCTGGTCCAGCCATTGCTCCAGGCGTTTGAAGCGTCGGTCATGCTCTTCGGTGCCGGGTGTCGGCTGGCCCATCGGGTGAATCAGCAAAGCCAGCGAGATTTCCAGACCGCGGGCGGAGGTGCGTTCGTCGCGGTCGTAACACGCCAGCGCGGCTGCCAGGCTGTAGGGGTTGTCGATATGTTGCGATTCGGCAGTGGCCAGCCAGGCGTCATGATCATTGCTGGCTTGCAAGGCCAGGTTGCGCAGGGCTGCAATACGCCGTTCCAGTTCATCGCGCTCGGCGAGGAAATGCCGGTATTTGGCGCTATCGATGCGCCGCGCCAGGCGCGCGCCGTGGGGGGAGTAATCCTGATGGGTGAGGGCCTGGAAATGTGACTCGGCCGCAGACAGCGCAGGGCCACGCCGCTCCGTGCCAAGCCTGAAGGCGGCCAGTTCAGGTGAAGGCGCATCGGCCGGGTACATGCTTTCCAGCGTCTTGTTCAGCAGCATGCCCACCAGGTTGCGATGGTGGAAATCGCGGCTTTGCACGCTCAGTTGCTCGGCATCCAGGCGGTAGCACGCCGGCACGCGTTCCTGCTCGGGAGGTTGCGCGGGTTTTGTGTGTGCCAGTTGCTCGGCGGGCATCAGGTCGCGCATTTGATGTTGGTAGGCCGAGACCGACAGGCTCAGGTCCAGGGCCATGCCTTCGGCGTCGGCGAGTGCTACCACCACCGGTACCTTCGGTTGGGTCCAGGGGTAGTGACGCGCCACGGCGACCAGGTTGCCGATAGGCAAGGTTTCGGTGACCGGGTCGCTGCTCCAGGTCAGCGGCATGCGCCGTTCGGTTGGCTTGAAGTCTTCGACCCAGGTTTGCAGGGCACTGACCGGCAACACATGGGGCTGGGTGGACGGCGCCTGATTGCCGGCGATCAGTTCGGCCATGTCCAGCTGGCGCATGTGCCGTTTGCGCAGGGCTGATGA